>NZ_QTLZ01000002.1:0-36905 GCF_003635425.1 Parabacteroides sp. AF27-14
GCTCACGCGAGTAGTGGCATTGGCCTACGCCACTACTCGCGTGAGCCGATGCCACTATACGTATAAAAACAGCCTTAACGAGCCATCTTCATCAACTCGTCGATAGTCGTTTTATCATATCCCATATCCTCAGCTTTCTTGAAGTCTAAGGCGGCCGATGCCTTCTCATATTGGGCGAGTTTTACTTTGCCTCGCAATACATATAAAGCGGCTGTCGGGGTACTTTCCACGAAAACACGATTGATATCGGCCATAGCCCGGGCGTTCTTGCCCATCATGAAGTATAGATCGGCACGGCCTTCGTATAAGATCCATTCACGGGGCATCTCGCTGATCAAGTAATTAAAGATGCGTTCGCTCTCATCGTAATTCCCCCGTAGCTTTTCGAGAATCGCGTGTCCCAGACGTCCTTTCACGGATTTCTCGTTTACTTCCAGTATCTTATCGAAATCCTGCTCGGCCAAAAGATAGTTCTTATGTTGTAAATGAAGCATTGCCCTGCAATATAACGCCTCTTGATGATGGGGGTTCAAGATTAACAGGGCATTGTAATCGTTCGTCGCTTTTTCTATCTCACCCATTTCCGTATATAAGCCGGCACGATTTTCCAGTATGGCCTCATTATTCGGATGGCGGCTTAGGGCGGCGGTATAGGAGAGAAGGGCATCTTCCAGTTTCCCTTGTCTACGCTGTATCGTCCCGAGATTCATGAGCAAGGCGTAGTTATTGGGGTTGCCCGGTTCAAGGCGCATGGCGGCTCGTAGGCTCTCTTCGGCGGAGACTAAGTCGTTCTTGTCCAAGAAGTCAAAACTTTTCTCGACAAACTTCTCGTATGTCTGAGCGTGGCCATAGCCTATTGAAAGGAAAAGGGCGGCGAGTATCGCAAGGATTTTCATGCTGTCGAATTTAACGTGTTATTTGATTGATCGCAAAGCTACGTAATTATTTCATGGTTTTACCAGATTAAAAAAACTTTATACCTTTGCTACATTTCATAATATTTTGGAAGATCAGATTGTTATATAATTAATAGATTAATTAAAATAGAAGAGATATGGTATTATTAGCAGCTGTAGAAGCGAGTTCTAAATTAGAGGAAGCTATCAGATCCTTGGTTGAGCATGGCTCCCAATTGGGTTTTACGATTATTAAAGCCCTTATTGTCTTCTTGGTGGGACGATTGGTTATAAACTTACTTAATAAACTGGTTCGGAAGATATTGAGCAAACGGGATATCGATCCTTCTGTCAAGACTTTTGTCGGCAGTTTGGTGAATGTCAGTTTAACCATTTTATTGATTATTTCAGTCGTAGGGGCGTTAGGCGTTCAAACTACGTCGTTTGCCGCCTTGTTGGCTTCCGCCGGTGTCGCTGTCGGTATGGCATTGAGCGGTAACCTGTCAAACTTTGCCGGTGGATTGATCATCCTTCTTTTCAAGCCTTATAAGGTGGGTGATTATATTGAGGCGCAGGGCGTTGGCGGTACCGTGAAAGAGGTCCAGATGTTCCATACCGTATTAGGTACGGTTGATAATAAGGTCATTTATATACCGAACGGCTCTTTGAGCAGTGGCGTTGTGACTAATTTCAGTAACCAGACGACTCGCCGTGTAGACTGGACTTTTGGCGTGGAATACGGCAGCGATTATGAGAAAGTAAAGCAAGTGATAGAGTCTGTATTGGCGAAGGATTCCCGCATCTTGTCCGAGCCGGCCGCTCCGTTTATCGCCTTGACAGCCTTGGCGGACAGCAGCGTAAACGTGGTAGTACGTGTTTGGGTAAACAGTTCCGACTATTGGGGCGTGTATTTCGATATTAACAAGAATATCTACGCGACCTTCAATGAGGTAGGTATCGGTTTCCCATTCCCGCAACTTACCGTACACCAAGCGAAGGATTGAAGTTCGTGATAATCTATGACTTGTCCTTAAAAGGAATCTTTTTGTTCAAAAATCTTTGAGTTTCGTTAGATGAGCGGTTATTTTATAGATGGTTGAACAAAAAGATTTATCTTTGTGAATCGCAAATTAGAGATTAGACACAGAGTGTATATGATATTACGGAACTTTATTTTATTACTTTAGTATTTTTATTTGATTATATTTAAGTAGAATGATTTAAGGCTCATCCTTATATAGATTAAGGGTGGGCCTCGTTTTTTATAGTAGTGTGTAGAGATTCCACACTCTCGTGGGGAAATTTTCCACATTCCACGGTTTGTTCCACACTTTGGCAACCGAATGATTGATTCTTCGCTTTTGGTTAATTGTCGGATTTACAACTTATTATTCTCTTGTCGTTTTTTAGGGTGAGTTTTGGCACGGAGATTGCACCCTATACTGCGAATTTATGATGTAAGAGAAAAAAGGTTTAGGTATTTAGGTTTTTAAGGTATGAAAAAGATTGTTTACGGGGTTATTGTCGCTTTATGTGGCTTATTTATTGCCCCTGATGTAGAAGCGCAAGCCGGGATGGCCGGTAGCGCTAAGGAAACAGTGGCACAGGATAAATTTTATCCGATCGAGGTAACTGATATGCCCCAAGTATTGCGTGATGCGGTAAATACTTCCTATGAGGGATGTATGGTGAAATCAGTTGAGGTGTCAAACAATAGCACGTTTGTGAAGTATAAGGTAGTATTACTTTCCAGAAATGGTAAGATATATAAGGTTTATTTCGATGACAGAGGTCATGTCGTAAAAGAACATGCTTATTTCGAGTAAGCCTGTGAAGATATTTATTGAGTAGATTAGATTTCCAGCCGTTTTGCCTGTGAAGGTGGAGCGGTTTTTCTCCAAAATATATAGTTTCATGATATTACTATATAAATACACTGTTTACATTTTTAGTAGTATAGTCGTCCTGTTCGTGAGAATAGGACGATTTTTGTTATAAGACGCTAAATCGATTGTTAATCTCATACGCCCTCAAAACCTTTTCTAAACAACCCCTGTTTAGACTGTGATTAATAAATAAAATCTATTTGATTATGGACAAAAAATGTACTCTTATTGCTGCGGCCCTGATGGTTGCGGGCGTATTCTCGGCTAATGCTCAGTCGAGTACGACCGTTCCGGAGGCTCAGTGGAAAGCCGGTAACTATTATTATTTAAAGACAGGTTCTTCCGTTTTGTCTTTAAGTGGTGAGAAAGCCGACTCAGTAATTGTTAAAACTTTGGCGTCAGACGCTACCAAAGCCGCTATTGATTCTGCCTTGTGGCAAATCACGAATGCGGGCACGACTCCTGCTGGTCCTGTGTATCAATTCAAGAACAAGAAGACACAGGCCGTTTTGTCGTTTGCGGCTTCATCTACGGCAAAGCCTGTTATCACATCGGGCGTGAATCAGTGGACATTCTCTGACGCTGCCGGTGGTAGCGCTATTCAGGCTTATTTCGGAAACAATCAAATCTTGGCGTTGGATGTAGCTGGGACAGACTTGAGCTTAGGTTCTTCTGCCTCTTCTACGAAATTTACCGTAGAGGCTCCTAGCGACGCTATGTATTTGAGCGCAAGTGAGCTGGGGGATGGTTTCCAAGTCTTTCAATTGACGTTTGGAGGAAATTATCAAGGAAATATCTTCGAGGGTAAGAACTTGATAGCGAAGAATACGGCGGCTCCCGCTACAGGCGCTATTGCGAACGCTAAATATGTGACCTTGCAGATCCAAGGTGACCAAGTATTTAGTGATGGTAAAGCAAAATACTTAGGTGTCGATACATTGAAGAATGTGATAGCCGGTGCTACCGGTGTATATGGGGCTAAGTTTACGGCTGACTCCACCTATGACGCTAGTGGCTTGCATACACTGGGTAACGCTGATTTCCAGAAATTCTATTTCACGATCAACTTGAAGAACGATGCTTTGGCTATGTATGCCGCTGCCGCTCCGACCGTGAACGCAAGTCCGATGACCTCCGTTCCGAACGTACGTGTCGTATATGCCAGCGTGATCGAGACGAAAGCCTTGACCGTATCTGACTTGCAGTCGGGTTCTACTCAACCTGCTCAAGGAGCCGCTCCTGTTATTACCGTAACGAAGGGAACTCCTTCTACGATCGCTACAGGTACAGGCGTATACTTCTTGAAGAGTGCGAGCAAGGGCGATAAGGGCGGACAATACGCTGTCGCTTACGATAAGAGTGCCGCTTCCGATAAATTGGTAACTGCGGCAGGTTTCAAACCTTCTATTTATCAACCGAAGGGACAATGGTATATCAAGGAAAACAACGGAATGTATTCGGTTGTAGACCGTAATACGAATACGACTATTATTTCTAACGAGGAGATCTTCGCCGTTCAAGGTATGGCCAATACCTATACATTTGGGGGTAGCATCGATTCTATTACGGTGGAATATCAAGCGAATGTGGATTTAAAGGATAAATTCTTGGGTACTCGTCACTTCTCTGCGGAGGAACTCGCCGATAATGGTTATGTATTGAACTTGATCTCCGGTACTCCGGGCGTAGACGATCTGTATGCGTTTACTTCAGATTCCGTATTGATGATTAAATCCGGTGACGCAGCGAACGCAGCCGCTCTTCGTATCGTGGTTAGCCAAGATTCCGTACAGAATGTAACGGATGGTTTAGGTGCCCGTGCTTTAGGTGATACCTTGTATCATGCGACTTATATGTTGAAAGAACGTTTCAGCAATGATTTGGTTGCCAGCGAGAATGGTGGGCCGTTGAAATTATCTGATTATACCGCTCCGTTGGAATTCGTATTCAATACGGCTACGACCGGTGGCAAATACCAGATGGCTACAAGGGTAGGCGCGACCACTCAATATGTCTTTATGAACGTGAATACGGCGAACCTGATCCTTTCCGATAAGGTTAACTACTTCGACTTTGTCGCTGTAGAGGCTCCGGAGTACGCTTCTATCGACAATTCTCACAAGCGTTTCGGTACGAATGGTAAGTTCTTGACGATGAATCCGCTGAATTTCTTCGCCGAAGTGAAGAACGAAGGCCAAGATATCTTGAAGTCAACTTATGAGACTGACAACTTCTCTTTGTGGGTTCAAGAAGCCGATACCGTGATCGCTGGTAAACCGTTGTATTTCATCACGACATCGATCTATACGCCGGAGACAACTACCAAAGCTGTTTCTCCTCGCTACTATATGGTATCCTTGCGGGATTCTAACGAGACATTCGTTAGCAATGGCGCTACTTACTATCGTGTAGGCTTCAGCGATAAAGCGAATATCGTTCCGTCTTTGGATAACAATGCTTTGTTCGCCTTCAAGACAACTCAGGATGGTGGTTACTTATTGGAGAACCAGAAAGAGCTGAATCGCACCGTGGCTGCGGGCGAGTTGAAGACTCCTTATGTAGGTGTGGTAAACAATGTTGTGGTAATGTCTAATGTTGGCGTTCCGTTCACGATCGAGAATGCTCCGACTCCGGTTTCCAACGAACAATTGGAAGAGGTTGCCAGCTTCACGGTAATCGCTGGCGAGGCTAGCGTTACGGTCTTGAACGCGGCAGGCAAGACGGTTACATTGTCTAACATCTTAGGTCAGACCACCGCTTCCGCTATCGCTTCTTCAGATAACTTCGTGATGCCGGCATCGAAAGGTATCGTGGTAGTTTCCGTTGATGGCGAGACCGCCCAGAAGGTCGTCGTTAAATGATGAATAACTGATAGTGGATATCAGTCTGTATACTAACGCCGGGATTCCTACTGTATGGTAGGGGTCCCGGTGCTTTGTTTATAGGTAGGCCATTTGTATGGAGGGATTCTACTCCTCCAGTTTATTCTTTAGATAAGCGATCTTCTTCTCTGATTTCTCTTTCAAGGTGTTCATGCTCTTGATATCGCTTAATACGGTGGCGAGGTTGAAGGTGTTGACGATCGCTTTCTTGTCGGCGTCCGCCATATATATAATGTAAGGCTTGCCTCCCGTGTATTCCACCTTGATCCGCTCTTTCTCGTTATCGTAGATGAACTTGACGGCATCGACGCAGTGCTCCCCCTTGTAGGTCACTACCTCCGTGGTGCTTCCCATATCCTTGAAGCGGTAATTCAGTCCGCCGTCGTACGGGATGGAAGCGGTCTCGGCGAATTGGCCGTCTTTCAGGCTCAGCTTGATTCCCGTATGCTCGATGGGGCGTCCGCCGTAATATACGCTGGCCAGATACATCTCGCCCTCCTCGTTCACGCCGCAACGTACGTAACAACGTTGCACGTTGCGCTCGATCGTCTGCTGTTTCCAGATATAATTGCCGATTTCCTCGTAAACGGAATCCTTCTCGAAAGCGAAGCCTTTCTTCAATCCCTCTACTTCCTCCAGCTTGATCGGGAGTAAGCTGTCGCAGAAAGCGATGTTTCGCTCCGCCTCCTTTACTTCTACTTGGCGCATAAGCGTTAATCCCTGCTTCAGCACCTTTACTTCCTTGGGATAGAGCGTCCGGATACTGTCTATCTCGTTCTTCGCCCCGAAAAACTCGTTATTCTCGTACATGGCCCGGGCCTTGTCCAAACGGGCCTGAGCCGCTTTCTCGTCTCCGTTACAGCCCGTTAAAATGGCGGCAATGAGCGTTATACAGATCGCTAACTTTTTCATATCTTTCTCGTTCAATGTATTTGATACCGCAAAAGTACATGAAATTTGATTATCTTTGCGCTCTTTATTGGATTTGGAATACATAAATATGTATATAAACGAGGAAGAGATAGTAAATCATATATCCGCGAAGCCTTTCCATTTGATATCGGAGGCGGCGGAAGAGCTAGGTGTTGAGGTATATGTAATAGGCGGATATGTGCGGGATATTTTCTTGAACCGCCCATCCAAGGATATAGACGTGGTAGCGGTAGGCAGCGGTATCGAGTTGGCCAAACGAGTGGCCAAGAAGATCGGGCGTGGCGCTTATCTTTCCGTCTTCAAGAATTTCGGGACGGCGCAGGTGAAAGCCGGCGATCTGGAGCTGGAATTCGTGGGGGCGAGGAAAGAATCCTACAGCCATGACAGCCGTAAGCCAGTCGTGGAAGATGGCACTTTGGAGGATGACCAGAACCGCCGCGATTTCACGATCAACGCTTTAGCCCTTTGCCTGAATAAGGAGCGTTACGGAGAATTGGTCGATCCCTTCGGCGGGTTGGAGGATATGGACGAGCTTACGATCCGTACGCCTTTAGACCCGGATGTTACTTTCAGCGATGATCCGCTCCGGATGATGCGCGCGGTTCGTTTCGCCACTCAATTAGGTTTCTTTATCGATCCCGATACCTTCGACGCCATCATCCGCAACCGGGAGCGTATCTCCATCATCTCCAAGGAGCGTATCGTGGACGAGTTGAACAAGATCGTCCTCTCGCCAAAGCCCTCTATCGGTTTCGACTTGCTGGATAAATGCGGACTGTTGCCATTGATTTTCCCCGAGCTTTGCGCCTTGAAAGGTGTGGAGACCAAGGAGGGGATCGGGCATAAGGATAATTTCGCCCATACCTTGATGGTGCTGGATCGTTTGAGCAAGACTTCCGATAATCTATGGCTGCGTTGGAGCGCCCTCTTCCACGATATCGCCAAGCCTGCCACGAAGCGTTTCGACCCTCGCTTGGGATGGACGTTCCATAATCATAATTTTATCGGTGAGCGGATGATCCCCGGTATTTTTAGGAAGATGAAACTCCCGATGAACGAGAAGATGAAGTACGTGCAGAAGATGGTAAGCCTGCATATGCGTCCGATCGCCTTGTCGGACGATGAGGTGACGGATTCGGCGATCCGCCGTCTGCTGTTTGACGCGGGAGATGATATCGACGATTTGATGAAACTGTGCGAGGCCGATATCACGAGCAAGAACCCGGAGAAGGTTCGCCGTTTCTTGAACAACTTCCGTAAGGTGCGCGAGAAGCTGGCCGATATAGAGGAAAAAGACCGTGTCCGTAACTTCCAGCCCCCGGTATCCGGCGAGGAGATCATGGAGACGTTTGGCTTGGCTCCCTCCAAGCCTGTCGGCGTGCTGAAAGAGGCGATCAAGAACGCCATCCTCGACGGCGTGATCCCGAACGAGTATGAGGCGGCCCGTCAATTCCTTATACAACGTGCGGAGAAGATGGGGCTGAAGCCGATTCTGTGATCCGGGTATAGTCACAAGGCCCAGTCTTACAGTTGGCCCAGTCCCCTGTACGAAGTACTGCGGTACTTCCTAGAGGGGACTGTAGTACTTCGTACAGAGTACTACGGTACTTCGTGCACAGTACACTGTCTAAGAATTTAATCGCTCTACCGCTTTCACGCCGTTTACCGCCTTGATCTTTTTCGTCAGCAAGTTTAATGCGGTCGTATCTCTTACCAATACGGTAAAGTTACCTTGGAATAATCCGTCTACCGAGTTGATGTTTAAGGAGCGAAGCGTGACGTTCGATTCTTTTCCGATCACGGAGGTGATGTTGGTGACGATCGCTATATCGTCCCGTCCGATCACCCGCAGCGTAACCGTATAGCCATTGTCTCCCTTGCCACTCCATTTCGCGCGGATGATCCGGTAACCGAAGCGGCTGAACATCTCTTGGGCGTTCGGGCAATCCATGCGGTGTATCTTGATACCTTGCGTGGAGACGAAACCGAAAACCTCGTCGCCATAAATCGGGTTGCAGCATTTGGCGAGTTTATATTCGATACCCGTCAGGTTCTTGTCGATCACCAAGACATCCTTGTTCGTCGATATCTCCTCCACCGGAGTCATCGTCACGAATTCCTCGGCGCTACGCACCTCGGTACGCTCGTTCGTCTCCGTCTCCTTGCGGAAAGCCTCCAGATATTCGTCGATTACTTGGTTGGGATCGAGGCGTTCTTCGGCGATCTCGATATAGAAGTCCGTGACGGTCTTGAATCCTTTCTTCTTGATATAGCGCATCATGGTTGGCTCGTCCATGTCGATCTTCCGGTTCTTGAAGCGGCGCTGCAACATCTCCTTGGCGAATTCCACGGCCTTCACGGTCTCCTCCTTCAAGGCCTGCTTGATCTTCACACGGGCCTTGGAGGTGACGACGAAGTTCAGCCAATCCCGCTTCGGGCTTTGGGCGGGCGACGTGATAACGGATACGCTATCGCCGTTGTTCAAGGTGTATTTGATCGGAACGTTCTTACCGTTCACTTTCGCCGACACGCATTTGCTTCCCAGCTTCGTGTGGATGGCAAAGGCGAAATCGAGGACCGTCGCTCCCTTGGCCAGCTTGATAAGCTCGCCGGTAGGCGTGAAGACGTAGATCTCATCCTTATATAGATCCATCTTGAAATCCTGCATCAAGTCGAGCGGATTATTCTCCTTGGCCTCCAAGGCGGCACGTACGGTATTCAAGAACTCGTCTAGCCCGCTCTCTGCTTTCACGCCCTTGTATTTCCAATGCGCCGCTAGGCCTCGCTCGGCGATCTCATCCATTCGCCTCGTACGGATCTGCACCTCTACCCATTTATTTTGCGGCCCCATAACCGTGATGTGCAAGCTCTCGTAACCATTGCTCTTCGGGATAGAGATCCAGTCCTTCATACGCTTCGGGTTGGGCTGGTACATATCGGTGACGATGGAGTAGACTTGCCAGCATTCCGAGCGTTCCTTCTCCAGCGGCGTATCCAATACGATCCGGATAGCGAAAAGATCGTAGATACCCTCGAACTCCACCTGCTGCTTTTTCAGTTTGTTATTAATGGAATGTATGGATTTAGTACGTCCCTTGATATCGAACTTGAATCCCGCCGCCGTCAGCTTCCGCTTGATCGGGGCGATGAACTCGGCGATATAAGCGTCGCGGGAGCGTTTCGTCTCATTCAGCTTCCGCTTGATGAAGTCATACTGTTTCCTGTCCGTATATTTCAAGGAAAGGTCTTCCAGCTCGCTCTTGATCGTATATAAACCCAGTCGGTGGGCGAGGGGAGCGTACAAATAAGAGGCCTCGGTAGCCAGTCGGATACGATCATCCTCTTGCATCTGTTTTCCCATACGCATGAGGCAGAGGCGGTCGGCGATCATAAGCAAGATCACACGTACGTCCTCAGCAAACGAGAAAAGCAAATGATGGAAATTCTCCGAGTTGACGGCGGTGTTCCGGGCATACAGGTCGGAGGTCTTCAAGAGGCGACGGATGATCAAGGTCACGTCCGCCCCGAATTTTTGCTCCACTTCCTCTATCGTGATCGCCTTCTTCAATACCGGGCGGTATAATAGGAGGGCGATGACCGAGGTACGTTTCAAGCCAATCTCCAAGGTGGCGATCAAGGCCGTGTCGATATTTCGCAATAAACCGTTGATACCATTCTTATCCCTGCCGTAGCAATCGAGGGCGACAACCCGCTTCATCAGCTCCTTCATCTTCCGGATATCTTCCCTCTCGAGGAAAGAGTAAAGGTTTCGTAACAGGAGCCTGTATTTGGAGAAGAACAGCTTCTTTTCCTCAGACGTAAAGAATCCAATTGTATCCATAGTTATATCATTTTTATTGCCCGGTTGAGGACAAACCGCAAAACATGCTGTAAAAATACTTTTTTCTATGGAATTTCAACACGTATCTTGCGGTTATTTTATACATTTGCGATACACATAGCGCATAAGTGCCCTGTGGCGTTACTGATGAGATTATTCACATTAAATACTATACTATGTTAAACGCGAACGATTTAGAACAGCTGAAAGCCAAAGGAATCAGCGAAAAACAGATTGAAGAGCAACTCGCTTGCTTCGTAAAAGGTTTCCCTTTCCTTGAGATAGCGGCCTCCGCTTCGGTAGAAAAAGGTATTATGGTAATATCTAAAGAGGAACAGGCTTCTTATATGGATGCTTGGGACGCTTATCTGGCTAAAAACAAGAAAATCGTAAAATTCGTACCTGCCTCCGGTGCCGCTAGCCGTATGTTTAAGAATCTGTACGAGTTCCTTTCAGCGGATTATAAGGAACCGACGAACGCTTTCGAGAAGAAATTCTTTAGCGAGATCGAGAAATTCGCTTTCTATAAGGCTTTGGACAAGAAGTGCGTGGAGAATACAGGGAAAGATATTCCTGCGTTGGTAGCCTTGGGCGAGTACAAGGAGGTGGTATCCAATTTATTGGAGCCGAAAGGCTTGAATTACGGACAGCTACCGAAAGGTTTGTTGCTTTTCCATAAATATGCCGATACGGTTCGTACGGCGATGGAGGAACATCTGGCCGAAGGCGCCATGTACGCCAAGAATAACGCCGGCGAGGTGAATATCCATTTCACGGTATCTCCGGAGCATCAGGCTTTATTCGAGCAATTGGTTGCCGATAAATCTGGCGAGTACGAGGAGAAGTTCTCTGTGAAATACGATGTCTCTTTCAGTATCCAGAAACCGAGTACTGATACGGTAGCGGCCGCTATGGATAACACGCCGTTCCGCGATAAGAATGATAAGTTATTGTTCCGTCCGGGTGGGCATGGAGCCTTGATCGAGAATTTGAACGATGTGGATGCCGACGTGGTATTTATCAAGAATATAGATAACGTGGTTCCGGATAGCTTCAAATGCTCTACGGTTATCTACAAGAAGGTGATCGCCGGTGTCTTGGTAACATTGCAGGAGAAAGCCTTCAGATATCTGGAACAGATCGAGACCGGCAAATATACCCATGCCGAGGTAGAGGAGATGATTCATTTCTTGCAAGACGACCTATGTATCAAGAACCCGGATACGAAATTACTGGAAGACGCCGAGTTAATCCTGTATATCAAGAGCAAACTGCTTCGCCCGTTGCGTGTATGCGGTATGGTGAAGAATGTGGGCGAGCCGGGTGGCGGTCCGTTCCTTGCGGTGAATCCGGACGGTACGGTTTCCTTGCAGGTGCTTGAAAGCTCCCAGATCGATATGAGCGATCCGGCTAAGAAGGCGATGTTTGAGAAGGGTACTCACTTTAATCCCGTGGATTTGGTTTGCGCCGTTAAGAATCACAAGGGAGAGAAATACAACTTGCCGGATTACGTGGATAAGAATACGGGCTTCATCTCTTATAAGAGCAAGGATGGCCGCGAATTGAAAGCGCTGGAATTGCCGGGCTTGTGGAACGGTGCCATGAGCGACTGGAACACGGTATTCGTAGAAGTTCCTATCGAGACATTCAACCCCGTGAAGACGGTGAACGACCTGTTACGCCCCGAACATCAATAAATACCCAGTTGTAGAGACGGGGCGTGCCCCGTCCCTACAACTAGATCCTTATATTTTCGGTAATTCCCACGGTGCCCTGTATTCCTTGCACAATAGTTTATCCGCCTCCGTATCATGGAAACTCTTTCCATCCCACGATAATTTCTTACCCGTGCGATAGGCTATATTCCCTAATTGGGAGAACTTGGCGATATGCGCCCCGATCTCTACGCTGGCATTGCAATTCCGGTTCCGGCTCTTGATACATTCCAAATGATTCTTCGCATGCAAATTCAAGCCACCCTCTCCGTATGACTTCTTCAAGGGAACAGCCTCCATGCGGGCCTGTCCGTTTACCTTTTCCGGAATAACCTCCCAGCCGCCACGATCGATCACCAAGGTACCGTTCTCGCCAACGAATCCTAGGCCATGATTCCGTCCGTAGGCCCCGTCGTCAATGCCGATCGCATGATCCCACATAACGGTGAAGTCCTTGAATGTATAAATGGTTTGCAATAAGTCCGGGGTCTCGCAAGCGTCATCCGGATAACCAAATTTACCTCCGGAAGCCATGATAGACTCCGGTGCGGTGACGTTCATGCCATACAATGCGTAATCCAGTAAATGTACGCCCCAGTCCGTCATCAAACCTCCCGCATAATCCCAGAACCAACGGAATGTGAAATGAAAACGGTTCCGATTGAACGGACGTTTCGGGGCCGGCCCCAGCCACATATCATAGTCCACTCCGGCGGGCACCGCCTCGTCCGGCTTGACGGGGATAGAGGGGCACCAACCTTGATAAGAGAATACACGTACGGTGCGTATCTTACCCAGCTGTCCGCTATGTACGAATTGCATGGCGTCCTGCCAATGCGGATCGCTACGTTGCCATTGGCCTACCTGCACGACCCGGTTGTATTTCTGCGCCGCCCGTACCATGATGTTACATTCCTCGATACTATTTCCCAGCGGTTTCTCACAATACACATCCTTCCCGGCTTGGCAAGCGGATACCATTTGCAGGCAGTGCCAATGATCGGGAGTACCTACGATTACGAGATCGATATCCTTATTGTCTATCAATTTACGCCAGTCTTTATATAAATGCTTTACTTTCTTCCCGGTGATCTTCTCGGTCTCTGCCGCCCGATTATTCAATACGTTCTCGTCAATATCCGACAAGGCGATACACTCTACTTCCGGATTACGAAGGAACGCTTTCAGGTCTTCGAATCCCATGCCGTTACATCCGATAAGCCCGACGCCTATCTTATCGTTTGCGCCCACACCAGCGCTCCCGGCTTTAATGAAAAAAGGACTGATGGTAAGTCCGGCACCGAGCAAAGCGGTCTGCCGGAGAAAATCTCTTCGAGTTGTCATGGTATTACTATTGATTTAAAGTATTTGCAATATTAAGCGAAATCCTTTACAATCGCAAATGATAATAGCTTTTTAACTACTTACTTAGTCGATGAAGTATATATCCTATGGCACTTGAAGTATATATCCTGTGGTACTTGAAGTATATCTGTCCGGTAAGGTTGGTATTGTAAGGATATGTACCATTGCGTCTTTGTAAAAAAAGTTATTAAAAGATATAGGGATGCGATATTGGAGAATATAGTTTAACTTTGTGCATTATGTTCACCCTAAAAGGGCGATGTGTTGTATATAATATAATGTATAGAGTATGACTTTGCGAAATTTGCTTTTCTGTTTTTTTATGGTGATGATCTCTGTTTCATGTATCCGGGAGGAGGCGCCCAATGCGGAAGCGGATATCTTGTCGTGTACGGTGGATGGCGATATATTGAAAGCCGAGCCGGAGATCGACAACGAATCCGTGACACTGACCGTGAAAAGTGACGCCGATATTACAAACCTAGCCCCGGTATTCACCTTGACTCCCGGCGCTACTATCACTCCGGCTAGTGGTTCCGCTTTTGATTTTACGACGCCGAGAACCTATACGGTAACTTCCGAGGATGGTCACTGGACAAAGACTTATACGGTGCGTTGTATCGTCTCCGGCGTAAGCACGGAATATCATTTCGAGCATATAACGATGGAGCCGAAGAATGGACGTTACCAGATATTCTATGACTTTACATCGAATGGAGATTCCGTGACTTGGGCGAGCGGGAATGCCGGATTTGCCTTGACCAATAATAAATTGGAGCCTTTAGACTTCCCAACCATGCAAGACGATAACGGATATGTCGGTAAATGCGCTAAGTTGGTGACCCGCAGCACGGGTAGTTTCGGTAGCGGATTCGGTATGCCTATCGCCGCCGGAAACCTTTTCATCGGTACGTTTGATTTGCTGAACGCTATTCCGGACGCAAGGAAAGGCACGAGATTGGGACGTCCTTTCGATCATGTGCCGACTTACTTGAGTGGTTATTATAAATATAAAGCGGGTGAGTCGTATAAAGTGAATGGCGAGGAGGTAAAAGGTAAGAAAGACCAATGTGATATCTACGCCATCTTCTATGAGACGGATGAGAATGTGAAATATTTGGATGGTTTCAACGGGCTGACAAGCCCGAACCTGATATCCGTTGCCCGGATCAGCGATCAGAAAGAGACGGATGAGTGGACGCGTTTCTATATCCCGTTCGTGGCTAAGCCCGGTAAGGTGATCGATAAGGATAAGCTGGCGAAAGGTGGTTATCAGTTATCCATAGTCTTCTCTTCGAGTTTGAAAGGTGATGTCTTCGAGGGAGCGGAAGGTAGCACGCTTTGGATCGATGAGGTTGAGATAATCCAGTCCGGTGAGAACTAAAAAAACAGAGGATATGAAAAGATATATAGTATTAATAGGTATACTGTGCTTGTCGGGTGTCATTACGTTGAAGGCGCAACAGGAAAGAAACCAAGGAATAATCTGGTCTTCCCTAAGGGGATTGGAATATACGGTAAAGGCCGGTATCAATATCGGCGGAACCGCTCCGGTGCCATTGCCTCGTGAGATTCGTGCGATAGATAGTTATCGCCCTACGCTTTGTGTCTCCATAGAGGGCGATATCAAGAAATGGTTCGGCGAGAGCAAGGAATGGGGTATGATGATCGGTCTCCGTCTGGAGAATAAAGGTATGGAGACAAAAGCGACGGTTAAGAATTACAGCATGGAGATCATTGGCTCCGGTGGCGAGAAGCTGAAAGGAAACTGGACCGGCGGCGTGCAGACGAAAGTGGAGAACACTTATTTCTCGATACCGGTCGTGGCTCTTTACCAATTGAATAACCGGGTGAGTTTCTCGGCGGGACCATTTGTCTCGTTCGCTACAAACCGGAACTTCTCCGGCTACGTATACGACGGATATCTGCGTGAGATCAATCCTACCGGTACGAAGGTGGAGTTTTCTGGTGACAACCGTGCTTCCTATGATTTCTCGGATAACTTAAGAAAGTTTCAGTGGGGAGCGCAGATCGGTACAGAATGGAAAGCGTTTAAGCACCTTATCGTATACGCTGACTTGACATGGGGATTGAACGATATCTTCCAAAAGGATTTCGATACGATTACCTTCGGGATGTATCCGATCTATCTGAACGTAGGCTTCGGATATGCGTTTTAGGAATTGATATGAATCAAAATAAGGCTATCCCGGACAAGGATAGCCTTTTTTATTAAAAGATTATTATGGAAATAAATTATTTTTTATAACTTTGGGGCGATAATTCTCAGACCAAGTTACATTTTATCTTATATTATTAACAAAATTACCATGAAAGAAAACACTAAGAAGGGCGTAAGCCGTAGAGAGTTTTTGGGTCTTTCCGCACTAGGATTGGCTAGTTTAACAATTCTTCCCAGTTGGGCCATGAATGGCGTTCGTATCGCTCCGAGCGATCGAGTCGTTTTAGGTTTTATCGGCCTAGGTCAGCAAGCATTATCAGACTTTAAAGGATTTGCCGCATGTCCGGGCGTACAGGTTGCCGCATGTTGTGACGTGGACACGATGAAAACAGAGCGTTTCAGAAGACGTGTCGCTGAATGGCAAGCTTCAAAGGGAATGAACCAACGTTGTGATCAATATGAGTTTTACGAGGATTTGCTGGAGCGTAAGGATATCGATGCTATCGAGGTCGCTACCCCGGACCATTGGCATGCTTTGGCTACCATCCATTCTTGTCAATCCGGAAAAGACGTATATTGCCAGAAACCGTTGGCTTATACGATCTCCGAAGGCTTGGCTATGGTGAAGGCTGTACGTAATAACAAACGTGTGCTTCAAGTAGGTAGCCAGCAACGTTCCAGCAGAGAGTTCCAAGCTGCGATCGATATGGTTCAGAATGGAGCCATCGGTCATATAGAGAAAATATATGCACGTGTAGGTGAGCCTCCTACGCCGCTGAGCTTGCCGGAAATGCCGGTTCCCGCTAATTTGAACTTCAATCAGTGGATGGGTCCGTTGAACGATCCGAAGATCCATTATCATCCCGATTTATGTCCTCCTATTTCTCTGGACCCGGAAGAGAACGAGAAACTATGGGGTGCATGGCGTTGGTATCAAGAGACCGGTAATGGTTATACCGCTGACTGGGGCGCTCATATGTTCGATATCGCCCAAGCCGCTATCGGTATGGATGGCTCTGGTCCGGTAGAGTTTACACCTAAGGGATACAATGGCACGCAATATTCAACCATGCGCTATGCGAATGGTATCGTAATGACTGAACAACCTTATTTGGAGGATAATCCGGATGCGCAGGGTATTAAGTTTGTTGGTGATAACGGTTGGATCGAGGTAGCTCGTGGCTACATCAACTGCTCTGATCAGTCTAAGATCCCCGCCGACTTGAAGAATTTGATCGAGAAGCGCCCGAGAATGATGACTCCGGAAGAGCGTAAGAAGATGTATGAGGAATATATGAAGAAGCTGAAAGACAGCAAAAAGAAGGGTAACGATGCGGGTAATTATGAGACTAGTGCTCCGCATATGCAGAACTTCATCGACTGCGTTCGTTCACGTGAGAATCCGATCGCACCGGTTGAGGTAGGTTGCAGTACGAATACGCTTTGCTGTTTACAGAATATTGCCCGTGAGCTAGGCCGTCCGGTTAAATGGAACCCGGCTACATTAAGCTTCGGTAATGATAAGGAGGCGGCTTCCCACCGTTTGTACTGGTATCAATATCGCAACCCGTATTCATTGCCTTATTTCTGTAAATAAGCCTATTTAAATAGAATGATGTTATGAGTAACAGACGGGATTTCTTAAAAAATATCTCTCTCTTTACCGCTGGTGGATTGCTGGCTGGTAAAGCCGGTTCCGTAAATGCGGCGAACGCTGCGTTGGGAGTTGTGGATGAGGTCCATGCCAGCAAAGAGATTGGCTTGCAGATCTATTCTTTATCCCAAGAATTATATAAAGGTGACGTGGCCGCTAATCTTCGGAAGGTGAAGGATATGGGATACTCCAAGCTGGAGTTGGCGGGTTATGGTAAAGGCGCTATCGGGGGTGTTCCTATGATGGACTTCAAGAAAATGGCGGAAGACGCTGGCTTGAAGATCATTAGCTCGCACGTGAATCCGGTAGACACATCTATTTCTGACCCTTTTAAGGCTATGATTTTCAAATACTCGAAGGAGGTTACCCCAAAGATCATGGAGTATTGGAAAGCTACGGCTGCCGATCATGCGAAACTAGGCTGTAAATATTTGATCCAGCCGATGATGCCGACGATTACTACGCACGATGAGGCTAAACTTGTTTGCGATATTTTCAACCAGGCCTCGGATGTTATCAAGGCGGAGGGTATCGCCACTGGTTTTGGCTATCATAATCATAATATGGAGTTCAATCGGGTCGCGACGAAAGAGCAACAGGAGAAGGTGAAAGGAAATCCTTTCGCCGCTTTCATGAAAGTCGGAGACCAGATTTATGACTTGATGCTGAAAGATACGGACCCGAGCAAGGTTTACTTCGAGATGGATGTTTATTGGACTGTCATGGGACAAAACGATCCTGTCGAGTATATGCAGAAACATCCGGATCGTATCAAGGTATTACATATCAAGGATCGTGCCGTATTCGGCCAAAGTGGTATGATGAACTTTGAGATGATATTCAAGCAAATGTACGCGAACGGAATCAAAGACTATTTCGTAGAGTTGGAGCAGATGCCGGACGGACGTACTCAATTTGCGGGTGTGAAGGATTGCGCCGACTATTTGATCAAGGCTCCTTTTGTAAAATGAAGTAACAATCGATAGATCGTAAGCCTCGGGGTTAATAGACTCCGGGGCTTTTTTATTAGATGAAAGGCAACATAAACGGGTCTATTTTGTTTTTATAAAAAGAAGTTTATATCGCAAAAATCAAGGAAAGGATGAGTTCTAGGATAAGGAAGATATTGAAACATACGGTGATCGCTGTTTTATCGCTGGCTGTATTGTTCCTAGTTTTGAATCTTTTCCTGACAGGTCGTTTGGAGCGGTACCTGAAAAGAGAACTGATAGAGCGTACGGCGAATGCTACGGATGGTTTTTATCGCCTTTCTTTCGATAAGCTTTCTATTAGCTTCTTCAAGGGAGAGCTAAGGCTAGAGGGTATTTCATTGGAGCCGGACTCTAAGGTCTTTGAACATTGGGCCGCCTTGGATAGCTTGCCCGATACCTATGTAAGTACCCGGATTGAGGTGATAGATTTTAAGGGAATTAATTTGGTATGGCGATGGAATTACCGGCAACTCCATTTCAATACCTTTGAGATCCGCTCGCCGGAGGTTCGTGTATACGGCTCTTCCGGATCAAACCCGTTAGTTTCCGGACTGGCGGCAGATACGGTAGAGCATGCCGAATCGAAGACGTTGTACGAGGTGATCTCTCCATACATAGATGCCCTGAGCGTAAAGACCTTGAACTTGGAAAATGCCAGTATCTCTTATAATGTGGAAAACCAAGTCTCGCCGATTATCTATACGTTGAATAACGTAAGTTTCCATGCGTATGGTTTTATGTTGGATTCTACCTCTTCACGGAGCGGGAAGCTGTTGTATTGCGATAACTTCGATTTTGTCACGAACCAGCCACAAACCTTGTTGGTAAATAATGATTTTAGGTTGGAGACGGATAGTATATGCCTCAGTACCCAAGATTCCATTATCTATATCCAAAAGATCCAATTGCTTCCGCAAGAATTATTGTGGGGGGAGACCAATCGGAAACCAACGAATTATCTGGAGGGGAAGGTACAAACCGTAGAGATACAAGGGATTCACTTTAGACGGGAAGATGCCTTGAACTATTTGTCCGCCCGTAATTTTGAGATACAATCTTCGGATATTAAGGTGTATGACTTGACTCGGGAGAAGAAGCAGGCGAATGCCGATGCGGATTCTTTGGTGCAAGCATTATCGTTATATGATGTGATCTCTCCGGTACTACATAGTATATCCGTGGATCAAATACGAATAGAGCGAACCGCCCTTCACTATTCCTTAGCCTTGAAAGGGCAGATAGAGGACTTCTCGATCCCTGAGTTTAATTTCCATGCGGAAGGTCTTCTGATCGACTCCTTGGTAGCTCCGGGCGAGGAACTGAATTATTTTCGTTCCATTGCGTTTGAGGCGAATGATATACAAGGGATCATGAGGGCTCGTAATCATCGGTTCGATATCAAGCGTTTGGCGATGAATACGGCCTTAGGCTCGTTTCATATAGATAGCATGCGGCTGCGTCCGTTGTCGGTCCGCTCCCGTAATGATTATTTGTCGGGAAGTATCGATACGATCCGGATAGACGGGTTGGCGTACGACAAAGGTGTTAGCGCAGATTTACTGAAGGTTCGGTCGCCTCGCTTGGTTTATTATAAAACGCCCTCCGTTGAATCTCCGGATAAAGGGAAAAGCACATCTGTAAATAGCCGTGTGGATGTGGAGAGTTTGTTAAATCCTTTCCTTCGGTATCTTTCCATCCGTAAGATCCAGATTCAGAACGCAAATGTGACATTGGAGGATCGTGAGATAAATGACACGACCCGGTACCGACTCAACGGCCTTAATTTCTTTGCTACGAATTTCTTGGTGGATGAGCAAACGAACCGGAGTGGGCAATTGTTTTTCAAGTATGATCATTTTGGTCTTAGTTTCCGGGATTTCGATAACTACTTACCGGGAAAGGATCTGCGTGTGACTATAAGAAAAGGTTCGCTATCCACCGTAAACGGCTCTTTCCGTCTACAGGATGTGACTTTGGCTGCTAAAAAAGACTCGATACGTTTTTCAACCCCATTGATTTCTTTAACGGGAATCCGGATTCCCAAGAATAGCATCTATCAGATCGGGTTTGACCGATTTGATTTATCCGATGGTGATTTTTCTATGTCTTGGGGATCGGATACGACAATATTGCGGACTGAGAGCCAAAAGGATATCCAATTGGCTTTGGAGAATGTGTTTGTGGATTTGAAGAAGAAGACGTTTCAATTAGGTGATCTTCAGCTACAGACGAAGGATATCGATATACCGTTGGATAACGGCTTCTACCGTTTGAAAATCGGGGGGCTGGATTTGAGAGAGTCAGGTTTGAGGTTGGATCACGTACATTTAGTCTCGCCTTATTCTAAAATGGAATTCGCTTATAAACAGCCTAAGCATCAAGATTGGTTTGACGTGAAGGTTGGGAACGTGAGATTGACCGACGTGGATATTCCCGGATATTTCTCAACCAAGGAATTACATGTGGGAGGGCTCTGGATAAACGATGTCTTATTACAAAACTTAAAGAACCGGAAGATCCCGGTGGAGCCTCATATCGTCCCGATGATTTATGAGGGTTTGCAAAAGGCTCCGGTCCGTTTCAAGATAGATACGGCTTCCATTGCCAATTTCTCCGTGGTTTATGAGGAATTGCCCGTTAAAGGTGACAAACCCGGTAAGCTTTATTTTACCGATATGAACGGCCAATTCTCAGGATTGACCAATATCGTTTCCTATCCGGAGCAATTCATCAGATTGCATGCGGACGGGAACCTGATGGGATCGGACCATTTTACGGCTACATGGCAACTCCCGGTAGATTCATTATACGACCGCTTTCTATTGGATGCCCGTTTGGATAGCCTAGACTTGCTTTCCTTAAATGAGATCATAAAACCTCTGGCGCCGGCGGAAGTAGTGAGCGGTTGGGCACAGGATGTGGTCTTTCATATGGATGCCTCAAGCCGGAAAGGCCGGATACGGTTAGACTTCCCGTACAGGAAATTGAAAGTGGCTTTATTGAAAGAGAAAGACGGAGAGACCATACAAAAAGGTTTCTTGTCGAGATTGGCGAACTTAGTTCTACGGGATAATAATCCGGCTCATCCGGAGCGAAAAGATAGTAAATTACGTAAGGTCGATATGGAAATCGTGCGAGATCCCTATCATTCCACGTTCAACTATCTATGGCAGATGCTAAGACCAGCCTTGGTGGAATCAGTCGGAGTCTCGAAAAAAGAACAGGATGCAGCCTTGAAAGTGGCAGGTTTCTTCACGAAGGTAAAGCGTTTTTTCGGTCTCGATAAAAAGAAGGATAAGCGGGAGGAGATTGATACAAATAATAAGGAAATAGAACCTTTAAAAGAATAAATAATGGAATATACAGTAAATCACTATCCGGAGAAACATCGTTTCGAGGTAGTAGAAGACGGCTTGACAGCCTATGTGGAATATCGTTTAAGAGGAGATGCCTTGGACATTATCCATACCATTGTCCCAAAAAACTTGGAAGGGCGTGGGATTGCGGCGACTCTTGTTGAAACAGCTTATAAATACGCAAAGGAACAGGGGTTGCGCCCTTTGGCTACCTGTTCCTATGCGGTTGTGTGGTTAAAACGCCATCCGGAGTTTTAATCCTTGATCGTAATACCTAACATTCTAGCGATGTCCAGTGCTTGTAAGGAGGTTACGGTAGCACCTTTCAACTCTCCTCCGGGAATCGAGCCAATACGTATACCGGCGATCTCGGAGGAAGTAAGATCGATCCCTTTCAAAGAGGTCCGGTGAAACTCGGCCTCTACTAAATTACAATGTTCGAATTCTACGTTCGTGAATTGGCAATTGTCCAATCCGCCTCCTCGTAAAAAGCATTGATTAAAAGATACGTTCCGGAGTTTGCTCATGGAGAAGATTACATAATCTCCTTTGCAATCCCGGATGGTAGTATGATTAAAGATCGATTCGGAGAAATTCGTTCCGGTAAGTTTACACCCAATGAACTCTACCCGGTAAAAGCCACATCCGGATAAATTTATATTTGATAGGTCACAGTTCTTAAATACCACATCGCTAAACTGAGATTTACGATAATTGCAAGCAATGAAACCACAATTGGTGAATAAGCAGGAATTAACGGATAGGTTCTGTTTAGATACGTCCTCGACGCATAATCCATTGAAAGAACATTCCGCAAAATCATCCTCTTGTCTGGATATACAATCCATCCAGTCCACATCCTCCCGTAAGTTTTTTACCAATCTAGGCGCTGTTATTTTCAACATGTTATTGTTTCCTATTTTAATTTAGATGGTAAAGATAACGGATTTGGGCTAAATAAACGATATCTTTACTTTATAGTTCATTTTAGCAATATCGGAAAAGTGTGTTCGGGATAATTCTTCTATTTTTGCCTTGAAATCCTAAGAATCATGCGAATAAAGACAACGACAAAGACAGAGTATCAACAACGTATCAATGTATTGGTTGAATACATAAATAATCACTTAGGCGAGGATATCGATCTAAATAAGCTGGCGGAGATATCCGGATTCTCTCGTTGGCATTTTCATCGGATCTTCGCAGAGTTCTTAGGGGAACCGGTTGGTACGTTTATCGTTAGGATGCGGGTCGAGACGGCCGCTCGGCTTTTGCGTTATACAGAAATACCTGTCAAGGAGATCGCCTATAAGGTAGGATATGACGTACCCTCTTCTTTGTCTAAGGTTTTTCGCCAGTTTTATGGGATTTCTCCAAATGAATATAGAAACAATAAAGATTATGTAATTATGGAACCGAATAGAATAATGCCCGATATGGAATTGAAGGTCGAGGTAAAAGATTTACCCGGCAAACAAGTAGCCTACATTCGTCTAAACGGAGGGTATAAAGAAATCGATTATCTGGGAACTTGGATGCGCTTGCTCCAATTCGCCAAGGAGCAAAACATCCAGCCATTGAGTTTTTCACCGATCTGCTTGTATCATGATGATCCGAAAGTAACCTCACCGGATAAGCTGCGTACCGATATTTGTATGGAAGTCGCTCCTGCGGTTTGCCCTAAAGGGGAGATTGGTACGAAAAAGGTATTGGAAGGGCGTTTTATGGTCGCTCTTTATAAGGGAACTTATCAGCAATTAGGGGCTGTGTATGATACGCTTTACGGCAAATATCTCCCCGAGATGGGTCTTTCCTTACGGGAAGTGCCTAGCGGCGAGATCTACTTGAATGATCCTCGTAATACGAAGCCGGAGGATTTATTGACTCAGATTTATGTGGCGGTAGAATAATAAGAGCTAGAGAGGTTTCTGAAGTGAATAAATGAATTAATCTTGATTGCCGTCTTCTATAATTAGCGGCAATCAAGATTTTTAATATTTTAGATGCGATAGTATGATGTGATAACTTATATACTTGCTTTTACAAATTCATTATCGATCCAATAAGTCGCTTCTTCGGAAGTGAATTTCAATATACAATAGCTCGGATCTATTACTCCTCCAGGGAAATGAGCGAACATCCAGTCAGACCAAAGGGCTTTCTTGATTTCCATATCGGAAACGATCTCGACCTTACCCGTTAACACGATACTGTCTCCTCCTTTCATAAAGCAAACTCCGGCTTTCGGGTTGAGTTGGAATTGTATCGTCTTATCAGAGAACGTGCCTGTAGAGAACCATATTGGGGAAATACCATCCGCTTTTATTTTTCCCATAGGAACCGGACGGGGATAACCCTCTTCCGTAACAGACGCGAGCATAGCGGTATCACATTCCGTTAATATGGAAATTGCTTTTTCCTCGATTAGCTTGAGGTCTATCATCTGGACGGGTATACATAAATCGATCATACATTTATCTTGTGGATGTTGATCGAGGGGGATGCTTTGACAGATCTCGAATGATTTGCCCGCACAAGGCTTGCATTGGTGTTTGGATGTAAGCGTGTACATCAAGCTCCATGCGGCGGGTATTTCATCCGTTCCTATCTCAAAATGCCCGATCGCGTAAAGTCCTCCGGATAATAATCCTTTTGAGATCTCACTTTCTCCCTCTACCTCTTGAGGCACTGTTAAACCGATATCCACACTCAACTCCTTTCCTTCGTGTTGGTAAACTGATATAAGTTTATTTGCCGGACCGGTTATAAGTCCTTTTGGCCCGGCCCATTGCATAAGCTTTCTGATAGAGCTTGGGATAAAGCTTATATCTCCTTGATGATGAAGATACACGATGTGTGTAGCTTGTAGTTCTTTTAGTTCAAAAGTGTAATTCATAAGATTCTTATTTGTAAAAGTTCAATAGTGCAAACATACGGAATCCTTATTTCTTCTTGTTGTAAAAAAACGACTTTTCCTTACTAAGAAATAAGGGAACTAATGAGGGTGCCAGAAATCCATATTAACTTAACACAGACGAACACATTCTGCGTCTGGTTTATAGGATTTGGCACCTTTAAAGTAAATTTAATCCGTTAATGATGAACTGGGGTAAATGATTTTAGCGTATGCAGAGAATCCTTTTGCAACCTTGTAAAGTTCTATACTTTGATCAGGCACATATATTTTAAGTTCTTTTGCAGTTCCGCTGAAAATCAATCCATTTTCATCATTGTTTGGTGGAGTTATAGGTTCAAAGATAACGGTGTTTAGCTTATTACAATTAACGAAGGCCATCCCTTGAATTAAATTTACATTTTTGGGAATAGTGACCTGTTCCAGTAAAGTCTCTCTGAAACATTGTCCTCGCAATTCTTCAAGTGCATAAGGTAATTCAATTGTAGTAAGTGAAGTCTTTCTAAACGCATTATTCCAAATCACTTTTAAGCCTTTTGGCAATTCGATGTTAGATAATGACTTGCATCCATCGAATACAGATGTTTCTAAAACTTCAAGCTGTTTTGGCAATCGGACAGAACTTAATGACGTACAGCCGTTAAACGCTCCATAACTAATGCGCTTGACTTGATCAGGAAGCATTACGGACTCTAGACTTGTACAACCTCCGAACATATTATAGTATCTAAAATCTTTGAAACCTGTAATATATCTAAATTCATCAAATGACTTAATGTCAGTATTCCCATTGAAAAATAACCTGCATTTTTCTTCTTCAACAGCCATTTGTTCCTTCGTAACTCCAATACCATCTCCATAAGCCTTTGCTACTATTTGTAAGGCTATATTATCTCTGAATCTTACGTAATAGTTTCCTATGATGTTTAAAGATAAACGCTTGAATGTTTCTTTTAACGCATCAATAGAATCTTGGTACACATTAGCGTATACATTTAAGGTTCCATCCAGTACCGGATACTCATCTTCCCCAGCTAATCCATCACTCGATAATCCAGTGTAAGTTCCATTTGCTAGTTCAGCCAGCTTATCCAGCACGATGTGGCTATCATAGGTTTCTTCAAAACCTACTACACGAATACGTTTTAAGGCGTGATCTGTTTGAGAGGCTTGTGCATTCATGATTTCCATAAGAATTTCTATTGGTCTCATCAATGGACAGTCTGTGATAAAGAAATCGGAAATGACGCTACGGCAAAGATTGATACCTACTCCCTCGTTTGCCATCAACGGATAATTAGATAAGTTCAGATATTTGTTGTTCGCACTATATTCCACGACTTGCAATCCACCACCTGTCGGCAACTTCATCTGGGCTAGAGCGGTTCCATCTGCATATACTTCCTTTAGATGTGTACAAGCAGATAGGTTCAGCGTGCCTCCCAATGTCCGGATATTTGACAATAATAGCTTTTGTAATGATACGCAATTCGAGATAGTAAGAGCTGAGATAGATATTTGGATATTGTCAGTTTTACTTCCTAACCGAATTTCACGGAGCATACGGCCTTGAATCACCATGGTACCGCTTACGTTTTTCTCATGCCAATCCCCAATATCTTGGAGATAAGAAGCACCTTGTATCGTATTCTGTTGGTCACCGGAGCCGGATAGTTCGATTAACATTTCACATTTCTCGCCCGCTTTAGTTCGATTTCCTCGAATGATGCTTGTGCCGTTAGCGATAGCTGGATATAAATCCATGGCGGGGGTAAGCTCATACTTTATGGTGTTTCCGGCCGCACGAACGGTAATACTATCCGTGCCGTTAGCGGAGAACAAGCCGAAACTATATTTCGACATCATATAAATGATCCGCTTCGTAACCCAACGGGTCTCGGCGGAATAATGATCTCCCAAGCTTTGCGTGATCGGGTCCGTATCATTTGTATAACTGCCCTTCATATAGGCCAGCTTCCCTTGCTCATAAGCGATCTTGGCATCCGCGTTTACAATGTTTGCCGGGAAATACTCTTGCGCCGGAGCGAAATAATACTTCTGGTAATACGCAAAGATCTTATCAAAATCAGTACCACTTTTCAATCCACCTAGTTCTTCCATGGCGGAGAGCATATTTCTCATGCCAGTCACAACTTCTTCGGGAAAAGCCAAATCTAATAAATTCCAGAAATTACTGGTTTCCCCGTTCCACACGGCTGCTCCAGTTTCATTCGTGTCATGAATTTCAACTCCGTATGGCTTTTCCGGCTGGCCTTCATTGTCGGTATCGAATATCGTATCCATGTCATCATAACGCCATTTCCATTTACAGCCCTTACCAAAACAATAGCAATACGTATTTTTCGCACGTTGATCAGTTCCGGCATGCATCTCCACCCAATTACGGTGAAGAATGGCATCGTCGATGTCCCAGTAAGCGGGAGCCTCTTTCCTGAATTTGCTGATACGGGCATTGATAAACAACACATTTAATTCCTCTGCTGTTTTTCCGGTCAAGTCCGCCGAAGTCAAACCATACCCTTTATTTACCAACTGAGATACTAGGTTTATAGTTCCATCGCCTATATCAGAGGGGATAAACCTGTTTTGGCCGGACTCATAATAATATACATCGAATTGATGCGGATCATTCGTCTTGGCGATCCAGAACTCATAGGGTTGATTGCGCATGGTCGCCACTTGCGCATTTAATTCCTCCACCGTACCCTTGAAAGGACGCAAACGGTTAGAGCAGCTATAAGCTAGGTTATAAGCCGGCACGAACAATGAGATATTCTCTTCCAATCCTCCATCAAAATCCCATGCGTTAGCATTATTATACTGGAAAGCTTCCTCATCCGCATTATATTTTACGAAAGAATCTGCCCAAGGTACACGGAATAAAGTGAGCAGTGGTGAGTTATCCGACCCTTCGATACTGATCAGTCCCGGGAATAGGTCCGTGTCGTATCCGAAACAATATTTGTCTCCCTTATCTGGACCGAAGGTATACTCTCCCATAAACGTGTATATCGTTTCTCCATCTTCGTTGATAGACTTCTCGAAGCACACGAAGGGTAGCTGGTAAACCGAAACCCGTATATCCTTGTATTTTTCCGTCCGCATGGCCTCGTTCGATAATCCCAATTGACGATACAAATCGTGTACAGAGTTTGCGGAACCCATCTTATGGGATTGCATGGATGAGGCATAATTCTTCTTGGCCGTGAACTTAGCCGAAGCGGGTATGCTTGGTACCATTTGCCAAGTCTTCTTTCCGGTCGTACCATCCGCATACGTAATAACGGATTTCTCCTTGTCAATCGAATAGCGAGTGTTCCATAAATAATACTTCATGGAAGAGGTTCCCTGTCCTTTAACCTGTACGTTTGAGATAGTCACGTTTCGTTCGGGATTTTCACTGAAGTAGACCTCTAATGTGCCTGTCCGTGCGGATGGGTCTGCCATACGGGGAATGGTATTGTCGAACACAAGTACATTATACTGATCCTTCGTGTTCTCGAAATCCACTTCCGAACCGTTCGAATCCAGTACATCATTCTCCTCGGAAATCTTCGCTTTATCCGTAGTCGATATCATCCAGTTTATATAGTTCCTTAGCACGGCAGGTGAAGTCAAGGCTGAGTCATAAATACGTAATCCATAGATATCGATGTCTGCGTAGTCCGATCCGATCACGATATTTCCGTCGTGAGCGAAATAGTCATTGTTCTCGTAAGTAAATTCCCTGTTTTTCTTTCCATTAATATAAAGAATACAAAGGTTGAAATCACTATTGCCATAAGCATCCGGCATGATTACTAACGTCATGCGTATCCGTTTGCCCTCATGCGTATGAATGCCCTGTATCTTGCTGTTACGAAGGGATTGTGAATGCATCACCAACTCATCGGCATATATTTTCAGGCCCACGAATGAGTCTCCGGAAGGCGAGGCGATCGTAAGTACGGGAGTGGTGTAATCCGTCACGTTATCTACCCTATAATCTATTTCTATGGTTTTACCTGTGCGGGCACATTCTTTTTTAAATGGCTTGTAGTCTATGGTAAGGGATGATCCGGCCATCAATCTCAATGTCTTGTTTCCATCGTTATCGCTTACCCAACCATCGTTTCCCCAGTTCATACCGGTCCAGACCGCAGGTATGGTAGTGGTAGCGGTCTCGTTCAATATCTCCCGGTAATTTTCCTGACGATTGCTACGGGTCTTCGGATTCATGTAGAATACCGAACCGGCGGTAGCTGAATACCCCAGTGAGTTATTTACCGCGAACAAGACCGGAGGTGTTAACTCATCTTCTCCATCCATAATATGAGCGGCAATCTGAAATTCCGCATTATCCAACGTCTCTATCTCCAGTGGAAGCGCGAAGGTATGTCGGGTAGACGTGGAGATAGAATCCTCGTTAGATGAAAATACGGCCATGTCATCCTTTTGAATTACAAAGCGAGCGGAAGTGGAGACATTGTCTCCGTCGTACATGGCATAGTCGAACAACGTATTTTCCGCCCAGTTCGTGGCTTTGGGCAATAAGTTGTTTATGGCTACTAATTTGACCGCATCACCCGCTACGGCGCAAATTACCTGAAAAGAAACGGCCCGTGTACGGATTGTCCCGTCTGAGTTCGTTACGTATGCCGATAGCTTGAAAACTCCACTTCGCTGAGGATGTTCTACTACATAGTTGTAGGCCGTCTCTGTATAAATACCGGTACCGATCGGTATCTCATAAGATTCGTTATAGTTCTCGCCCGACAACGTAACATACAAGGTCTTTGATACATTTCCTCCAATATTTAACGGCAGCGTAATATTACCCGTATAGGCCGTCCACCATTTGAAATTATTGGCAGATAAAGAAAGGGAGGTCAAATAAACCGTATAGACAAAAGCCGGAGTGGTCTCTTCCGTTACCTCACCGGTAACCTTGATCATGATATTATTAGCTCCCGAAGAAAGGTACTCCGCGACATCTATCGTGAAAGGCATGCCGGAGTTAAGATATATTTGTTTCATCACTACATAGTCACCCATATCAGAGTTTTTCACGGATATCTGGCATAAGCCCCGTTCACCCGTATCCTCGTAGGGCTCGCCTACGCTGTATCGCTCTTGACTAACAAATGTAAATATAAGTGGACATGGCTCTCCTTTGCTGGCGGAAACATTTTTACTGTCCAGCTCATTCACGATACGTACATTACGTTGTATCCCTTGTTGACCTCCGGCGATATCGGCTACGGGAATCATGCTCCATGTATCTGATCCGGCAATTTTGGTTAATACTACCCCATAATCCAACGTGTCATCCACTTTTTCATCCACGTTCATCAAGCCTCCCAGCGTGCCGGATAAAATGCCTCCTCCGCCACTACCGCCTAGCCGGGAGACAGGCACATGTACATTCCTGTTCGTGGAGCGGTCTACGGCAGGGAGGATCAGGTTTTTCAATGATCCGGCTTCCGGCATTTCCGTAATACGTCGTTTACGAATCTCGATATCGTCGGCCTGTGTCTCCGGTACTTCCGGTAACGAGGTATTGATGGAGGCGATATAATTGGTAGGAGGGACGGATCGAATAACAGACATATCTATCAAATTATCATCTTCCGTAGATATCCAATCCCCCTCTTCGGTTGCCAGTAAGTAAATGGTATTTCCAGAATCCCGGAAAGCCGTGAATACCAGTGTTAAGGTAAACTCTACAATTACCCGGTCGGACAACTCCTTGAGATTCCATCCTGAAGTGGATTGATAATAACAAGGATAACTCTTATCGATCTCACCGTAGCGCAAGATACGTTCACCCGGGCGGATCAAATCGTTGAAAAAGGCGATATAACATTTCCAGAAACGCTCTACGGTATCTGCCACCAGGCAACATTTAAAAGAAACCTCTTTCTCGGTAAACGCTACATGGTCGGCATCATATAGCACGCCATCCATCGTAGAGAACTGCCGAGTAAGGTTTTTCTTCACGGCGGCCGATCTCATCACATTGTCTCGTCCGGACTCTACCACGATACCATAACGATCCAATGCGATCCCATCCAAGGAGTAGACGGAAGAAGGTACCTGTGTACCCCCTCCATCAGCCGGTTCGTAGGAGAGGACCCTCATCGGGAAATCGTCGGCGAAACGGAGAGAGAAAGCTATTCGTTGATCACCCGTTGGCCCATACACGATAGTATCGGGCTGCGATACCAAACGCAAGCGCCACTCCCTGTTCAATGCCGGTATCCGTACCATGCGATAGCCTGGGCGGGCTACGTAAGAAATAAACTCATTGATCTCAATTGAGGGGTCCGTGGCTACGAACGAGATTGCCAGTTCTTTACCTGATAGCACCGGAGCTGATAAATCCACTTCGATACCATCCTCTTCCGGCCAGACGTTCTTATCCGGTTCCACCAATGCGGGGAAAGCGAGCAGTTCATCATAACCACCCTCCTTAACACATACACCAAATGTGGTGAATATATCCCTGTTGTCTATAAAAAATTCTCCTGTCATATTCTTATTTATTTTTTATTATCTGCTTCTCATTAAAATACCATTATCACTCATGCCCTGAACGGTCATTCGCATCGCCTTCAAGTCCTGCTCCATCGTCTCCAGTTTCACGCAATAGCTCGTGTTGTAAGCGATCTGTACCCATTGGCGGGCGGCATCGATCATCAATGAATGGATACTAGTAACGTTCTTGTCTATATTGGAAGTGATGTACGTCAGTGTATTAGCTGTCCCTAATAATTGATCGGCACTTTCCTGCGACATCGATTGAATGCCTTTAGCCGAAGCTTCACGGGCCTGTTCATCCGCTCCCATAGAGATCCCAGTTATCTTTTCTATATTCTCGACCTCTTTAGCGGCGCTTTCTATAATCTGGTCATAAGCCTTGCGTAGCTCCTCTATTTTCCCTTGGCTAAGTCCATTCTCCGATTCAGCGGCGAACCGCTCATACCAGTCCCTTAGGGGAGCGTCCAGATATTTCATTTTGACGCTTTGCAGCATGGCTGTCCGCATAAGTCCTTCGAAATCGGCGGCAAAGTCGGCGGCGCTTTTCTTTCCGTCTAGGAATCCCTGTACGATACTATCCGAGATAGCCGTGGCCGTAGTACCCGTCCAGTTCTCCCGCATCTGCTCGTTAAGCTGGTCCATCATCTCCACGACGTTGGCTCCTTCTTCCTTGAGCGCTTTCAATCGTTCGAAAAGGGTCTTTGCGGCTCCATCCAGTTTATCTTGCGTATATAGTCCCTCTATTTGCTCGTACGATTTACCGGAAAGGCTTGAATACTCATTCCATGTCTTAGCCTTGCGGAACCATGTGCCATGCTTGTAGCCTGTGCCGGATATATATTGTTCATTCATCAGTTTGCCCCATACCTGCTGGTATTCTTGGTCGATGGACCCTTTCTGTGCCGTAAGTTCCTTTTGAAGCCGTTGTGAATATTGCAATGTGGTCTCTCCGATCTGTTGTTGCGTACGCAGACGATCCCGGAGGATGCTGTTGTATTCGAGTTCCTTGCTATAGGTCTCGAGCAATCCTTGCTGATACTCTTCCCTTATTTTCTGGTTTTCCTTCAGTCGTGAACCTATGCCTCCGATGATACCGGTGATACCGCTCAATATACTGGTGGCGCCTTGCAGTGGGTTGGTGCTAAATTGGGCGATTCCTCCGGCAATATCGGCGGCTCCTTTCGCTACGTTGGCAGCTGTTTGCAATACATCTCCCAGCTCACCATCAAAAACATTGGCAAGGTTGGCGCATTCTTGCAAAGCGTTGGCGGCATCCATCAGGTCCTCCGGAAGACGGCTCACCTTCTTCTTTTCGGCGGTATCTATGCCATTTTCTATATTTTTTAGGAAAGATTCCATTTCGGGGGTAATATTTCCTTTTTTCCTTAGCTTAGCAATAAAAGCTCTAGCTTCATTTATGGCCTTATTCAAGGAGGAATTAGAAATCTTCTCCAAGTTGCCAAATAGTACTTGGGAAAATTCTGAATTCTCTGCTTCCAATTCGGCTCTCGATTGGTCATAACTGTTTTTTCGAGCAATTATGGCATCATCGATACGAGAAACATCCTCTCCTGGTTTTGCGTTCTTTTTTGCGTTTTTAAGAAGCTCGTTATCTTTCTCGTAATCGGCTTTTAAGCTAGCCATTTTGACTGTATAGGTTTGGTATTGTTTTAATAAGTTATTCAGCTCATTTGCTTTCTGTTTTTGCTGTTCATCAAGCTCTTTTTTTTGAAGTTGCTGAGTAACTTTTATTTCATTATCCAATGTGTCTCGTTTCAGTATACCTTCAGCAGAGGAGTCATTCTCTATTTGTTTACGTATCTCCTGTAAATATTGCATATAGCTATTGAGATCATCCTTATACAATTCCTTTTTTTCCTCAATAGTGTTTTTGAAAGCTGATATATCAGGTTTAGGAGTTGCCTCATTCCGCTCAGTCATTAAGTAGTTAAGACTCATCCGATCGTTTTTTGTCTGATTCGGTATGGATTGTATCTCATTAATTTTTCCGGTTAGATATGAGATGTAATTTTTACCGTGAGATTTTAACTCTTTAAAGTCTTGATCCGCAAGCTCTTTTCCTAAATTCTGCTCAAACTCATTGAGGGTGGCATATTGTTTTTTGCGTTGCTGTACTTCTTCTTGTAGTTCTTCCAGTGATGTTTTTTTAATTTCGTCTATAGTGGTAAGATTTTCTAATCTAATACTGTTGTTTAATTCCGTATTTATTCTTAAGCATTCATTGGAATAATCAGATGAGATTTGTATGGCTGCATCAAAGAAACTACGGTATTGCTTTTTTTGTTCATCACTCCATTGAATTCTTGAGTCATTGGTGATCTCACTAACTGTATCCATTAGCTTGTTTTGATCATCAGTAGAAAGTTCACCCAATTCAGTCATTGTATTGAATGCTCCTTCTGCAAAGTTCAATTCATTAGGGCGTTTTAAACGGACAACATCTAATTCTCTGGAATTGATCAGGCTAAAACTTTTGAATTCCTCTTTTAATGATTTTGCGTTTAGATTGTAACTTTCTTTCTCTAGTTTTAAAATATTTGCTACAATGTCTTTTTTTTCTTCTAATGATTTATTTTGATCCATTAATAAGATCTTATCTTTTTGGATTGCAGATACGTTCCTCGAAATTTGTCCATCATTATTAATTTTTGAATTATTTAGATTATCAAGATTGAGATACCCTTCTGCGTTCTTCCATGCATACATTCCTTGTTTCTTGAATAATTGTACAAACGTTTGCCAACTATCTCGTATTTTATCCGGTCCTCCAAATACTAAATCTGTATTCAATGAATTGAATTTGGCTACCATCTGTTTGTAGGTTTCTTGTAAATTGAGAAAGAATGCCTTAATTGCGTTTGTTTTTTCAGTGAGTTCTTTATTTCCCAGTATGGAATTTCTTAAAATTAAGAACGAAGCTGCAATAGCTGCGATATGTGGAGCAAATCGAGATGCCGTAATTGTTTTCATCAGAGAACTGAATACTTGTAGCTTTGATGCTCCATCCGTGATGAGTTCTAAAAAATCACCTAATCCTCCGGTGAGACCAGATGCATCTTCCTTTGCCCCATTCATATTAGTACTCATCGAATTAATTTGAGTATCGAGAGCTCGGATTCGGCTTAAGAGTAGGGTGCCTACCTGTTCGTTGTTTTGTTCTTCAGCAGATAGTTGGGCATATTCTTCCCGAAGCTTTGCAACAATCGAGATCTTTTCCTCTAAGGATTTTTTTGCGATATTATTTAACTGAATTTCCCGCTTGATTTCTTCAGATAATTCAGACACTTCAGCTTTTAGTTCCGCAAGTTGTTTTGATAACTTGGCTTGTTTATCGGCATATTCATCGCAAGAAATATTTCCCTTCTCCCATTGCTGGAATAAAGATTCTTGAGCTATTTCGTTTTGCCTCATATCTTGGATAAGGCTATTTAAGATTATAGCTTGTTTGCTGGTAGAATCACTTAGCGCATTAAATGCTCTATTACTATTATTCAATAAACGATTAAAGGATATATAACTTTCGTCTCCAATTCCTCTTATGGCTAATTGAATTTTAGAGAGATCTTTTTCAATCTCACTGTTTGTTAGATATTCAAATTTGATAGGTTTCATGTATGAATTATTGTTTTATATGTGAGTAAAATGTTTTTTATAATCGATTACATAGGCAAAGAAAAGAAAATGAAAAATGAGATCAAAGATAAGTTGTAAGAGTGATAATTATTGTTATCATTCTTGTTGCTCTCATACCTGCCTTTGCTCGTGTGTATTTACTTTGTAATTTCGAGTGAGATGTGAAATCGCATAATAAATAACTTTAGATATATTGATTGGTGTACCTCTTTAGAAATGTATATGAGGGTTGTGACAAAAGGTGTTTGGAAATTTTTGGTAGTTGCTCTTGGTACTGATAGAAGAAAGTACAATTTAAATCATATAAGAGAAAGATTGATAAAATATGGCTTTTAACTGAAATTCCAAGGGGAATAGTTCTTTCTTCTGTTTTTTTATTCTTATCTTTGTTGATAAATAATATGTTTTTTATATGAATAGACTACTTTTCTTGCTTGTTTTTTTGCCTTGTCTAGGTTTTGCTCAATCACCTAAAATGGATTCGAGTATAAATTATCATTATAATATGGATGATTACTTGAAGTATATCGGTGAAACTATATTGTTTTATAGGTCTCCTGAAAATCTTGATAAACAACAATTATATGCAGGTTTTTATTTAACTACACCAGATACAATTTGGCATAAGATTAGGAAAAGACCTAGGCGAAAAGATTATACTTTGATAAATAGGTATAAAGCCAAGTTTTTTGAAGATGGAAGAGTTTCTTATAGTTGTTGTGCTGATGATTTTAAACCAAGCTTTATTCCGGATTATTATACTCCATCGAAAGAAATAGAAGGTAAAAAATTTAAGATAGTAGGATTTAGAGATGTGAAATCATGGATAGGCAGAGAGCTTATAATAACCCTCTTATCAGAGAATAATGAAATGATAGAATGGCATACGAAATTATTTGGTGAAAATCATGTTGTTTCTGCTGTTTTTTGTTCGCATTTAGAACGAATAACAAAAGATTATGTGGGGAAGAAATTTGTTATTAAGACACCACGGAAAGATAGACTAATTGCGATAAATTTGGCTACGCATAAGAAGGGGGTGGTTGTTGATGATACTCTTGAATGTGTTGGGATCAAGATGTTTAGTCAAACAAAATGGAATTTTGAAGTACCTTATCTAATTTTTAGGGGTAATAAAGACTTATATGCTATTAGAATTGTAAATGCCCCAAACGCTGATAGTTATTTGGAAGAAGAGATCTCTATAGTTAGCGAGCGGGATGAAATAAATGATTTCTTGGTTTGTTATGAAGATATAAAAATAGCGGAAGAAAAGAAACAAGTTTATTTAAAAAAATATGGAGAGGATGTGACAAAGTTTATTTTGGCAGGTCGTGTCCTTATAGGGATGACAAAAGCTATGTGCATAGACTCTTGGGGATATCCACAGGACATAAATGAGACAATAGGTAGTTATGGGACTCATGAGCAGTGGGTATATGGAAACGGTACTTATTTATACTTTGAGAATGGTAAGTTGACTACCATACAACGATGATTCTGACAAGGATTTTATCGAACTAGAAACTATTAACACAGAGGAGGAAGCTGTGGCTTTCTACCTCTGTGTCTTTGGATAACCCTAAGCCTCAACGACCCCAATGGTCATCGGCGATAAGTCCGCTTTCTCCGGCAACTCTACAATAGCAGAAATCTCGATCAAAGAGATATCTGTTGTCTTTTGTCCGAAACGTCTAACCCCATAACAAGTGGCCTTTGGGATACTGACAGGAATGTCGAACTCAGTCATTAACTCAAGGCTTTTTGCCGCTTGGAAGTTACCTCTTGGGGCTTGCCACTGTCCGTTAACGATCTCGCCTCCCATCCATTCTTTCAGGCTGTCATTGTCCATCGGGACGGAGAACTTAAATGTGGTTCCTGCTGCCGAGTAGATCGTTAGGAACGGATATCGTGCTCCTTCGGAGAAATGTTTTACGACCTCTCCTTCCTCGTCCTCGAAAGTTACAGACTCCTTGTAGGGAGCTACTTGTTTGTCTAACTGTGTGGCCATGCCACCGTCTGCCGTTGGTGTGCCGTATTTAACGGTCTTGACACCTAAAATGTAATTTGCCATAGTAACAATTCTTTTTTTAAT
>NZ_QTLZ01000002.1:36915-342138 GCF_003635425.1 Parabacteroides sp. AF27-14
TAACGGTCTTGACACCTAAAATGTAATTTGCCATAGTAACAATTCTTTTTTTAATGAATGATTTTTATCTGTTGTAATCGATTACAGCAGCAAAGGAAACGAGATAAATAACGCTCTCAAAATAAAGTTGTAAGGGTGATAATTATAGTTGTCATAATGCTCTTGGCCTTATCTCTGATCCGTGTTTTAGCATTAAGTCTCAAGGACGGTTGTCTCCATTTACTCTAATAAATAGTTGTGAGTATGATTTTTTTGATCATAGATGCACTTTAATTAGCGAGCGGGATGGAAGAAATGACTTCTTGCTTGATTTTGAGGATATAAAACTAACAGAACAAAGAAGCAGAGGCTCTTGAAAATGTATGGAAAGGATATGACTGAGTTTATTTTGGCCGGATGTGCTTGTCTAGATATAACATATGTAGTCTTGGGGGGTATCAGGAAAAAATGAATGAGACAACAGGCAGTTAACTAATGAGCAGTGGATACATGGAAGTGGTGTTTATTTATAAGACAGAGAATGGTAGATTGACTATCATGCAGTGATGATTTATTTATACTTTGAGAATGGTAAGTTGACTACCATACAACGATGATTCTAAAAAGGATTTTATCAAACTAGAAACTATTAACACAGAGGTAGAAAACCACGGCTTTCTCCTCTGTGTCTTTGGATAACCTTAAGCCTCAACTACCCCAATCGTCATCGGCGATAAATCCGCTTTCTCCGGCAACTCTACAATCGCAGAAATCTCGATCAATGAGATATCTGTTGTCTTTTGTCCGAAACGTCTAACCCCATAACAAGTGGCCTTTGGGATACTGATAGGAATGTCGAACTCAGTCATCAACTCTAGGCTTTTTGTCGCTTGGAAGTTGCCTCTTGGAGCTTGCCACTGTCCGCTAACGATCTCGCCTCCCATCCACTCTTTCAAGCTGTCATTGTCCATCGGGACGGAGAACTTAAATGTGGTTCCTGCCGCTGAGTAGATCGTTAGGAACGGATATCGTGCTCCCTCGGAGAAATGTTTTACGACCTCTCCTTCCTCGTCCTCGAAAGTTACAGACTCCTTGTAGGGAGCTACTTGTTTGTTTAACTGTGTGGCCATGCCACCGTCTGCCGTTGGTGTGCCGTATTTAACGGTCTTGACACCTAAAATGTAATTTGCCATATTAACAATTTGTTTTTTAGTGAATAATTTTTGTGTCTTATGGTTGATTTATGATAGCTTTTGAATCCATGGCACAGAGAAATGTTATTTATCATTTCTTCTACGCCAAGGATTACTTTTACTTTAATATTATATAAGCCGGTTTATCTATCATTTTTCTGAGACTATGCCTGTTTCTCCGCAACTCCAATCGTCATCGGCGATAAACCCGCTTTCTCCGGCAGCTCTACAATAGCCGAAATCTCGATCAAAGAGATGTCTGTCGTTTTTTGCCCGAAGCGTCTGACTCCATAACAAGTGGCCTTTGGGATACTGATAGGAATGTCGAACTCAGTCATCAACTCTAGGCTCTTTGTGGCTTGGAAGTTGCCTCTTGGAGCTTGCCACTGTCCGTTAACGATCTCGCCCCCCATCCATTCTTTCAAGCTGTCATTGTCCATCGGTACGGAGAACTTGAATGTGGTTCCTGCCGCTGAGTAGATCGTTAGGAACGGATATCGCGCTCCCTCTGAGAAATGTTTTACGACTTCGCCTTCCTCGTCCTCGAAAGTGACTGATTCCTTGTAGGGAGCTACTTGTTTGTTTAACAGTGTGGCCATGCCACCGTCTACCGTTGGTGTGCCGTATTTAACGGTCTTGACACCTAAAATGTAATTTGCCATAGTAACAATTCTTTTTTAGTGAATAATTTTTATCTGTTGTAATCGATTACGGCAGCAAAGGAAACGAGATAAATAACGCTGTCAAAATAATGTTGTAAGGGTGATAATTATAGTTGTCAAAACGCTCACTATTTCATTCTCGATCTGTGTATTTTGTATCTGATAGCTTATTTGCCGCATGTTTCATGATAGCCCATTATTCTATGATAATGTTATCTGTCGGATAAATCGGGAGAAAACGTATGTTATACCAGAAAAAGGTATCAGTAAAGTATTGAAAGTTTGGGCAACGGCACCAAATTTAATCTCTTAAAAAAAATACAATAAGGGCTGTGTCTTGGTGCTGTTATATATGTTGTTGATAATCAGTGTGTAATAAAAATATGTCAATATGGGAGTCAATTACTATCAATGATATTTTGAATTACTATCCATAGAAATCGTGCTTTCTATGGATAGAAAAGCCGACTACTATGGAACCTGTTTTCAAGAAATATACAATAAACAGGATGACTTTCGGCCGGATGCGATTAACACAGAGGAAGAAAAAACATGATTTTATTCCTCTGTGTCTTTGGATAATTTATGTCTTCTCAAGTGAACAACTTACGGCTTGTCAAGTGAATAACTTACGGCTGGGGGTAGCCGTAAGCTTACGAGTTTGGAAGTGATTAGTTATTCACTTGGGAAGCCTTGCGCAAGAGAGTTGGGTGGTTGATTAACTGTCTGTAGAATAGTGTCTTATATAGTAATGTCAAATTCAGTCATCAACTCTAGGCTCTTTGTCGCTTGGAAGTTGCCTCTTGGGGCTTGCTACTGGCCATTAACGATCTCGCCTCCCATCCATTCTTTCAAGCTGTCGTTATCCAACGGATATCGTGCGCCCTCAGAGAAATGTTTTACGACCTCTCCTTCCTCGTTTTCGAAAGTGACTGGCTCCTTGTAGGGAGCCACTTGGTTGTCTAACAGTGTGGCCATGCCACCGTCTACCGTTGGTGTATTGTATTTAACGGTCTTGACACCTAAAATGTAATTTGCCATAGTAACAATTCTTTTTTTAGTGAATAATTTTTATCTCTTGTAATCGATTACGGCAACAAAGGAAAAAGGTATTGTAATTGAATACCCGACATCATTGTTTTAGTAACGATGTCGGGCTATTTTAGGTCTTCCCTGTATTTGTTGGAAAAGTATTAACCTATTTCTTACTTGATATTTGCGAACTCATTGTTTTCCTTTTGCTGCTGTTTCTTTAATTCTTGTTTAGCAGGGTAGGAGAGGTAACGGTTGAAGGTAGAATACGAGATATGGTAATGTGGGTCTACTTCCGTCTCGTAGACATGCCGTTGGGTTATACCGTGACGTTTCTGTTCTAATACCAAGTTCTGGATCTCGATCATGCGTAATAACATGTTTTTGTTTTTGTAGGGCATGTTGTCGTGTTTTTATTAAATATGTCAATTCGTTTGTTTTTGTGAAAGTAATCCGAACAGTTGTTCTTTAGAGGTTATGCGGACGGGCTTGTCTTTATGGCCGCTCACATAACGGGGTGCGTCGGACAGCATCATGATCAGCGTCGGATAAGGAAGGCGCATGATATACTCGATGCTCCATCCCGTGTCTTTCGCGATCTGATAGATCAATCCAAAAGGGCTATGTGGGGTCTCTACGTATCCCTTAACTCCCTTTTCATCTTGGCTCAGATCGTTCGTGGAGTCGTAATCCTCATCCCCGACATGGATCTGATAAAGTTGCAAAAATCATGTGCCCCCGAGAGACTCGCTACCATCATCCATAACTCTGCCATGGCACGGGTATCCAGATGCTTGCGAAGGTAACGGGCCAGAAGACGGTTTCCGATGCCTGAAGGCCGAAAATAAGGAGCTATACCGTAAGCTACTATCTGGCTGGCGGGTAACATGCATTCATGGATCAACTGATGTGATTCTCCAAGTGTTCCCGGTTCTAGCGTAGTGGCTTGTCGCATCATACGTAAGTATAAGCCAGAGATACGATAAAGTGTCTCACTGTTAGGGCGGCGTAAGATTAGTCGTAATACGGGCTTCCCTAGCCAGCGGAGGATACGGGGAGCGGGTAAATCTACCCGCACTCCTTGATCCAATAGTGTATCGACCGTCTTGATCTCTGTCTCAAGAGCTTTTTGTTCTGTTAATCGTTCGTTCATATGCTAGACTCTTTATAAGATGTAACTTCGTTGTTTAGCGGCGCAGAGATATTATCATCAATCTCTACCAACGGCTCGTCAATAATTTTCGTATAGGTATCGATTGTCTCTGCCGAGAACATGCCGTTCCGGTCTATATAATCCACTCGCTGTTTTAGATATGTCAGCTCTTTATCTGTGAAGTCGAAGGTCTTGATACTAGTCATCGCTTCTACGGTCTTGAATGAAATCTCATATTCCCCATTGCCTATAGGGGTAGATACGACCTCCTTCTGTTCTGCATCTGTTAATTGTACTTTCTCCGAGATGGAGATTTTCAAACCAATGTTCATTCGGTTGTCATACATTGGCAACACGTTGTTGAGTATTAATACTCTGTCTTTTAAAGTTAATTTCATAATCAATTAATATTTTAAACATAAATAACCTGATTTATTATCTACATATACCGGATATAACTCGGGAGAAGGACTTAGGGCTTCTAATTGGACATGTGTCATCATTGAACCCACATTTATTTTAAATTTTTGTCAGATTAACTGATTTATATGAAAGATAAACACTTATGGAAGTTTAGAAAAATTTCAGGTAACGATTTGGAGATTGTGCTAAATTCAGTATTTTACAATCTCAGACTCAAGAGACAACTCTTCAATAAACAAAGATACTAATATTCTTATATTAGGAAAAAGTTTCAAAGATATTTGAACTATTGATAGTCGCTACAGGGTTAATTCTTAAACTCGGTAATATCGGCATTTTTGTATGAATTATAAGAACGGGACTTTATCCATCCCGTTCTATATGTTTATACTCTATTTACTGCTTTCTGTATTTATAGGCTCGATACAGGAAGCCATTATATCCATCAGTTTTGACAGACCTTCGGTCTGTGGTTGCTGGCTGGCCGAAACATGTATCTGGTATTTTGCCGTTTGGTTGGTCATGCGGGTGTTCTCACGGGCGGTCGTTACTTTGCCGCTGATTTCTGCGCTTATTAACCAACTCTTCCCGGAAACTTTTGTTTCTACTTTGGCATTAATAGTGCTTTTTACATTTGAGGTATCAGTAACCTCCATCTGGAAATCTACATCCACGCGGTCTATAAGCAGAGAAGGAATAGGCACCAATCCTATAAACGGAGCCTTGACACTTTGTGGCATTGTTGTCATTACTCCATCCTGCTGTATCGGTCTTTTAATATCGAATTCCAATACACGAGCTGTTTTACCGTCGTCATCAAAAGCAATTTGCTTGTAGAAATTCCATGCTGTCGCTGCCAATTCCTGTTGTGCTTCGGCTGCTGCAATAAGTGGAGCTGCAATAAGTTCCCGCATGGGAAGCCCCTTGAATTTGTCAGTCACGTTTGAATCTGCTTTAAGAACTGGAGAAGTTTCTCTGTTTTGAGTCTCTTCCAATGCAGCGGAGATAATTTCTTTCGCCTGTCCGCTTACATTTTCATTCAAGTTTTCCGCATTTTCTTGTTGCCCTTGGTTTAATATTTCTTCTGCTATAACATTTGAATTTTAAAGTTATTAGATGTTTTTTACAAAATCGTCAATGATTCGGGAAATACTCTCCGGAGTCTCCTGAACCTTAAAATTGACGCAAACCTCCATGACATCATCCGCATCCGGTTTTATGTTGCTCATCTGCATCTGGAGATTGGCTCTGTGCGGACTGGATAACAGCAAGTTGTTTTCCGGGATCTGTGATTCCACGCTTCCGACCTTCGCCTTGAACTTTATCTGCACATTATCCATTGCAAGATAATGATGGGATATCAAGGCTATAAGTGGAATATCAATAGTCTTGTCTCCAACCATGATTTTTTTTCGATTGGAACGTATTTGCGTTATTTGCATTTGTTCCTTCAAAAAGTCTGGTCAGATTTTGTATCTGATGATTCTGCAATGTATCTTGTGCACAGTTTACGGCGTATTGCAAACCATTCATAATATCAGAGAATGAATTGGTTTGAACACTGTCCGGCTCATCGTCATTATTTTTCTTGCCTCTGTGAAAAAGTCCCATGTTTTTAATTTAATTACTTGATTTGTTGTCTTTAATGAGCACCAATCTTGACAATGTCCGGCTTACAGCTTCCATATTTACACTGGAGTCTATATTATTATTGACAATGCCTTGATGTCAAAACCTATATGGTGGATTCTCCGTGTGTTCCATCACGTCCTCCTTTCTTTATTGGGGTTATACTTCGGTTCTTTCCGTTGCGGGCGGAACTTTTTCCGCCCGACGTTTACTGCTTCCTCAAGGTGGGCAATGCTCCGGTGAGTTCGTAACGCCACTCTGAACCTGCGTTCTGCAAGGCGGTGTTCATGGCATCGACGGCTTTCTGCCAGGTAACGTCAGTGCCGTCTACCTTCGTGACTTCGGTGTCGGTGCCTACCTTATTGTAGCCGATGCCTTGTTCCTTATTATTCTTCCAGTAGCAGGCGGTCACGGTGGTGGAGTTATATCCACAAAAGCCGCCGATATACACATTGACGGTGCTACTACCTGTACTGGTTACGTTGCCCGTGGCATAGCAGGCAAGGATGCGGCTTCCTCCGTTGAATCCCACCGCACCGCCGACATCGATATTATTTATGGGGGCTATTTCTAAGGTCACGTTGCCCGTGGCATAGCAAGCGGTCATGGTGGCATTCGAATTCGTCTGACCTGCCACGCCGCCGACATCGACCGTTCCCTTCACTGTGGCCGAGGAACTGCATCCGGTGATGGAACCGCCCCATTGAGCCCCCACCACACCGCCGACGTACACCGTGCCGCTGACGCTGCCCGACACCGAGCAGTTTTCAATAGTGCCCCGGCTAAATCCTACCACGCCACCGGCCTGGCTCGACCCGTGATTGCTTGTTATCTGTATGCCTTCCATCACCACGTTCTTCACCGTACCAGCTCTATTGAGATAGCCGAACAGACCCACAAATTGGTCATTTGTCGTAACGGCCAGCCCCGTGATGGTATGGCCGCCGCCGTCGAAAGTGCCTTTGTATGAGTTATCGAAGCTTGTGCCTATCGGCGTCCAGCCTTTGCCCGTCAAGTCAATGTTTTTGTCGAGGGTAATGTTAATGTCGGTCTTACCTCCGTTCACTAAATCGGCTACATGCATCAGGCCATCGGCGGATGTCACGGTGTAGCTGCCGTTGCCCTCTATGGTATATCCCGGGTCTTTTGCCGCAGTGAGGGAGACTGTGTAGGTATATTCACCGCCCGCCTGCCAGTCGGTAGCATTCTTCATCTTATAGACGAAGGTCTTGCCGTTAGTGAAGGTGCAGGTAATGAAGGCCGTGCCAGCTACCACACTTTGTGGGGCTACGAGGGCGGTGTAGGTGTTGCTACCCTTGTCATACGGGGTGATTTCGGCCGGGTTGCCGCCTTCGGTGGAGAGACCCGTCAGCCGCACAGATGCCAGCCCCTCGGTGTAGTCCGTCAGAACGATGGTTACCCGCGCCGTGCGGTGGGTGAAGCGGAGCGTGGGGCTACCATAGGTCACCGTCTGTCCGTCGGCTACGATGAGGTCGCTGCCCTCGAAGTCTTTCCGGGCACTTTGGTTGGCTTTTACCTTCACAGCAGAAGGGGTTGTCTCGCCAGCGGTGTAGGGCCACCACGCTGTGACGGTGATGTCTTTGCGGTTGGTCCAGTAGTGCGGGTCGGTGGAGGTCAGCGTGGCGCTGGCGGGGTCGGCGGTGGTGAGCGTCACGTCGTATGCCTTCACCGTGCCGTCCATCAGGACTGCCACGCTCTGCACACCCTCCCAGTCGCCGTCCACGGTGGAACGGGTATTGGCGATGGCTGTCGCAGCGGGGTTCAGCCCCGTGGCGGTAAAGACGATGGGTGTGCCTTCCGCCCCTTCCTGCAGGAAGCCCGCTTCGTCCTGCGTGCAGGCGGCAATGCCGAGCAGCAGGGCTATGGCTGCAGATGTATGGATGATTGTTCGTTTCATGATGCGTGTTGTTTAGGGTTCGTTATTGTTTCTTTTGCAATACGGGCAGACCGTCGGTGCCGAGTACCCACTGGTAGTCGCCAGCGGTGAGGGCGGTGTTCATGCCGTCGACGGCTGTCTGCCATTTCACTGTCGCGCCGTCCACCTTCGTGGCATCTACCTTTTCTCCATGATCACGGAATACTCCTTGCCCGACATTGCCTCCCCAATAACAGGAAGTTATAATTTTGTAGTTATAACGCACTATAGCTCCGGATTCATACTCTTTCAATGTGCCGTCGAACCAGCAAGCGGTGATTCTGCCATAATTTAAATCGGCTATACCACAAGTTCTACCATATGCAGAAATTTTTCCCGTCACAGAGCAGGCAATGATTTGGCCATTATTTTGCTCCACTATTCCAGCTGCTGATCCACTATTGCCATACAGATTCACATCTATGAGTTGTAAGTTCTTTATCACTCCACGTTCATTTAATAACCCAAAAAGTTCAGTAGTCGCTGCTGAAAAGTTTAATCCCGTAATGCGGTGTCCCTGCCCATTAAAGATGCCGGAGTAACCTGGCCATGTGCCTATCCGTGTCCATTCCCTACCCGTCAGGTCGATGTCGGCGGTGAGGGTGCAATTTATTGATTCATCTTTTTGTACGGCTTTGTTCCATGCCAGCAAGCCGTCGGCGTTATAGACCGTGTAACTGCCGTCGTTCTGTATAGAATAACCCAAATCCTCAGCCTCACCGCTCTCGCTGCCACCGTCAGCCCAGTCACCGATAGTGCAGCCATCTAATGTCAGGCCAGTGGCGTTCACCTTAACGGTATATTTATAGCGACTGCCTGCTGCCAACACGACGTTGTTCTGCGGCCGGAAGTAGAAAGTGCCGCTGCCGAGTTCCACCCTGATGAACGGCTTGCCTGCCACAACGGTCTGCGGAGCGGTCAGTGCCTCGTAGGTGTTGCCGCTTGCGTTGTAGGTCTTGATGGCGGTCGGGTTGCCGTTATCGGCAGACAGGCTTACGAGGCTCACCGTGGCACCGGCGACGCTCGTGAATCCCGTGCCGGGCTTCAGATCGATTGCCACGCGTGCCGTGCGGTGGGTAAATTCAAGTGTCGGGTCGTCAAATTTCACCGTCTGGTTTTCGGCAGAGATGAAGTCGCTGTTCTGAAAGTCAGCCAATTTGCTCTGGTCTTCGGCCACCTTCACGGCAGGCATCTGTGTGATGTCGGCATTATCGAAGGGCCACCATGCCGATACGGTAATCGGGTCGCGGCTGGTCCAGTAGTGCGGGTCGTTCTCGCGTGAGAGTGTGGCACTCTTGAAATCGGTAGAAGCCGTTACGGTGTATTCCTTTACCGCATCGCCCGTCTTGAGTGCCACGGAAGTGACGCCCTGCCAGTCGCCGTCCACGGTGGCACGGGTTGATGGGGCTGCCTGCGGCGTTGCCTCTACGGACAGTCCGGTGGCACGGATGACTACGGGGTATTCTCCTTCGGGCAGACGGTTATCGTCGGCAAGTTCGTCCTGCGTGCAGGCGGCAAGGCCGAGCAGCAGGGCGATGGCTGCGGATGTATGGATGGTTGCTCGTTTCATGATGCGTGTCGTTTAGGGTTCGTTATTGTCTCTTTTGTAATACGGGCAGACCGTCGGTGCCGAGTATCCACTGGTAGTCGCCAGCGGTGAGGGCGGTGTTCATGCCGTCGACGGCTGTCTGCCATTTCACGGTCGCGCCGTCCACCTTCGTGGCATCTACCGTTCCTCCTTCAATACGGAATACTCCTTGCCCGGCATTGCCTCCCCAATAACAGGAAGTTATATCAGCGTAGTTATAACGCACTATAGCTCCATTGTTAGACTCTTTCAATGTGCCGTCGAACCAGCAAGCGATGATATCGCCATAATTTGATTCGGCTATACCACAAGTTCCACCATATGATGCAGAAATTTTTCCCGTCACAGAGCAGGCAATGATTTGGCCATGATTTCGGCCCACTATTCCAGCAGTATTTCCACTACTGCCATACAGATTCACATCTATGAGTTGTAGGTTCTTTATCACTCCACGTTCACTTAAGAGTGAACCCAAAAATCCAGTATTATTCATTGCTGAAGAGTTAAATCCTGTAATGCGGTGTCCCTGCCCATTAAAGACGCCGGAGTAGAATGTAAATATGCCTGACCGTGTCCATTCCTTACCCGTCAGGTCGATGTCAGCGGCGAGGGTGCAATTTATCGATTCATCTTTTTGTGAGGCTTCGTTCCATGCCAGCAGGCCGTCGGCGTTATAGACCGTGTAGGTCTTGGTGTTGCTGTCGTAGATGTAGCCCAAATCCTCGGCTGTGCCGCTCTCGCCGCCGCCGTCAGCCCAGCTGCCGATGGTGCAACCCTCTAACGTCAGGCCGGTGGCGTTCACCTTGACGGTATATTTATAGCGGCTGCCCGCTTCTAATACGACGTTGTTCTGCGGACGGAAGTAGAAGGTGCCGCTGCCGAGTTCCACCTTGACGAATGGCTTGCCTGCCGCAACGGTCTGCGGGGCGGTCAGTGCCTCGTAGGTGTTGCCGCTTGCGTTGTAGGTCTTGATGGCAGTCGGGTTGCCGTTATCGGCGGACAGGCTCACGAGGCTCACCGTGGCACCGGCGACGCTCGTGAATCCCGTGCCGGGCTTCAGTTCGATTGTCACGCGTGCCGTGCGGTGGGTAAATTCAAGAGTCGGGGTGTTAAATTCCACCTTCCGGTTCTCAGCAGAGATGAAGTCGCTGTTCTGGAAGTCAGCCAATTTGCTCTGGTCTTCGGCCACCTTCACGGCAGGCATCTGTGTGATGTTGGCATTGTTGAAGGGCCACCATGCCGATACGGTAATTGGGTCGCGGCTGGTCCAGTAGTACGGGTCGTTCTCGCGTGAAAGCGTGGCACTCTTGAAATCGGTAGAAGCCGTTACGGTGTATTCCTTTACCGCATCGCCCATCTTGAGTGCCACGGAAGTGACGCCCTGCCAGTCGCCGTCCACAGCGGCACGGGTGGAAGAGGCTGCCAGCGGCGTTGCTTCTACGGACAGTCCGGTGGCACGGATGAATACAGGGTATTCACCTTCGGGCAGACGGTTATCGCCAGCAAGTTCGTCCTGTGTGCAGGCGGCGAGGGCGAACAGCAGTGCGGTGGCTGCGGGGATAAATAATCTATGTCTCATAATTCTTTATTCTAATCGATTAATTATTAACATCCTACAGGTCAGCGCCCACTTCTCCGCCGTCTATATCGTTCCACTTTGCAATGGTGGCTTCGCTGACTTCAAGGACTTTGTTGCGTACCTTGACGGTATAGGTATAGTTGTTGCCCGCCTGCAGTGCGCCTTCGGGCACGGTGAGTGTGGCATGATATTCCTGACTTTTGTAATTCACAACCAACGGCAGGGATGCAACTGTCTGCGGGAAGAGGATGATCGATGACGTGAGAACGCCGTCTGCCAAATTCATGGCCAGTTCTCCGGTCTGTGCCCCGTTGTCTGCGGTGGCAATACCGTCGGCCGTGTTGAACGTACCGGTGAGTAACAATCCGTCCAGCGTGTAACGTTCAGGCTTGACCACGCTGAAATCCACGCCGTCGCCCGCCTCGAAGGTAAGGGTTATCCGGCTCATGCGGTGGTGGAAGGAGTTGTCTTCACCGCCTTTGCCGGTTTTGTCGGTGAAGCTCACTACCGGGCTTTTTTTGTCTCCCGTGGCTCCTGTGGCAAAGAGGAAGTCAATGGCAGACTGGTTCTGCTGCGCCGTGGCATCGGTCGTGGCTGCGAGGATACCTCCCGCCGCGTTGTACGGATAGTAGGCGCGGAAAGTATGGGTCTTTGTATCTTCGATATAGATGACCTTTTTTTCTGCCTCAAATTTCCCATTTTTCAGGATGAAAGGCACGTTGCCGTACTGGGTGTCGTTGCCGATGTCGGTGATGCCGATACGGTCGCCGTTATCCCAGGTGGTTCCGCTGGCGCGGGTGGCGAGGGCGATGTCGGCGGTAAACTGGGCGGCCACTGGGTCACCGTTCAGGTTCTCGTTGTCGTTGTTGCAGGCTGCCAGTGCGAGGACGAGCGTCGCAAGTGCAAAAAATCTTGTCTTCATTATATCTGTCATTATATTAGTTACAAATCGGCATTTACATCATCACCTTTCACTTCTTCCCAGCCGTTGATTTCGGCTCCGTCCACTTCCATGCCTTCGGGAGTCTCAACCAGCGTTCCGCCGAGGGTCAGCGATGCGCCCTTTCTGGTATTGAACTCCTTGAGGGCTTCCGTGAGGTCGCTTTTCAGCATCGTGGGGGTCGGGTTGCCGTCCGCATAGCGGATTTCACCCGTCAGCAGTTGTTCCGTGCCTGTCACACCCAGTAGCCGCACCGTGGCTTTCCACTTGCCAGCATCGTCACCTTCGGTTATCTTGGTGAAGGGCAGCACGACGTTCGAAGCGGCTCCGTAGGTATCAGTAGCGAAATTGAGTGTTCGGGCTGCACCCGTCAGATGGGCAACAATCTCCGTGATGCGTCCAGCGGCATCACCCGTCGGTTCGACGACAAGCGTCAGCTCGCGCACCTGCTGCTTCATTGTAGCGGTCAGCGGATAGTTCTTGTCTTTCTCGATGGTCACCTGTTCCGTATAGGTGAAGAACCATCCCGGGGCATTGTTCACAAAGGCATCCGTGCCTGCCCGGGTTCCCGTGGCTGCGGCAATGGTGGCTGTGGTGCCGTTCACCGTGATTCCTTCAGCCGGGTTCCACACCGCAAGGGTGTAGCTGCCCGGAGCAAACAGATGGTCGGGGGCATGGGTGGCGGAAGTCTCCGTACCCGTATAGTCGCCCATGGTGACCGTCCATGTGGCAGGTATGTCGATACCCTCACCGCGGGCCGACCAGTCGGCTGTTACCGCAATCTTCCCGTAGTCGGGGTGCGGCGTGTCATAAAGCGTGTCCTTCACGCAGGAAGAGAGCAGCACGGCGGCTGCCATTCCCATCATATTTATATATTGTTTTGCTTTCATATTCTATTCCTCCGTGTTAGAATAACTTCCATACCAATGTCACACCGGCATTGATGGGGCCCCACCAATCTTTTGTCTCGTTGCCGTGGCGTACACGCACGCCGTCGATGACCTCATATTTCTCATAGTCGGCATTCAGGTAGCCCAGACCGAGGTTGAAATCAAGAGCCAGTGCCTTGTTCAGCCGCAGCTGGTGGCCGGCGGTGATGCCGCCACCCATCAGGTCGCCCTGTTTGCCTGTTTCGGAGAGCTTGTAGTTGAACTGTCCGGCCTTGAACAGCGCGCCCAGATACCAGGCTTTCTTCTCACCCATATAGTAACGCACTTCCGGAGCCACTTCCCAGAGTGCATAGCGGCGGTCCTTGTCGCTCCACGTCCATGAAGTCCACGAGCCGTTTACGGCAATGCCCCACGATGGGCAGATGCGCCATTCCACGCCAAGGTCGGGTGTCAGGGTAGCCCAGCGCAGCAGGTTGGCACGCAGGGAGAGATGATAATCAGTTGTGATTTTGGTTTCCGACGGCGTGTCGGCAAGTGTATTTTGTTGAGCGGCTTTCTCGGCTTCTGCCTTTTCAGCGGCAAGTCGGGCTTCTTCCGCCTTGCGCTGCTCTTCGGCAAGTCGTTCCTGTTCGGCACGCTTCTCGGCTTCCAGTCGTTCGGCTTCCGCCTTGCGTCGTGCTTCCGCTTCCGCATCCGTCACGGCTGTTTCCTTGACCGGTACCGTCAGGCGCACAGTGACAAAGTCTCCCTCTGTCGCATGGTTGCGGGTGATAAAGTTTTCTTCCTTGATTTCCGCACGGATAATCAGTTCGGATTTCACACGGTTGGCACGGATCTTCGCCGTGGCAAGGTTCTCGGTTTCACTGCCCAGCGAGTTGCAGTAGCCGTCAACCAGCAGCGGCAGCCTGCCGTCAAGAATGTCCGTTCTGTTGCGCTCGATGCATTCCAGCAGACGGGCAAGTTCCGTGTCATTGCCATTCCAAGGCACGTAGAACATGTCCTTCTGCGGAACGAACCGGAAGGTGTAGGTCGTGTCTGCTTTCTGCTGCGCAATGACAGGAAAAGTTACCGTCATCAGCCACAGAAACAGGGTGAGAAAAGTGATTTTTCTGCTCATATAAACTTGAATTTATTATCTTTGTCTTCTCCAAAGGTAATAAATGCCATTCAGCGCCCAAAATATTACAAAAACTTTTTCTGTTGAAATACAGCGTTTTATAAAAATTGTCGTTTGAGCACTTTTCAAATTGTCGTTTGAGCACTTTTTTTTGTCGAATTAGCACTTTTTTGTCGCTTGAGCACTTTTTGAAAATGAGCTTCTGAGACCTTTTTCATCGGCTTTTTACCACACAAATTATTCCAGATTTGCTTTTTTCCACTTGCCAGGCGTACATCCTTCCTTCTCTGTAAATGATTTGATAAAGTTACTGCGGGAAAGAAAACCGGAAGACTCAGCCAGCTTCTGTATATTGATTTCCGGATGCTCCTTCAGTATGTTTTTCGCATACTCCAACCGGAGACCGGTTATCCATTCGCGGAATGTCATTTTATACGTAGTCTTGATATAAGCGGAAAGATAGGTACGGTTCGTATGAAGTATTTCGGACAGTTCTTTTATGGTAAGTCCCTGCTGGACATAGCCGTCTGTCTTTATCCAGTTGGCCACTTTCTCTATAATTTCTGTATAGGACACTGGAACTTCTTTCTCAGAAACTATTTCAGGTTCTGTTTCCGTATCTGTCAGAAGTTCTTCTTCAGACTGTATATCTTGCTCAAAAGCATTTTCCACCTGTTCATAGAACAGCAGGTAGTTCTGATAGCTGTAGAAAAGATAGCTGTAGAACGGTATTGACGACAAAATCCAGATAAAAACATATTTGTCTGGCAGAAATGTCAGCAATCCGCATCCGACACCGAAGATAACAGCCCAATAAGTGAATATGGAAAGCCATTCGATATATGTGCCTATATCATCCGCCTGAGTTTCATTGAAAATCCGAATGGCTCTACGATATGCAATTATGACTCTGCGAGCTAAAACGACTCCAAAAACGATTAACCAGACAGCTAAAGCAAATAAAGAGATTTTTTGCATGATTCCGCTTGGCAACAGGAACAACACAACTCCGGAAAGAGTTGAGAATATAATCCATAAAATGATATGTGTCCACACACGCCGTTTGGTAATGTAAAAACAATCAAGCAACATTATCAATGCCGAACTGAACAGAGAATAGCACAGGAAGTATGTGGACATGTTCATCAATATGGAAGAATCCGCATTTTTGAATCGAATACCAAAGAAGAAATGTACCGAATAATTTGCCGAAAGCAGCAGCATAGCTATACCCATAATCTGTCGGGAGCGGAGATAATTCTTGAAAATTTTCTTTTCAGGAGTCTTTGCAAACAAAAAATAAAAGCCGAAGAATAACATCAACGGCAGTGCGGCACAAAGTGAAAAACTGTATATAGATGGTTCCATTGTTATGCTTATTTGATTTTGATACAAAGTTACGAAAAATATTGGTTTTCAGGATTATTTTCCTGAGTTCTTTTTTATATTTTAATCATACGGAAACGCTTTGATATTATACAGTTATCGGATTCACTTTCATGGTGGAGAGATTCAGGTACAGCCCGTGATGCTCGATCATACCGTTGCGGAACATTTTCCACAGGATGTTGCAGCCGAGCTGTGCCAGTGTGGAGTTGATGAACAGGTCCTGTTTCTCCAGAGCCTCCGCCAGCGAACAGCTCGGTCCGGAATCCTTTTCCTTCACTCTTGCGTATTTGACATATCGTGTGATCACCTTCAGCGATTCCACCGTTTCGTACAGCTTGGATGCCGGCTGTCTGATTTTCTTAGGTACGGTTCCGAGGATGACCTGTCCCGTATTCTGCATGTTGCCGAAGTCCATCCAGTACAGTGGTGTTTCGTGGCTTCTGTATTCCGAAACCGGCACGGCTTTCAGTATGTTCCAGAGGTCGAGACGGGACTTTATGTTGTCCGTGCAGGTAATCATTATGTTGGCCAGATTATCCCGTCTGGCGTCCTTCAGGGCTGCCGGATAGATGTCCGGTACCGCCTTCCAGTCGTTGCCGAAGAAGTTGTTCATGCGTGTGACGAGGCACTGCGCCTTGTTCAGTCCGATGTCCGAAGGGCTGAAGAGCTGCCGCCCGATGTTGGCTTCCGTCACGATGTCGGAATCATACAGTGTCACGAACAGTCCGGGATGTCCGAGTCCCCTCAGTGCCGTGTCAAGCCTGGCCAGGCAGGTAAGCACCTGTGAGCCTGTTCCTCCCGCTCCGATAAGGTTTACCGTTACCGGATGCTGCGGGTTTATGAGATAGTTGTCGATGTAGTGTACTCTTTTCATTTCAGTATGTCTTTAAGTTTCATGTTGTTCAGTTGTTTCAGTTCGTCGAGGTTGAAGTCCCTGTCCCGTGCCGCCTTTGCCACCAGCACGAGGTTTGACCTTGTCGGGTTCCCGTTCCCTCCCAGGTGGGTGAATTCCGTCAGCCAGAATTTCCGTTCCCAGTACTGCAGCAGCTTTTCATAGGTCAGGTCCTTCGGCAGCTCTATCCTGGCGTTTCCCAGACATACGCTGGAACCTGTCACGTTGAAGAACGGTGCGGCATACAGTACGGTATCCGGTCTGGGAACGTTCCCCTTGTAGGCATAGATTCTCATTCCGTGCTCTCCGGCCTCGTAGATTACTCCCGGCAGGTAATATTCCGCGTTTTCTATTTTGAGTGCGGTGCTGAAGAACATCATCCGCTTGTGCGGTGGATTGTACCACACGTATCTTTCGCTGCCCTTGCGCGAGTCGCAATACAGCAGGTTGTCGGGTATCTTCCCGTATGGAGTGGTACCGTGTCTTTCCGAGTATTCCTTCACGAGGGTGTTCATGAATTCCAGTGTCACCGGTCTTCCTTCCGTCATGTTTCCCCGGTCGTCAATACCCCGGATTTCAAGGAAGAAGTTCTTGTCCCCTTCCGAGGCATAGGCTATCAGTGCCGCCCTGGGGTTGAGCGGTGTCTTGATCTTTCTGGTCAGTTCGTTGCTGTCTATCATATGCTTTCAGATTGGTTTATATTGTGATGTTGATAAATTTTTCCGCCCATTTGAAGAAGCGTTCCGGGTAGTCGTCCATGCGGAACAGTTCCTCCGTTTCCGGAGACAGGTCACAGGTGGTGACCGGAATGATGTCGTATGTCTCCCGGCTGTAGGAGTTGTAGTAGTCCACGAGGTTGTCCGTCACGGGATCATTGCAGTCATAGACGACCCTTATCTGCCTGTTGAGATACATGGGCAGGTAGTCCGGTTCCTCTTCATAAAACGGGTCGTAGCCGTATTCCATGATGCCGCGTTCAGGCGAGAGGAATTCCAGACCTTCCTTCATGGCGGAGAGCAGGGACTGTTCGTATCCGTTCGCCGGCTTATACCGTCCGATTGCCTTCGGCAGGTCCTTGTAGTAGGATTTCCGTTCCACTCTCCTGAGCAGACTGTGTATCCTGCCTTTCTCGTATGAATGCAGCAGTTTCAGCCGTTTTTTCCTGTCGTCCTGTTCGTCGTCATTCTCTTCAGCCAGCCAGGTAAGCGCATATTCCGTGTCATCCTCGTCCAGTATGGTGTCAATTCCGTTTGCCTGCATCAGGTTGTGGATGAAGGTGACAGATATGCGTCTCAGTTCCGGCCCGAGATTTTCCACAAATTTCACAGGGAAGTAATACAGCGTAAGTTCTCCCCATCTGTGGCATTTCCAGAGACGGAAAATGAGTCTTTCCCCATCCTGCTCGATGTTTACATTCATGTCATTGCCGACAAGGTCGCTCATTTCATCATGCAGTCTCGTTATTCCTTCCGCCATTGTGAGTCCCGGTGCATGTACCGCTTCCTTTTTCATAAGACTCGCATATCTGAAAAAGGAATCACGCAGGTACTCGTAGTTTTCCCGCGTGATCAGGTTGCACGGCTTTCCGTCAGGACTTTCCGAGAACAGTTCCGGCGGAGGCATCGGCGTGAATGTGGTGTTCAGAAAAGAATTACGGCACCGCTGGGTGCCGCAATCCGTTTCTTCCTTTCCGTGCCGTAATGCACCTTCCTTTCGGTTTCCGCAATGATAAGTCTCGCGAGCTGTTCCGCCTGATATCCGTCCAATGGTACACATGATTTCTTCTTTTTTCTGTAGTCCTTTGCCATATCCTTTATCCTTTTGTTCCGATAGTTGTCTTGAACTCATATTCTGTCATGTCCTCCCTGATGACCGGTCCATGAACGGTAGCCGTCGTCAGTTCCGGGTACATGTTCGAATAGTAGTTCATGACCATGTCCGGCGAGATGTTCGGATCCGGGTCCTGAAGAGTAATATACTCTGTTCCTTTCTTGAATCTGAATGAGCGTGTCATTCCTTTAATTTCGAGTGCCATGTCTTAAACTGTCTGATAAGGTGAATACTTGGGTTCCAGCATGGACTGCGGGAAATCGATGTATTCCTCGTAGTCCTTCTCACTGTATGCGGGGTGTTCCTGATCGGAGAGGTACGGTTGCTGTTCGTCCTCCTGCATGAACCGTTCTTCCTGCCAGTCCTGAATTTCAGGCTGCGGCGGATATTGAGGTTGGGAAGGCTGCTGTCCGCCTGTCAGCTGTACGTATTGCGCGTGCGGCTGTATCTGCGGTCTTGCTTGCGGCTGTGGCGGCTGTTGTTGCGGTGGCCATATTCCTGGCTGTTGCGGATGCTGCGTGTATGCCTGTTGTGGTCTCTGCGGTACCGGCTGTTGCGGACGTTGCGGTTGCGGATTTCTCTGTACCGGTGTCTGTGTGTATACCGGCTGTTGGGAGTGTGGCTGTTGCTGCTGTACCGAAGGTTCCGGCTGTGCCTCCTGTTCCATCAGGTCGAAGAGGCTTCCCCGGTTCATTTCCGTGTCGGCTGCCTTTATCTTCTCCTCGATTTCCTTCAACTGGGCGGCATTCGCGTGTGCTTTCGCCTGTGTAAGCACGCTGACGGCTTCCCGATGGTTCCTGGCGGCTGTCAGTTCTTCCGCCTTCTTCATCAGTTTCTCGTACTTCTCCCGTTTCTCGCGTTCTTCCTTCGTCTCCTTGGATTTCGCTTCCTTGGCGGCCTTGCTGCTGGCGGCGGCCTTGTCCGCCTGTGCCTCAAACTGTGCCATGTTGGAGATCAGCCCGCACGCTTTCTGTATCGGTCTTGTGACTGCCTGCAGGAATCCTGTGTCAAGTTCCTGCGGTGTGCCCGTGACAGTCAGCGGCACGATGTGGTTCTGGGCCTCGTCCTTGAGTCCGTTCGATTTGGGCAATGTGGAAACGGTCAGTTGTCCGTTTGTCTTGCGGATGACGATCGTGAGGTCCACGCTTTCCGTCATCATCTGGTGGATTGCTGTAAAAAACATAATTTCAGATATTAAATGATTAGACGATGTGTTTCAATATTCGCTGAATAATTCAGCCAGCAGCCTGTTCCTATCCGGATGTCTGCATATTTCCAGAACGGGGTTCAGCAGCTTTGAGATGTGAACGGGACCTGTGGTTCCCCTTGGCGGCAGCTTGATTGCCGGTTGCGGGACGTGTACTTTCGGTCTTCTTGTCACGGGCATCCCTATCGGAGCTGGTGACTGTCTTGTGATGATCGCTTGTTGCATATTCTTTAATTTTTAACTGTGAATACCCGGGCTTTGGCAGCCCGTTGAACTACAAGGGCCCAACGGCAAATGCTTCCGGAAAGGCAGGGTTTTCGGGAAAAATACCGGAGCGCAGCGAGGATGATTTTTTCCGAAACCGCTTGCGGCCTGACCTTGCCGTCCGACAAGAAGCGTTTGCCAACTTTGCCCTGTAGTTCTCGGTTTGCCAATGTCTGTGTTTTCCGTCCATTCCCTTTTCTTTCCGTGTCATTTCCGGCTGTGACGGATACAAAAAGAGCCGCCCGCTCCCGGACAGCTCCCTTATGCTGCAATGATAAATTCCGTGCATGTTCCATATCGTCAGATTTCAGAAGACCAGAAAACTCAGTATGCACAGAATGATTGCCAATGCCACGAGAAAACAGGCTATACGGTAGAGGAACCTGAAGAGTCCCCTGAAACAGATGATGGCCACGGCAGTCCATACAGGCGATATACCGTGGGAATAGAGCCAGCTGAATATGATGGCTGCTGTTACGGCCAGCGCGAGTGTCCTTGCCCATCTGCTGTCCGCTATCTTTCTGATACGTTCTTTTGCTTTCATAATCTTCATTTGTTTGGCGGGAATGCCATTCCCGGTTTCAGGGGCTTTCTTGCAGTCCGCCTCCACAGGCAAGGTTTTCGGGAAAAATACCGGAGCCTCTGGCGAGGATGATTTTTCCCAGAAACCGTAAGGCCTGACCTTGCCGGTGGAAACGGGCGGGCTGCGACCTTTGCCCTGCGAATCGGGATGGCTTCATCATTTCCTTTTCCTGCCGTTCCCGTTTTTGGGGAACGAGAGTGTCAGGGTGAACCCGGCGTCAAAGGTGACCGAAGCGTCGAAAGCCACGCCCTTCTTTCCCTTGAATCCCTTGATAAGGCGTGTGGAACCGGAGGAGAAAAGCTGTTCCAGATGCTGGTCCGTCAGTTCCTTGTTCAGGAATCTGCGGTACACGGTCAGTCCGCACCCTTTATTGTCGCAACGGGCACTCTTTTCCCTGACGATAATGTGTCCGGTCTTGCATTTGGGACAGGTGAATGTGCGGGCGGCTGCCGCCGGAAGGCTGAGGTTCAGGATTTCACGGGTAGCCTTGCGGGTGTAGTCCGTGATGGATGCCATGAACGTGTCCGGTCCGAGCGTGTGCCGCTCTATCTGGAGCAGGGTCTTCTCCCAGCTTCCTGTCAGGGAAACATCCGCCACGAGCATGTCCTTCACCGCATCGTAGATATGGAGTCCCTTTTCCGTGGGGACGATGCTCTTGCCGGAGCGGGCGATATAGTCACGTTTGAACAGTGTGGTGATGATGGCGGCTCTTGTGGCGGGCGTGCCGATGCCCAGCTCCTTCACGGCCTCGCGTGCCTGTTCGTCGGCTATCTCCCTGCCGCAGGTCTCCATTGCTGCCAGCAGCGTGGCCTCGGTATAGGGCGGTCTGGGCACGGTCTTCTTCTGGGACAGTCCGAATCCTGAAACAGGAACCGTGTCCCCTTCGGCAAATACGGCCGTACCCTCGTCGGTTTCCGGCTCGTCGTCCTGCCTGTCCTCTTTCCTGCAGAAGATGCCGCGCCATCCCGGACTGACGACAAGGGAACTTTTCGAGCGGAAATCCATGTTGTCCAGGCGACATTCCATAAGAATCAGTTCCTTCTCGCAGCAGGGCGAGAACGCCTCCAGCATACGTCCGGCTATCAGCGTATAGACGGCCTCCTCCGCTTCGGAAAGCCCTTCGGGTGCGATGCCGGTCGTGATGAGAGCATGGTGGTCCGTCACTTTACGGTCGTCCACGCTACGGGTGTTGAGACGCGCAAAGTCAAGGATTCCGGCACTTGTGGCGAATTCGGGCATGGCCATTATCCTTTCCAACAGACCGGGCACGCAGGCCATCACATCGTGCGGGATATACCGGCTTCCCGTTCTCGGGTAGGAAATGAGCTTCTTCTCGTAGAGCGACTGGGCGATGTCCAGCGTCTTTGCAGCGGGCAGGTCGAGGTGCACGTTGCAGTCCTTCTGGAGTGCCGTTAGGTCGTAGAGCAACGGCGGCTGTTGCAGGCTTTTCCTGCGCTCCACCTTCGTGACCGTCGCCGAAGAATCGGGAGAGAGACTGCGGTAGGCGGCTTCCGCCTTCTGCCTGTCGTCAAAGGTCGCGGGATGGAAGAAGCGGCGGTGTGACGTGCCGCCATTGAGGGTGACATGCAGCTGCCAGTATGGTGTGGATACGAAACTGCGGTTCTCCCTGTAGCGGCTGCATATCATGGCGAGCGTCGGAGTCTGCACCCGTCCGATCGAGTTGTTGGACGAGCCGGAAACGATGGCCAGGGCACGGCTGGCGTTCATGCCCACCAGCCAGTCTGCCTTCGCGCGGCTGTCGGCGGCGGTATACAGGCTGTCGTATTCCGAGCCGTCCTTCAGTTCCTCCAGACCTTTTCGTATGGCCTCGTCAGTAAGCGAGGAGATCCACAGGCGTCTGAACGGTTTCGTGCAGCCCAGAAAGTCGTATATCCAGCGGAAGATAAGTTCCCCTTCACGACCGGCATCGGTAGCCACGACGATGCTGTCACAGCGGTTGAACACGCTTTCTATGACTTTCAGCTGTTTCGAGGCGGCGATGTCCGTAACCATTCCCCTGTCCGTGCGCATCTGTCGGGAGACCAGGCGGAACGGGTCCGGCAGCATCGGCAAGTCCTCCTCCGCCGTTTTCGTATAACCATAAGTGTCCGGTATGGCCAGTGACACGAGGTGTCCCAGTGCCCAGGTCACCATATATCCGTTACCGGAACAGTAGCCGTCATTTCTTGTATCAGCCCCGACTACACGGGCAATGTCCATGCCTACACTCGGCTTTTCTGCGATGATTGCTATCATATTGTAAGATAAAAATTAAGCCGTTTCCCGTTTTCCATGCGGAAGACAGGAAACGGCGGTAAGACATCGGTTTACTTGATAATTGCTCCCAGATTATTTGCCCAGCGGTGTCACTCCCTGGATTTCCAGTAGCGGGGACTCGCCCTTACGGACCAGTTGGAGCGTGGCGTCCATCACCACGTCCACGCCGAGGAGCACGAGGCTCAGGGACATCACTTTCGTTTTCTCTCCCCTGAGGAGGGTGTCCATTTCGCCGGAGAGTTCCAGCTCGTCCTTCATGATACCGATACCGGAGAGTTCGTCCCAGTTCACTTCATCAGCCTTGAAAGGCATGTCGTTTCCGTTTTCCTTTTTCATATTTCTTTCTTTTTTTGATTCAACATTCATTTTTCAGTAACCTGTTGTCAGGCAATGCTCGCACCTTTTGACTTGCGGTTTCCCTGTTCCTGTCGCTGGCTGTTGGCCACCACATTGCGCTGCGAGGCATCACGCTTGCGGTCAGGATTCTCGTTGTAGAAGTCCAGACGCCCCTGGTTGAAGTTCGCCTTGACGTACTGCGAGATGGTCTTCCCGTCATATCCCTTGATGCCTTCCACCAGCACGGCCTTTCCGCTCTGCAGGTCCGCACGCTGCTGTCTGGTCAGTTCCACGTCCCATACCTTGGGTGGAATCTTGAAATCCTCGCGCTGCTCGAAGCCGTCCGGCGTACGGGAGTAGCTCAGGCGTCCCGTTTCTAGGTCGGCCTTGATGAAGGAGGAGAATTCCTCTCCCTTGCGGTTCACCATGTCATTGAGGAAAATCACCTTGCCGTCACGGAGCTGCTGCTGTTCCTCCGCCGTAATCTTCACCCCGTTGATTTCGTTGGGAATATAGATTTCGCGTGCGCCTTCCGGAGAGTCCGGATTATAGCGGGTGTAGGACGGGCGGCCTGTCGCCTCGTCCAACTTCACGTAGGAGGAGAACACCTCGCCGTCCTTGCGCTGCATTCCCTCCACGAAGATGGCTTTTCCAGCGTTCAGGTCCTCAATCTGTTTCTGTGTCAGTTCCACGCCCCCGAGTGTCTGGCGGTTGAAGAGCTTGTCGTTCTCGAAAATGAACTCGACACCCCTGCGTTCGGCATTCACCTGAATGAAGGCGTTGAACTCGTTGCCGGATTTGGCGATCATGCCCTCTACATAGACCTTCTTGCCTTCACGCAGGTCATTCTGCTCCTGCTCTGTCAGTTCCACTCCCTTGATTTCCCTCGGGATGAAAGCATTCTCCGCTTTCATGGCGACCACCTCGTTGGTCAGCTTGTCGATGCTGATGAAGGATGGGATATATTCCCCGTTGCGTCCTTTCAGTTCCACGACACGCCCCATGTTGCCCGTTTCGAGCAGGTTCTTCTTGTCCTCGTCGGAGAAGATGTGTCCGAAGTACGGTCGGTCAAGGTCGGGTTTCTGCCGGATACCGTGGATGCCGAGCACCACTTCGCCCGCCATGGACTGCTGGAAGGACAGACGTGCGTCCGTTCTCAGTACGGCCGAGCCGAAGTTCATGCTTATGGGCACGACCTGGTTGGTCTTGTAGCCCTTGAGCATCTGTTCGAGCAGTCCGCGTTCCTGGAGGTATTCACGGGAGATTCCGAAATTCTTGAGCTGTTCCCAGTTGATCATGGACTCGTTGTAACGGTACTGGGGGGACTGGTTCTGCGGCTGGCTGTCAGCTGCGGCAGCCTGCTGCTGGGTTTCATTTTTCTTTGCCATTTCTTCTTGGTTTTTGGGGTTGATACTTTGGTTTTCCTTGTTGCGCGGAACAATCTCGTACTGCTTGAGAAATTCCTCCACGGCTTTTGTCTTTTTTCCTGCGGCGATGTCCTCGATGGCCTGCTGTACGGCAGGGTCGTCCAGCCTGTCTTCCTTGACGGAGAGGATTCCGAAGCGTGTCGGGTCTTTCAGCTGGCTCCAGAAGTTCTTGATGAAGTTCTCGAAGGCGTCTGCATAGCGGTCAATCTTCAGGAAGGAGTTCCGGTTCTGCCTGTCGGCGGCTACCGTGTTGAATTTTCCGTCCTGTCCGATTTGCGACACCGCTTCCAGAATCAGTTCCATCTTGTCAAGGATGAACACGATGTCACTCATCTGCTCGTTTTCGGAGACCTGCGGTTTCGGGGGTTCTTCCCTTGCATTTTTCTTTGCCATAATTTTTGATTTTTAGTGTTGATAACTCATGTTGTCACCGCAAATATATAGGAGAAAAATTGATAAATAATTGATTTGCAATATGTTATGATACACATTACACCATGTGTCATCACATTACACCGCAGGCCGGAGAAAACGGAGCGAAAAAGCGTGGGAAAACGGCAGGAAAAGGAGAAAAAACAAGGGACGAGAAAGAAAAGGGAAAAGACGGGAACAGGCTGGAAAGACAAGGGCATGGCGGTACGCACTGCCGAACGGAAGAAAAGGAAAAACTGTAATTATGCGATCAGGCTAAGCCTGACGGCGAAAAGTGTTGCCGAGGAAATGGGGATCAGCCGCCAGCAGCTTTGCAACATCGAGCAGTCGGAAACCGCCCCCGTGGTGGTGAAATACATCGCTTTTCTAAGGAGCAAAGGGGTGGATCTGAACGCTCTGTTTGATCGTATTATCGTGAACAAATAAAATAAATCGTATGAGAAAATTAGTTACCGCCTTGTGCGCTTTGGTCTTTTTGTTGTCTTGCGACGACGAACTGAAACTTGTCAGCCGGGATTTTTCCGTGACGCTGAAAAGTATAGACGTGGGTACGGCCGTAGTGGGGAAGCCCGTTAATTGCACCCTTACGATCTCGGATCTCGATCCGGACAACGGGGATCAGATATTGACACGCTTTGAGGTCAGGGACGGGGACGGCGTTATCCTGGTGGATAACAACGAATACAGCCCCGGAGAAACGTTTGAATATGATTTCAAGGCAAACAATCGGCTGGATTTCGATTTTATCCCGGCAACCGAGGGAGAGGCGTATATCGTCATGGGGGTAGCCAGCGAACTGGTGACACGATCCGACAGCATCAAGCTGAAAGTTTCCAGCCCGGAGATAAACATACGCTTCCGGAACGTGCCGGATCTTATGCTGGTATCGGAGGAAGCGGAATTTTATTTGCAGCTTGATACGGAACTTTACGGGGTGAAAGCGTCGGCCAGGTTCGTAAAGGGAAGCGGCCGGGTATATATTTCCGGGTATGATGCGACAAGGGGCGAGGGCGTGGCACTGGAAAAAACAACCTGGTGACGTTCCGGCCGGATGCGACCGGACAGGCGGTGATCGAGTTTACCGTTTCAAGCCGTTACGGTCTGCCAGTGAAAGAGAATGTAACGATACAAGTAAATCAATGAAGATATGAGAAGAATTGCCGTATTATCGCTCTTTTTGTGCCTGGTGGCCGTGTGCAGGGCACAATATATCGGAAGCCAGTATATGAACGTGAAGCTGGGCTATATCGTGGATGAAAGTCAGGTGCAGGGGACGTTCGGTTTTGGAAAGGTGTACAAGGCTTTCAAGGTGGGGGCAAACCTTAATTACCGGAATCTAAACCGGGATCTGGTAAAGGCAAACACCGTGACGGTCGGCCCGGAGCTGGCCTATTACGCCCTGAAAGGACGGAAATTCTCGCTCCTGGGGATCGCAGCCGGGACGATCGGCTACCAGAAAGCCAAGGCGAAAAGCGATCTTGTGTACCTGGCGAAAAGCAAGGCTTTCGTGTATGGATACGAGGTCGGGATAAGGCCGGAAATGTTGCTAAGCCCGAAAGTGGCTCTTTTTGCCGAATACAGGTTTGAAATGTTGTTTAACTCCATTCTCCGGAATAACAACCATGTCGGCCTGGGGTGCGTGATCTATTTATAAACTTAAATAATTGAAGGTATGAGAAAGTATTTGTATTTGTCGGCCGTATGCGTGTGCATGGCATTGTGTTTCGTCGGTTGCAGCAAGGACGACGACGAACCGGGAGGAAAAGGGGCGATGTATGAGGTAACGATCGAGCAGTCGGGAGATTTCCGCAGCTTCATTAAGTCGGTCGTGGTAGTCGCCAACGGTACGCGGTTGAAAGACGGGGCGACGGGGGAAAGCCTCGCAAGCCCGTTGATTCTAAGCGATGAAGAACTGGCCGTCGAAAAGGTGACGTTAACCACGACGGGAAAGGCGATCGAGTTCGCCGTTTCCGGTAGTGTCGTGGACGGGGAGGACGGTGTCGTGAACGAGCCGATGCAGTGGGTTGTGACCGTTTACAAGAACGGAAAGGAGATCGAGAAAAAGAGCCTTTCTTTCCGGGACGGGAAGGAGATCGGTATGGATGATCTTAATCTGTATTATAATTGACGTGACGGCCTGAATGTCCCCCGGATGAATGTTCGGGGGATTTTTTTTCTTTTGGGCGTTCCCGTGGGACGGTCGGGCTTTACGTTTCAAGTCCTCGCCTAAAGGCTGTGGGCTTTACTCTGCAATCCCTAACGCATGGCTGAAAAGTCCTCTTGCCGGTGTTCTTCTTCATACAGCCTCATGCGTTCTTGTAATGCTTCTTTTAAATTGTCGCTTTTTTTCAGTCCGAGTTTGGCACGTATGTTCGCTCGTTGGCTGGTTATGTTTCCGCTACTCCGATGTAATAATTCGCATATTTGGCTGACGGTCTTGTCTTGCAGTATTAAACGGCAGATGTTTAATTCGGACGGGGATAAATAGGGATATATTCTCCTGATCGTATCAAGTTTACTTTTTTCCTTTTTCTGGTGTGCGGCAAGGGCTGTAAAAAGATTTTCTTTGGATTGTTCCCCTATTATGCTTAACAGGGAGCTTGTCTTTTCTTCCGGGTTATTCTCGCTTAACAACTCGGCGAACGCGAATAGTTCTTCCTTTTTCATTTGGAGACGTTTCAAAAGCATTTCCTCTTCCTCTTTTAGCAAGTTGCTACTTTTTAGCAAGCTGCTGATATTACTGTGTAAGGATCTTCCTAATAAGGGGATCATGGTGTATATGATGATGACCAAAGGCAGATAACTGTATAGGAACGGTTCGTCGGTGATAAGTGTGCAGATTGTATAGGAAGCTATGGTAAGGGAGGACAATAGGATGGAGATATTACTCATATAGGCACAGATGGAAAGCATGGTAAATAAGAGAGAGATAGTAATGTTACTCATTATCAATGCTCTTTGATAACTATATTCATATCCGCTACATATTGAGCAATAAATTATCTCGATAAAAATTTCGATATGTATGGCTATCAGTATAATGGAAAAGGTCGTGGTCAGATTTACTCTCTTTTTAAAATAAGCGAGAGTGCACATAATGATAAACAGGAATAATACGCTGTTAATATAATAAAACTGTTCATTGGGAAATGGAACTGAATATATGTATATGGGTGCGCATAAGGCCAGCATGAGCAGGGATAGATGAAAGACACGTTTTTGTTGATACGTTATTATCATTTCTCTTTCTTTTTTGTCGTAAGTTTGAGTTTTTATTGAACTTAGAAAAGTAGCGGCTTTTGTGCTGATTTTCATGTGTTTTATTGTTTTAAGTGTTATTAAGTATAATGTTTCCTGCAAAAATAACTGTTTTTTTTTTTTTGTATGTTTAAGTACTTTTCTTTATGATGTTAAGTGTTTTTAATTGTTGTGTAAGCGTGATTGGCTGCTGTGGTAAGTGTTGTAGCTGTTGTGTGGTTGTCTTTTTAAGTATTTATAAGTTTAAAATACTTGTTTTTTGCTTTGGAGGTTGGTTTATAGGTGTGTATTTTGCGGTCGAAATTCAAGGGGTGTAAAAGCCTGGGTTTGGATTGTCATATTAACAAATGATTAAATGACGAAAAGATGTTTTTTTATATTAAATGTGTATTGTTCGTGCTCGTGTTGAGTATAAGCGGAGAAATATCCGCTCAGGAGAAGCGTGATTCGGTAAGGATCTATTTTCATCAAGGAAAGGTAAATATAGATACATGTTTACTTGACAATGGGAACGAGATGGAGCGGTTTGCTAAAATCTGTTCCGCATTGAACGACTCCGTCCGTCTTATCAGGAAAATTCAAATAATAGGAGGAGCTTCCCCGGAAGGAGGGGGGCTGTTGAATGGAAGGCTGTCTGAAAAACGAGCAGAGGTTTTGTGGCGGTATATATCACCTTATATAAAGATTCCGGTATTGGAGAGGGATTTTCATTTTTCGGGAAGCGACTGGAACGGACTTATAACGATGGTGAGAGCGGATGTGAATGTTCCGGAGAGGGAGGATGTCCTTCGTTTGTTGGAGAAGATCGTACGTTTGGAAAATCAGGATAGCCCTTATTGGGGGGGAGAACTGAAAAGACTGAAAGGGGGGAGGCCATACTCATATTTGTATAAATTCCATTTTCCGAAACTTCGTTCGTCGATGGTGAAAATATGCTATGATAGTGATCCGATAAATCCCGTCAGAGATACGGTATATATACATACACGTGATACGTTGTGCATCCGTGATACCGTTACCGTCATAGCTCCGGTAAAGAAACGGCCGTTTTGCATGGCGGTGAAAACAAACTTGCTTTATGACGCTGTTTTGATACCTGACATCGGGGTTGAGTTCTGTTTGGGGAAGAACTGGTCTGTGGCCGGGAATTGGATGTATGCCTGGTGGAAAAGTGATCGGAAGCATAATTATTGGCGTATCTATGGGGGAGATGTGGAGTTGCGCCGCTGGTTCGGTCGGAGAGCGGTGGAAAAACCGTTTTCCGGGCATCATGTCGGATTGTACGGGCAGATCGTCACCTATGATTTCGAATTGGGTGGGAAAGGTTACTTGGGGGATAAATGGAGTTACGGGGGAGGCGTGGCTTACGGCTACTCGTTACCTGTGGGACATCGGTTCAATGTGGATTTCACGTTGGGAATCGGCTACCTTGGAGGATCGTACAAGGAGTACATCCCTTTGGACGGTCACTATGTATGGCAGACCACTAAAAACCGCCGCTGGTTCGGCCCGACCAAGGCGGGTATCTCTTTGGTGTGGTTGATCGGGCGGGGGAATTATAGCCGGAAGAAAGGAGGCAGGCAGTGATACTGATACGCTTTAGTCTGGTGTTCATATTTTTATGGATGGGACTGACGGCTTGTGAGCATAAGGATTTATGTTACGATCATCCGCACTTTGCCACGGTGCGGGTAGTATTCGACTGGACCAAGATTTCCAATCATGACAAGCCTGAAGGCATGAGGGTCGTATTTTATCCGACCGATGATGAAAGCAACACGTGGATATTTGATTTCCCCGGAGGAGAGGATGGGGAAGTGGAGCTCCCCGAGAATGATTACCGGGTAATTTGCTTCAACTACGATACCGACGGGATGGTTTGGAAAGAAAACGGCAGTTACACGCTTTTTACTGCCGATACGCGTGATGTTCGGTCGCCGGATAACCAGACAATGGCCGTCACCCCACCCTGGCTGTGTGGCGACCATATAGACAGAGTTATCCTCAAGGACATTCCGGAAGGAAGCACGAAGATAATACGGCTAACTCCCGTAAACATGGTATGTCACTACACGTATGAGGTGAACGGAATTCGGGGACTGGACAGGGTGGCGGATTTGCGGGCCGCTCTTTCCGGCATGTCCGGCTCGCTTAACATGTCCGGCGACAGTTTGCCCGCCGATCTTTCGGAGAGCCTGCTCTTTGATGGAATGGTTTCACGGAATCAGATTATAGGCGGATTCTATACGTTTGGACATTCCGCACTTGAAGGAGAGCCCAATGTTTTCCGGCTGTATCTCAAGAACCGTTCAGGCAGCATGTCTGTATTGGAACAGGACGTGAGCGACCAAGTGCATGATGTCCCGGTAGCGGGGCATATCGGTGATGTGCATCTGGTGTTGAATTTTGATTATGAGGTACCATCCGAGCCGGGAAGTGGCGGTCCGGGATTTGATGTGGACGTTGATGATTGGGATGATGTGAATGTGGATATAGTGTTGTAATCGAGTTTTATTAATTATATTTATTAACAATTTTATTCATTTTATGAAAAAAAGTACAGTAATGCTTTGGGCAATCTTTGGAGTACTACTGATGAGTTGCTCAGAAGAGGAGATTGCGAATGTGGAAACCTCCTCACGAAATGCGATTGGTTTTAACGTGTTAAGTAATGCGGCGGAAACGAGGGCTACCCCTACTACCAACACCAACTTGAAGAACACCGATTTCGACGTGTTCGCTTTTACGGCGGATGGTACTGCCTTCATGGGAAAGAACGACACGGAATTTGAACATGACGGAGTGAAGATCGTGTACAAAAATGGTAAGTGGGATTATGACAATGCGAGCGACCTTCGTTATTGGCCTACCGAGGCTTTGGACTTTTACGCGTTCAATCCCGGAACGGTTAGTGAAGACATGATGGTGTTTTATAGTTGGGAAGCCACCAAGGATGTCCAAAAGATAAGTTATACCTGCATGGATGAGTATGGAGCCGGTACTCATGCAAACTACGACGTGATGTATGCCATGGCCAAAGGCCAGACAAAAGACATGAACAACGGAATAGTGAAATTTAATTTCAAACATATTCTGTCACAGGTCGTATTCAAAGCAAAGACCCAATACGATAACATGCAGGTGGACATCGACGTGATCAAGATTCATAATTTCAAATTTGCCGGCGCCTTCACATTGCCTGCGGCAGCCGATGGAACGGGAAGTTGGAGTTCGTCTGATTTAGCATTTCCACACGCATTTACCGTAGTGAAAAACGCAAACATCACGGTCAATAGCAATACCGAAGCTACCGATATTACCACAAATACTCCTATGCTGAATATACCACAGGAGCTGACTGCTTGGAAAGTTTCCGAAACAGCCACCAAAAGCAAGTTGGAGGCCGATAATGCGAAGCAATGTTATCTGGAGATCGCCTGCAAAATCCGGCAGTCCGGAGCTTATCTGTTGGGTTCAGCAAGCGAATACAAAACAATTTATGTTCCGTTCGGAGATACATGGGAACAGGGCAAGCGTCATATCTACACGTTGATTTTCGGTGGTGGTTATACTGATCAGGGAGAGGCTGTGTTGAATCCGATCCAGTTTGATGCAGAGACAACAGGCTGGGTTGATGCAGATAAAGACGTAAACGTCCAACCTTAATCCAAACGTTTATTAATATCGTACCCGTTGGCAGGTTAAACATACGCAAGATTAACCCTGCCAACGGGTTTTTTATAGGGAATCGCATTTTCAATATACTTTTTGATGTGTAGGGGTGCTTTTTGCGTACCTTTTTCCTGGAGAATTTCTTTTGTGGAGTGTTTGCCCTGTATATTCCCGATACGCTGTTATAGCAGGGAACTGTTTTTATCCAAGTAGTCAGATATAGCCTCTTGCAATACCGATTTTAGCGAATCGCCTTTGCGGATCGCGATCAGCTTTAAGTTCTGGTGATAGGTTTCGTCCATGACAAAATTACAATGCACGGTTTTCGCTTTCTTCGGCTTTTGAGCCTCTTTTTGCCCGGCCGTGGATTGGGTCAGGCTGTCTAATCCCCCGGTCAGCCCGGCCGACATACTGTTTTTTAAATCGTTCTTCTTTGCCATATGGTTACTTTATTTCTGTTAGCAGTTCGTTACATACCTTCTCGTAGTCCTCTGCCCCGGCAGATTTTGGGGCATAGTGAAAAATATCCTGCCCTTGTGTCGGGGCTTCGGCCAGCGTAATGGCGTTGCGTATATGGGTGCTGAACACTTTGCCCTGGAATGTTTCCTGTACCAGTTCCGAAACGCTCTTGTTCAGGTTCTTTCTTCCGTCGTACTGGGTTATCAGGACCCCGGCGATCGAAAGATCCGAGTTCAAACGTTGCTGCACCTTGTGGACGACCTGCATAAGTTTGGCCATTCCACGCATTGCCAGGAATTGAGCCTGAACCGGGATAATCAACCGATCCGAGGCCGTCAGTGCGTTAAGCGTGAGCAGCGACAGCGAGGGGGGGCAGTCGATCAGGATATAATCGAATTTTTCCTTTTGGCCCTTGATAAGGTGGGCTAAGATAAGTTCCCGCCCGGCCTCGTTGATTAACTCCGTTTCAACGGCCGAGAGATCCAGGCAGGAGGGAACGACGCTAAGACCGTCCTTATGCTCGTAGATCGGCAGGTCGTATTCGCCTTTCATCGCGCCGTAGATCGTTTGGGGAAGCTCCGCGGAGAAGCCCAGCGATTCGGTCAGGTTGGCCTGCCCGTCAAGGTCGATCAAAAGAACCTTGTACCCTTTTTGACGTAACGCGCCGCCCAGGTTGATCGTGGTTGTGGTCTTTCCTACTCCCCCCTTGTGATTCAATACGGAGATTACTTTTGCTTTGCTCATAAATTCAGTTTTTTAAATGGTTGTCATGTCCGCAAATATAGTTAAAATACTAATATACTAAAATACTAAAAGTAGTATTTCTCGTTTTTTGCGTGTTTTTTGTACCGATCGGGGAAGCGTACCGAAATAAATCCTGTTTCCGTCTTTCGGTACGTTTTGTTTCTGTACCGGAATTAATCAAAGATTAGAATAACCATAAATGTTTTTATACGTTAATCATACGTATGTATATATGTATATATTTGTTTTTGAGTATCTTTGTGTGCTATAAATAAAAAATAAAAGACATGAGCACTTATTCGTATAAAAATCCGAAGTTTATAAATTCCCCTAAAGGGGTGGTTGAAGTTGTAGAAGTGATTTATGACGGCAAAGATGATCCGGCCTATTCACTGGCTATTATTAAATGGGAAAATACCTATAAATTAGGTATTCGTTGGAACATCGCTTATAGTGAATGGGACGATTACCGCAAACAGAACGGGCAAGATGAATGTATAGGTAATCCACAGTCGAGAGGTATTCCCACCTGGTTTGTTTTGCCCGATGATATGATGTTTGGTGAGAAGTTCAGCGGTGCGATGCAGAGGCTTGATGAATTAAGAAAAGGTAAGTAAGCAATGGAACAGGGAGAAATCATATTATACCAGCCGGATGAAGCGGTCAAGTTGGAAGTGAGGTTGGAAGATGAAACCGTTTGGCTGACACAAGAACAAATAGCCGACTTGTTCGGGACTAAAAGGCCAGCTATTACCAAACATTTGAACAACATTTACAAAAGCGGCGAACTTGATATAGATAGCACATGTTCCATTTTGGAACATATGGGTAATGACGGCAAACAGAGATATACTACTAAATATTATAATCTTGATGCGATTCTGTCAATAGGATATCGGGTTAATAGCAAGAACGCAACCCTTTTTAGGAAATGGGCGAATAGTGTATTAAAGGATTATCTTTTAAAGGGGTATTCCATTAATAAACGTTTGTCAGAACTTGAAAGGACTGTCGCTCAACATACCGAGAAGATAGACCATGATCCGCTTCAGCTTTCCCAGCAGCCCGTCTATCAGCAGCCTTGTCCTGTAAAAGCCTGTCTGGTGCGAGAGCTTTGTCAGTTGGTTCAGATTGTTCGCCATTCCCGCCAGGCTGCGCAGCAGCGCATTCTCTTCAGGCGTATGCCTTGCCGTAACGGTGGCCGCCAGTGCCACCTCCCTGATATAGACCGCCAGACTCCGGCCGGACTTCCTTGCCCTGAATCTGAGAGCCTCGTAGCTGACGGGGGAGAACTTCACTGTCACTCCCTTGGTCAGCTTCCGCGTCCTGCCCAGTGCCGGACGGCCGCGTTTTTTCTTCATCTCATTCATATCCTTTGTCATATGTTTTTTCTTTTTCGTCCGTACTTCTTTCATTCCAAAATCTGCGACCGGCGGGAGTGGATTTACCCTCCCTGCAACCGCCGGGCGCTGGGGAGCAAGGGTTTTCGGGAATCCGGAAACATAACCTTGCTATTACTATTACAGAATCCACCCTTCAAAACAACAGGAAATATTAATATCAATGGTTTCAGATAACCGTTTCCATTCCTGGTTCGGAAGGTGGCAATGAAAGTATATCCGCCGGAGGTGTACATATATTTTCTACAGTCATCCGTTCCGGCTGATATACGACCGGCAGTCATTCACACGGTCTGACAGTCACCGGTACTCTAAAGTTTCCTCCAGCGTTCGATGTCTTGCCGGTAGGTTTCAAGATGCCGTCTTGCCAGATTCTCCAGCAGCCCGGATACGCTCATTCCCCGGCAGCCCAGTCTCAGGACGATCATGTCCAGGGCACTACGAGTTTCCTCACTGATGAACACGGCTTTAGGTCCCTTGATTTTAGGGGGAATGAGATAAGTTTCCCGATACTTTTCCAAAGCCGGGCGCTTCGGTGCCTTCTCCGGCTTTGCCGGCTGTGGGCAGGTTCCGTCAAGTATCTCCCTGAGGGTACTTCCCAACTTCTCACACAGGACGGCCATACGGTGCGTATGTCCTTCCGCCATCGTTTTTCCCACAAGGGGCATGTCTTCTTTTCCTTCTTTCATAGAAACTTGGATTTACGTTGATACGATGGTTTCCCATATACCGGGAAACCGATTGTCGCCGGCAAATAAAACGATAAAAAACAGACGGATCGACACTTAGGGTTCTGTTGGCGTATTCTTCTGTATCATTCTCTGCTTCAGGGTGTACGGACGGTGAGAACTTCATTATTATACGCATCGGAAGCAGGGCATGAACTTTACGGATGCAGTTGCAATCACTAAAGACCGATTGCAACCATTAATGATTATAACCGGTCATTAATGGTTGGTTATAATTATTAATGGCCGGTTACAAACACTGATGCCCGCATCAGTGTTTGTCCGGCAGGCATCTTTCAGTCCGGATATGGAAGAACATCCTGATAACCGGCCTCTTTACCGGGATGGGACAAAACTGATGGACATCCGTCATGTTCATAAGCGTCTCCACGATAACATTTGGCGCATCTTTCTATTGTATAAATCAATAAAAGTACATCTTATGAAAAAGAAAGATCGCTTCGATTCCAATTGAATATCTATTCCGGACATCTGATGACATATAATGACATCTGATGAAGGGCCGGAACCATATCCGGGAACAATCATTTACTTTGCGGATGAAACAGGCACGCATATGGTGTCAAAGGTAGTCATCCTGTCTTGAAATTCAGGATGTTCCGCTGGGATTCACTAAATTGCGGCACGGAATCCGGATCCGAAGAGAGAATGAAACAGATGTCAAACCTGAAATTACAGTGATTATGGAAATAGTGAACATTGAGGCAAGGACCTTCGAGGCGATGCTCTCGGCCTTCCGGACGTTCGCGGACCGGCTGGACACCCTCTGCCGGCTGTACGGCGACATAGAGGAGAAGAAATGGCTGGACAACCAGGAGGTGTGCCTGCTGCTGAAGGTCAGCCCGAGAACCCTGCAGACCCTCCGTGACAACGGCACGCTGGCATACACACAGATCTGTCACAAGACTTATTACAAGCCCGGGGACGTGGAAAGTATCATCCGGATAGTGGAGGAGCGCCGCAAGCGGGCTGAAAGTATGGGAAGGTCGATCTGAAAGGCCATGAAAAACGAATGTCGAACAAAAAAAGATCAAGTCATGATGAATACCGATAACCGTCTGCTCACCCGTGAGAGCAGCGAGCATATAAGAGAGTTCTTCTCTACCGTCGAGCGTCTCTCCGTTTCCATGGAGCGTCTCTTTGCCGGCAGGTCACCGGCGATGGCGGGCGAGAACTTCTATACGGACCGCGAACTGGCTGAAAAGCTGAAAGTGAGCCGCCGCAGCCTGCAACAGTACCGGGACAGCGGCCTGCTTGCCTTCACCCGGCTGGGCGGCAAGATTCTGTACCGTTCTTCCGACATCGAGAAGCTGCTTGACGGCTGCTACAGGGAGGCGAGAACCAGACCGGAGGAACTTTAGAAAAGTTCCGTACGGGATCGTGAATGAAGGGGCGGGCGGTTGTCATACCGGCCGTCCCTTCGTTTTCTTTCCACCGGATGAACGACTTTAATTTGCTCATAAAGTATTTATACACAGAGTGTTTTCTTTATAAATTATGATCCGGTGACGACATTGGCATAACATGGCGGGACATGGAAACATTTTTCCGGTATGGCAATAAGATACGGGGATTCCATTATAAAAAAAGACCCTTATTTTATTATGTCATTATGTTATTCTGAAATTGGGGCGGGCTGCCCGTGTATCGGTGGAACGGTCCGTTCCTGTAATGGCGGCACATCCCGTACTGATATCATTATCCGCCGGCAATGTTGTTTCCCGGTCTTGCCGGAGTGACCTTATGCCGGCCGGTGACAACCGCATGTCCGTGTGTAAACATGGCGGCGCATAAAAACAGGCACACCCTCCGGGCTCCTGTCCCGTCGGATGCGCCTGTCTCCATCATGTCATATACAGCCGGACTACTCCGGCCCATGCCTCTATCTGAGTATCGGATTCGAGAGCAGTATCTTGTAATAGGCCACCCCGCCAATCTCTACCGGCATCCTCGCCATCATGAACTGCACGCTCTTCCTCTCCACCTTCGCCTGCCGCATGAGCCTCTGCACGATAAACCCGGCCGAGAACCTTGCGCATCTTTTATCCTTCCAGACGATGAACCCCTCGCTGTCGTCGGCCCGGCAGATATACCAGTCACCCGTCTCGTCATCGTGGGCGAAGTTCACCCGTCCACCGCCGAGGATTCCCAATTCGATTGACATCGTCTTTGACAGATAGACGGTTCCCCTGCTGTCAAGGTTGATGGTCCGCTTTCCCTTGTATGTGACTTCCTGCGGACGGGAGTTTTCCCTGTTGTATACTATCAGTGCCATAATTGTCTTTCTTTTATCGGTTGAACTGTTTTCGTTTTTCAATACATGAAGCTTTCCACCGCCAGCATCCGGCTTCTCCATGCGAAACCGCTGTGGGTACGTACCGCGTCCACTATCCTGCATACTTTCTGCGATATGGCCGATGCCGAGATACCCATGCATTCCGCCAGTGCCTTGAACGAGAACTGCGCCTCATAGAACCTGAGCATGAACATCCGGTATTCCTCGTAGGAGAACTTCTGCCTTACGAAACGCAGTATGTCCTTAACCAGCCTCTCGCACCCGTTCAGGTCGTCCTCGGAAAGGAATTTTGCCTCCTCGCCACATCGGAGGAAGAAATCATCTTCAGGGTGTGCATACCGGTTCTCCCTTTTAATCTTTACCAGGGCCGCCTTTTTGTAGCATCCGATGAAATACGCGTCATAGTCCGTTATGTCCTTTCCGGGAACCAGCACCTGCCTTCTTACGAAAAGGTAGGTGTCATGGAAATTGTCCTCGTCCAGCATTCCGTACCGGCGTAACGTCCCTCTCAACCTGTCATAGGATTTTGTGAACCACTCGTTGAACAGTCTTTCCTTTTCTGCGCTCTTGTCTGCCATAGCCTTATGTTTTTTTTGAGTTATACATGGCCTACACGGGTAGGCATTCTTATTTCTTGTGCTTCCTCCAGTTTGTTTTTCGGCGGTCTCCGGCAAGGCTTGCCGTGAAAAAATACGCTCACGCGAAGCGTGAGGAAGATTTTTTCACGAGCAACCAGCCCGCAGGGCCGCCTTGCGGGACCGGCCTGAAAAACAACTATTTTTGCCGCAAGAAATGAGGATGACAGATTACTTCCTTCTATCTATTGTCTGTCCGGTGAGAATTTAGATTCCATGCAGCTTTTCTGTCTTCGGTATGTTTGGAGAAATATTCAAGGATATGAAATGAGAACGGCAATACGTGATGTTGCGGAAGGAATGGATATGGGATTGGAAACAGGAAGCGTGCCCGGGTTTTCATGCAGTTTATACGGCGGTGTTGATTTTGAGGAGGATTACAGGGAAGTGACAGGATGGTCGGCTGTCGGAAAAGAAGCAATACCGGCGGACGTGGATATGGGCAAAACCACCCGTACATGCAATGCAGAGGGAGCAGGAGAGCCTTCACCACAGCCGGAGCCCCTTTTCATGCCGTATCCCGACATGAAAAGGGGCTCCTGGACAATTCTTTTCCTTTTTCCTTGTCGCACATGCACTACGTCGGTCGCAGTTTTCGCCTTCTGAATCAATTTTCCCGTCCGTCACCCGCGCATTCGGAGCGTTTTTCCGGCAGAAAATTTCACCGTACGGAAATTTTCTGCCGGAAACCGGAGGGAAAACGCGCAGATCCGCGGGGACGGCGGAACTTTGATGAAGAAGGGGAAAAATCACTCGTCCCGTAAATGCCTTCCCTCAGATGGCATCGCATATCTCCTTCTCCATCTTTTCCAGCTTATGGGACAGGACTTCCATGTCGCTGCTGATCTTCTGGTTGGTTATCCGGGCATATATCTGGGTGGTTTTCAAATCCGTATGACCCAAAAGACGGCTTACGGTCTCGATGGGCACACCGTGCGAGAGCAGCACGGTGGTGGCGTTCGTATGCCGGGCAACATGGTAGGTCAGCCGTATCTTGAAACCGCACTGCCTACCAAGTTCCTTCAATATGACGTTGCATCTGCTGCTGCTCGGTACCGGAAATACATGATCGTCCTTGGACAGCCCCTTGTACTTCTCTATGATGCGCCTGGGAACGTCCAGCAGGCGGATGTTGGACTCGGTGTTCGTCTTCCGCCGGCGGGTGATGATCCAGAGGTTGCCGTCGAAGAAGGTCTGGAGCCGGTCAGTCGTCAGCGCCTTCACGTCTGCGTATGCCAGTCCGGTAAACACCGAGAAGATGAAGAGGTCACGTACCAGTTCGCAGGTCCCGCTTTTCACCGGGACCTCCATCAGCGTCTGTATCTCACGCTCCGTCAGGTAGCCCCGGTCAACGCTCTCGAAGGAGTTGATGTACCCGGCGAAGGGATTGAAGGGAAGTGCACCGCTGTTGCGGGCGATGGAGATGATGTGCTTGAGCCCGATCATGTAACCCCATACGGTATTGGTGCGGCATTTCTTCTCCGTACGCAGAAAATACTCGAAGTTGTTGATGAAGGTCAGGTTGAGTTCCTTCAGGGGGATGTCGTCACGTCGGTACACTTTCGGGACGAACTCGCACAGGTGCTTGTATATGGTACGGTAGCGGTTGTATGTCCCCTGTACGCGGCTGTGTCCCACTTTCTTGATGAACTCCTCGTTGTGCTGTTCGAAGAGTTTCAGCAAAGTCTCCCGTTTCACGCCCAGTCCGAGGTAGACATCCCTCAGCCTGGCAGCAGTGACATAGCCGTCGGACTGCATCAGTTCCTGGTAACGACGGTTCACGTCCACACGTATCCGGTCAACCGCCGCATTGATTTTCTGTGCCTCGACGCTCTTGCCGGTGGCACGTGCCGTTTTCACGTCCCAAAGTTTCGGGGGTACGTCCAGCTTGCAGCTGAACTGCTTGATTTCGCCGTCCACCGTAAGACGGCACATCAGGGGGAGATAGCCGTTGGCTCTCTCGCTGCCCTTCTTCACGTAGAAGAGGATTTTGAAAGTCGATCTGCTCATACTCGTTTTCATACTTTTTTGATTGTTACAAAGTTAATATCAAGCGAGTTGTCTCCAAGTATGAAAAATTGTGCAAATTACTGAAATATAACCTGTTGTACCGTTTCTTGTTCCTATTATATCAGTAACGATATGGGAACTGAAGTCTTTCGCAACTTTTATCGAACCTCCTTTTTCAGCTTATGCAGTATTATGAGCTAAACACCTAACTGATTAGTGGACTGCATTTTTGCTGTATTATCATTAACCTTGCCTTTTTCTTTTACGTTTATTACAGTTCTTTCCATTTCATTTTGATCATTGAAATATCTGGATTGAACAGTAAATTTAGATCCCCATCCCGCTGCATGCGTGCAATCTATCCATGTTCTTGGGTAATTAGTATAGGCAGAACGTCCACATTTTAATGACACTATAGCAGGTACATTCATAGCTGTAGCTGAATCAAATGTATCTGTCAGCTCCATTACAGAGTTGGAATAGTTGGGTGTAGTCTGTATTATGGCCTTACGAGTATTATCGGTAGCTCTTAGCGTTATCTGCCCGTTATTATGAATAGCCAAAGCTGCATTATACATGTAATGCTGCTTTGAGAACATTAGACCTTGACAATATACTAACCCTCCCAAGCCTACTCTGAAATTTGCATTATCCCTCCCCTCATAAGATGCACCAGCCCATATACGAACAGATCCTATATCAAGGTTTGAAACATTACCGAAAGAAGTTCCATCACTGGCGAAGCCACATTCTGGAGTATTGTTTTTATTCCTGCAGATGATGGAGTTACTTCCAGAAATTCGTCCATCCGATTCAACTTGAAAAGTTGGTTTCGTAGGTACACCTTTATCATTGCATCCTCCTCCCGACCATATACGGATTGTACCAGTGCCACATATTCCACCGGTTGGATTTCCTTCAGGACCTACGGCTACGGCTCCTGTCGTGATAAGCCCGCCATTGATCCTCGTCCTTGTATTATCATAGGAAGAGACAAGAACCCAAGAACTTCCATTCCATCTCTTGATATCTACTCCATTTACCCAAAGATCGTTTTCTTTCACTCCGAATATAGGACCACTAACACTTGTTTCATAAAATACTCGTGCTTTTCCATTCGCCGTAGTCTGGGCTGTACCAGCTGCCGCATTTGCGTTATTAGCAGCGTTACTTGCGGCTTCCGCCTCTGATAAAGCGTCATTGACACTTCGAACGATTCCTGATAGATCCGGCTTATCCTTTATATTGTCATATCCGGTCGTGCCTCCAAGGAACTTCATGTTTCCACATATCACACGGTCAACCAAGTCGATATACATGGAGCCGTCTGGAGATTTGATGAGTTTGGTTGTCATTCGTCCAGGTAAAATCTCTGTGTATCCATAGATGGTTTCCCAACTTCTTTTTCCATCGAATTCAGTGCCTAAGGTTCCTACTAGAAAATAATAATATCCATCTCCCGGCTCGATATGGGGATAAGCTTCTTTCGTCAAAAGATATGTTCCTTTTGAACTGTTTTTTGCACATTTGAGATATAGATAGAAGGGTGATTTATCATCACCCAAATAGGGGGATGTATAGCTTTCTATATCCCAAAACATATATTCTGATGCATTATGGGATGTGGAAATCGAATCGATCCCTAATGTCATATGCTGAATGATACCGACAGGGGCAATAAATACCTTAGTGGTATTATTGATTTCAAAATATGGTAAATACTCTATCGGATTAGTTTTGTTATTGACATATCTGTATTGTAATTGCTCTGACCCGATACGAGCTTGCATCGTTGATATTGTGATAGGATTGATGGAAGCACTGAATCCTTCTATTGCGTTTTCCAACATTTTACCGGTTTCTACCATGTCACGCCATCGGCGCATAGTAAGCGCTAGAGCTTCTTTATACTTTTTCTCATTCTTGATCTCTTCTGCTTCCAACTTGCCGATTTGATCTTGCAGAAAGCCAGAGACAGGGGTGTTACTCAATTCCAACTCGGGACTATGCGGTTTATTGATGTAATCCCGGACTCCCGTAATTCTGATCAATATGCCCTGCGGCTGAAACTGGGTGTCGGAGAAATCGACATATCCCCCGGGAACGAGCTTGGCTCCGATAGCCAGCCAGTTCTTCTTGGCCCAGATGCCGTCCAGGGACCCGGAGAAGGTGAATTGTTGCTCCTCGTGTTCATACAGGTAGCATACCGCTTCCTTGAGCATGTCCCAGCTTGCGCCTGTCTTGCTGGTGTTATCACAGATATAGGCGGCTGGGAGTGATATGTTGAAGACGGCATACTTGTCTCCGGCCTTTGGGTATAGGTCGCTATTCGGCAAAGAGTGTCCATCTTGATCGTTAGGAACGATCTCGAACTTACGGTCTTTATGGATGTATTTTACGTCGAACTCCCGTCCGGTGAGCCGTCCGGATTGGAATATGACCGTCATGTTCTGACCTTTGATCTGGTAGTTGGCGAAATCGAGGTCCGCAGGTATATCCGAGTCAAATATATTGTAGAATGTAAGGTCTTTCCCGTCGGAGTCCTTTCCCGGTAGCGTGTCCACCTTGGATATCATTCCTACCCTGCTCGGATAAATATGGTTGGCGTCGAAGCTGTCCTCGTTCCGTGAGGATAATGTCTTGTCTGCCCTAGTCACGTACATTCCGTCCGGATCGGTCTTGTAGGTTCTTCCCTCATATTCCAAAGTCTGTGACTTCGGGAGTAACAAGGTTTGGCTGCCATAGGAGGAGAAGTCTATATTCTTCTCTCCCCCCTGTACGTACAGAATCTCTACGGGTAGGTTGTCGCCAAGGTTTGTCCTTCCTACTCCGGGTACGAATCCATTCCCCTTTCCGTAACTAAGCGCTACGGGATTATCCTTGAACTTTTCCAGCTTTCCCAAGTGTATGGTCTTATTGACCACCTCGAACTCGGTATTGAACTCTTGCGCCAGTCGCCCGAGTACGGTCCAACAGTTCTCGTGATTGAATGATAGTAACTTCTCTGTCGCCTCGATGCAGTTCCCTACTGTCCATCCGGAGTCATACAGGTTTAGGTTTTCTACCAAAAGCTTGAGAAATAGTGCCGGTTTCGCCGTCATCGGGAACTTTAGCTTGTAAGGCTTCTCGGTCAACAGCTTGTATTTGTATTTTTTCAAGATTTCCTCATTGCCACCGAAAATGACTTTATAATCGAAGATCCGTGTCCCTTTTTTCTCGAAATTCTCGGGGTACCACAATGTGTACCGCTCACCTTGGAACTCTATATAAGAGCCCGTTGGGACTTCCACGTGTCCCGGAAGCGAGTAATGAAGTTCGATCTTCTTCGCTTGCATAATGGCCCGGTAGCGATAACTATCATCATTTACCGGAATGTCCAATAAGATTTTTCCTGTGTTGTTGTATATAATCATATTATTGTTTGTATTTAAAGAATAAAAGAAATAAAGCGATCAATGCTATTCCAGATAGAAATCCATAAAAGAAGCCATGGAAAGGATGGGCTGTTGTTTGGATTTCTGTTTGGGTGGATTGATGACGTAGCCTAAGGCTGTCTAACTGACGCTCATAAGCGTATACCAGTTCTTGTAAACTGTCGCAAGATGCTGTGGCTATGACCGTTCCTTTTTCATAAGCAAGTCTCAAGGACGCTTGTCCTGATTTCTGCTCAAATATGGCTCCGGTGGGTAAGTTCCGTAAGCTATCGATCGGAATCGATGCCTGGGCTATCGACATCGGGATGGTCGCGAGGGTAACGGATACCTTTTCGTTCCACGACAGGCTGTCGGTGGCGGCGGTAATTCCTACCCGTTTGGTACTCCCGCAACCTGTTGCGGACAGGGCAAGCAGAGTAATACCTGCAAGTCTCCAGCTTAAAAAGAATACTCTCAAGACTGGCCAGTTTTTCAAGTATATTCCTGTTTTCATCATATAATCTAAGTATTGTCTCATTATCTCGATTGGCCATGATGCGTGAGAGGTCATCCTTGTCCAACTGGCTCTTCCGGCGTGTTGCCTTAAAGTTTATGAGCCAGTTAACGAGGGCTGTCAGGCCTCCCGTGCCCAGCATGGCCAGTAGGGTGTCCCAGTTCATGACATTTGATTTAGTTTATGCGAAATATAGGTTAGCCTCGGCCCGACGACGTCGGATGAGTCCGGCAAGCAGCACGCCTTTTGCCTTATTCCAGCGGGCGAACTCATTCCGGATATTCGGGTTGGCGGGATTCGCTTTGACGCAGCGCAATAAAGTGGAACGTAAAAAGGCGGAAATGCCGACGTTGAAGACAAAGGATACCAAGGCGTCAAGTTGATTCTGGTTTATGCCGTCGCATTCCCGGATTACCAGTTCCTCGATAGGTATTAGGTCGTTAACAAGGAGGCGCTCTGCCTCAAGTTCATCTATCGTATCATGCGGACGGACCCCTGCTGTATGGCCATAGCCGATCGTCCATACTCCTGCGGGGCATCGATAAGCTTTTAAACGCAGACTTTCGAAATCCTTTATTAGCTTGATTCCCCGGATACTGATATGTTGATTTCCAGAGGTAGGCGAATACTGATTGTTTTCTTGTGTACTCATAGTTTTAAATTGTTTTTTATGTTTGTGACTGATTACGGAGGCAAAGTAACAGGCATAAAATGTACTCTCAAAATGAAGTTCTAAACGTGATAAGGATTGTTGTTATCGTTGAAAGTTTTCAATCTCTTCCGCCGCTTTCTTTATGCGTCCTTTCTTTAGCTCCTGCTTGGCTGGATAGGATAGATAGCGATTGAAAGTTGCGTACGAGATAAAGAAGCGAGGGTAGATTTCTGTCTTATAAACGTGTAGTTGGGTTATACCGTGACGTTTGCGTTCCAATACAAGATCTTGTATCTCCACCATTCGTAATAGTGTGTTTTTGTTTCTGTAAGACATAAGTTTGAATTTTTAGGTTTATACTATTTTGTGGTTATGAAGAAAATTATCTACCTTTAGGGCGATATTTTTAAGTCTTAACACAATGCAATATTAGTTGATAATTTTCAACTATACAAGAATGAAGGGAGATAATTTTATAATTCTATGGAAACGATTTTACAAAGAATAGAGAAAATAGCTCTAAATGAGGGGATAAAAATCACTTCGTTTGAGAAGAAAATTGGAGCAAGTAAGGGAGTATTATCCCGTGCTATTAACAATGGCACGGATATACAGTCGAAGTGGCTTCAATCAATTGTTGATAATTTCCCCCAATATTCGGCGGCTTGGTTGCTTACGGGTGAAGGAGATATGCTGAAAGGGGAGAGCGTTTACGACGATATCGTGCGTATTCCCATGGTGGATATCTCGGTAGCGGCGGGAGCTGGTTATTGCAATAAGGATTATGTAGAGGAGTTGGAGATGATTTCTCTACCCCGTTCGATGGTGAGTCATGGGCATTCTTTTATTTGTGTCCGGGTGAAAGGACATAGTATGGCGCCTTCGATTCTAGATGGTGGTTATTTGATTATACATAAGTTAGAAAGGTCAGAGTGGGTGAATATCCGTGATGGTTATGTATATGTAGTAAGTGACAATGAGGGACGCGCTTTTGTCAAGCGTCTCAAAAACCGTCTTCGGGAGAATGGTTTCGTGGTTTGTATGTCTGATAATGCGGATAAACAGAACTACCCTAATTTTAATCTAATGGAAGAGGAACTGAATACGATATGGTATGCGGAATGGTACTTTAGCGCAAAAATACCGAATATCCAAGATTCTTACTATCATAAACAAGCGGAACTGGAAGATCGCTTTGATGATCTCTCTGCTCAAGTTAGGCATTTGACTTCTTTAATCAAATATAAGTAAGCGGTTCATCCGCAGGATTTGGTAAAGTCAGGAAGTAGGAAGGAACGTCTCCCGCTAAACGCTTGAATTCTTTGATAAAGTGGGAATGGTCATAGTAGCCGCAATCTAAGGCGATGCTGCTTAAGTCCGTGTGTGGGGCGTTCCTCAGTACTTCTATGGCATATTGGAATTTTATGATCCGGCTGAATTCTTTGGGAGTATATCCGGTGGCATCCTTGAACTTACGTTGGAAATGCCGCTGGCAAATGCAAATCTTGTCGATCAAGTTTTGTACGGGTAGCTGTCCGCGGGACTGTTTTATAAATGAGGTGGCGTATATAATTTGTCTGTCTACTTGAATGGATTGGGTGAGAAGGCGTATAAGATAGCCTTCGATAATGCGGATACGGACGGAATCGTCCGGCTGTTCGCAAAGCATCTCGGCAAAGGAATTATCGAATAAAAGGTTAATATCTGAAGACTGGATGCGAAGATCGGCAAACTGTCCCAAAGGCTCATTCGTGAAAGCTGCCAATCCACAGGGGTGAAAACGAACCCCCAGCATGTGCAGGGTATTTGTCGTGGCAGTCAGATCCGAATAAACCCGCATAGGACCGACGAAATAGGAACGATAAGGTTGCATGATCATCGAATGCTCGTCCGTAGGGACGGTCATGTTACCGATTGAGAAGATAAAGTCGGTGCATCCGTCCGCAAGGATCTTAAAACATGTCCCGATGTCGGTAAAGCCTTTGAACACCCAGAACTTGTCGATAAAGGGCGCTAAGGCTGCGCAGGGGGTAAATTCGTGATACATAGTGCTTCTTTCGCTTGTTTTATACGGCGAAGATACTATATAAAAAATCATAGTTATGAAATTTTCAAAACATAGTTATGAGTTGAACAAATCATAACTATGTTTTTTTATTTGTTTTTATAGGAGTGGGAGATAGTCGGCATATCCCTCTTCTTCCATCTTTGCTTTAGGGATAAATCTTAATGATGCGCTGTTGATGCAGTATCGTAACCCACCTTTGTCGGCTGGGCCATCATTAAAAACGTGCCCTAGATGTGCATCTCCTGTTTTGCTGCGTATCTCAATCCGTTTCATTCCGTGGGAGAGATCCGTTTTTTCCATCACCAAGCTCTTGTCTATCGGCTTGGAGAAACTAGGCCATCCGCAACCCGAATCAAACTTATCGGTAGAGATGAACAAAGGTTCCCCGGTCGTGATATCTACGTAGATGCCTTCACGCTTTTCATTCCAATATTCATTCTTGAAAGCTCTTTCCGTAGCGTTTTGCTGTGTTACCGCATATTGCTCGGCGGTGAGTTTAGAGCGCAATGTCTGATCATCCGGTTTCTGGAATTTCTTTTGCGATACAGGCTTGTTCGAGGCTTTCCCCTTATTAGCCTTTCGGGCGAAATCGAATAGATCCGGGCTTATGTGGCAATAACCGTCCGGGTGTTTATCTAAATAATCCTGATGATAGTCTTCTGCCGGATAGAAATTACTTAATGGCTGAATCTCTACGACGATGGGCTTGGAATAATTCTTGGCCAATGCCTCCACGGTCTCTTTGATGATCGGCAGATCGTCCGTATTCGTATAATAGATGCCGGTACGATACTGTGATCCGATATCGTTGCCTTGCCGGTTGATACTTGTCGGATCTATCGTCTTGAAGAATAGTTCGATCAATAACTTCAAATCGGCTTGTCGCGGATCGTAGCTAACTTCCACTGTCTCGGCGAATCCGGTATTATCGTTACATACTTGTTCGTAGGTTGGATTTTTGATGCTTGTTTTACCGTTGGCATAACCCACTTGGGTACTAGTAACACCATTGATTTGTTTCATGAAATGTTCTGTTCCCCAGAAACATCCTCCGGCGAAATAGATTTTACTTTGTGCATTCATTTTAGTTGTTTTAGATAGTTGATCACTCATTTTTGTTTGTGCGATTACTAAACCGCTTGCCAATAGCAAAACGATTGTCAAAATTACATGTTTCATCTTATATATTTGTAGTTATATAACCTAAATAATAAGAAAATGGTTTCAACTAAAAGTGGTCATGCCTTCATGCGGAGGATTGGCTGTTGTTTGATCTTTGTTCCACCAAACACCTCGCTCATATCCATATGGTCAAGAGCCGTGTCTATCTGATTGATCTCGGCGGTATTTATCTTTATATCCACAGCCCCCGCATTCTCTTTTAGCCGGCAGAGATGACGAGTTCCGGGAATAGGAACGATCCACGGCTTTTTTTGTAGCATCCAAGCTAGGGATATTTGTGCGGGAGTAGCATGATGCTCATCGGCCAGATGGTTTATGAGATCTAGAAGAGGCTTGTTCTTCTCGAAACTTTCTTTTTTGAATTGCGGCATAGTTGCCCGGTAATCATTTTGAGGGTTGAATACGCTTTTGACATCATAGCAAGCGGAAAGTAAACCGTTTGCCAATGGCGAGAAAGCAACGAAGCCAATGCCTAATTCCTCTAGAGAGGGGAAAAGGTTTTCATGCCAACGTGCCATCATGGAATAACGATTTTGTATGGCGGTTATAGGACAGACCTTATGCGCACGGCGAATATAGTCCTCGCCCGCCTCTGATATACCCCAATGCAATACTTTGCCTTCCTTGATCAAGTAGGCAATCGTGTCAGCTACCTCTTCCGGTTCTACTTGGGGATCTATGCGATGCTGATAGTAAAGGTCAAGATGGTCTGTCTTAAGTCTGGCTAAAGAGCCTTCCACTGCTAAACGAATCGACTTCGGTTTAGAATTCGGGATAAGGGGATAAGGGCCACATTCGCTAGACTTATCAAAAGTGAGTCCAAACTTAGTAGCGATCACGATTTTATCACGAAATGGCTTTAAGGCATCGCCTAAAAGCTCCTCATTGTCATGAGGATTCGTGTTTGTACCATATACTTCGGCCGTATCGAAGAAGGTATATCCCATATCAACGGCGAGGGCAAATAATTCCGTCATCTCTTTTCTGTCGGCAGGTGCGCCATAAGCATGGCTCATACCCATGCAACCCAATCCTATAGCTGAGACCCTAAGTCCGCTTAATCCCAAAACTCTGTATTCCATATTTATTTATATTTTATCTGAGCGCAAAGTTGGGAAGAAGTATCTCCACCGGTGTAACAACAATTGCGGATATAAATACAATTATTTCGGTTTTCTGTAAAAATGGTGATACAATCCGTAATCTGTATTCATTCTGTATGATTGGGTAAATGTATCTTAGCGGTCAAAAAATAATAGAATATGAAGAGTAAAATTATTGTAGCTTTATTAATTATGAACATGGTAATAAGTGCTTCCGCACAAAATCAGAATCAGTATGGATTGGTATATCGCGATGCGATAAGTGAAAATGTGGTTGGAAAAGTAAATATACATCCTGTCTCGTATGAGGTTGGAGGTATAGGGGTAGTGGCGAATATCTATACTCCTGCGAATTATGATTCCTCAAAAGAGTATGTAGCTATTGTTGTTGCTCATCCTAATGGGGGCGTGAAAGAACAAGTTGCGGGTCTCTATGCGCAACGGCTGGCAGAGCTTGGATATATAACTATCGCTGCCGATGCGCGTTATCAAGGAGCAAGTGGTGGTGAGCCTCGGAATACAGATCGTCCGGCCAACCGGATAGAAGATATTCATGGTATGGTGGATTTCATATCTCAATATCCGGGTGTAGATGCCAGTCGTATAGGTGCGCTTGGTATTTGTGGCGGTGGAGGTTACACGCTTGGGGCTGTACAGGGCGATAAACGGATAAAGGCGGTCGCTACACTCAGCATGTTTAATTCGGGGCGTGTACGTCGTAATGGTTTTCAGGATTCCCAGATAAATACCATACAACAACGTTTAACCCAAGCGGCTGAGGCTAGAAATGAAGAGGCCAAAGGCAAAGTTCTATACACGGGTGAGATGAATATCTCCGATGAGGAGGCGGCGAAACTACCGTTTGCCCTATATCGTGATGGTTATGAGTATTACTTTAAAACCCATGCTCATCCGAATTCGACATTTCGCTATACCATGAGCAGTTTATTGGATCTTATGACTTGGGATGCTACGGATCATATCGACTTGATCGACCAGCCTTTGCTATTGATCGCCGGAAGTGATGCCGATACAAAATATATGTCTGACGAAGCTTTTGAAAAGGCTACCGGAACAAAAGATAAAGAGATGTATCTTATTCCAGGAGCGGAGCATATCAAAACTTATTTTGTCCCGGAATATGTGAATCTAGCGGTAAATAAAATGAAAGATTTCTTCGGGATCAAATTGTAATTTGATTAAATTTGTACGATCTAAAATGGGGGTATCATGAAATATGACAAAGATAGTGTTATTATCTCTGATAGTCTGAATGGACTTGGGACAGATATTTATAAAGAGTATCTGTCTCATGCCTTGTGTTTGGGTGGAGCATGTAAATTCGAGTTCAATGGAAATCCATTCGAGTTACGTGAAGGGGATTGTATGATTGTGCGTAAAGGAAAACTGGTTGAGAAGATCACCCCATCTGCGGATTTTAAGGTTAAAGTCATTTATGTCACTCCCCAATTCATTGAGCTTTGTACTCCCCAGAATAATTATGGAATGAAAGGCCAGTTATCTTTGTTCCTGAATCCTGTGATGCGTCTGGATCGCGAGCAACAGGATATCTGTAAGAAAGATTTCGAGAATATAGAGTATAGGTTTAACAATGAAAACCATAATTTTTATCGTGACATAATGATTAATGTGATCCAGACAATGATTCTGGATTTCTTCGATTTTCACTCACATATTTATGGGGAGGAGAAGATCTCGGCTCAATATGCCTCCATTATGAGTAAGTTCCTGCAAATGCTGGAAGATGGGGTTTATCGCCAGCATAGAGACGTTACATACTATGCCTCGGAATTATGCGTGACGCCGAAGTATTTATCGGAAGTGACGAAAAAGGTGAGTGGCTATGCGGCAAATTATTGGATTAACCGTTATACGATATTGGATATATCACGGCTTTTGCGTGATAAGTCATTATCTTTCGTTTATATTTCCGATTTGTTTGGTTTCTCTTCTCCCTCTTATTTCAGCCGTTATGTGCAGCATAATTTAGGTATAAAGTCCTCAGATTATAGGGAGTGACCTTGTAAGCTAGCTTCACTCCTTTCCTTTTCGGTAAAATTTGTAGTTGACACCGACTTTTTTGTATTGTCTCAAAACTCCTTTGGTCGTAACTTCGCAACGAAGAATAGGTATAAATAGATGATGGAAAACTATTTATATATAATGTATAATCAAATTAATAAAGCCATGCAAAAAATTATGAGATCATTATTTATCGCGACATTGTTGTTGGTATCGATGGGAATGGGTGCCTATGCGCAGGAAACAAAAAAGACATTTACTCCGGAACAGCAGGAGATGATAGATTTGTCTAATGCGAAATGGAAATGGATGTCAGAAAAAGATGTGGATAAGCTCGACGCCCTCTTCCACGAGAACTCTATGTTTGTACATATGGGTGGTTCGTGGGGTAAGCAGCCGGAGCTTGATGTGATCCGTACGGGAAACATACATTACAAGCATGCGGAGATACATGATGTAGATGTTAAATTCGCCGGTTGCGCCGGAATCGTATATAGCCGTATTCATCTTAATTCGGTAGTTGGTGGTAGGGAGGTCAGGTTCCCTTTCATCGTGACTGAGACGTACGTGAAGGAAGACGGACAATGGAAACTTGCTACCTTAGCATTTACTCGTACGGTAGGAGAATAATGATAAATACATATGAATATGAGACAGAACTTTCTAATCCGGCTTTTCTGCCTATGTTTGTTCCCGGTTTTCACCATGGCGCAAAATATGGATAATTTCAGACAACCGTACCCCTTGGGTACTAAGTTGCCGGAAGCGTCCGCGAAGAACTTCATTGGTCAGGCGTATATCGCTCCGATTACGGTTAATAGGGAGCTGAATGTCCCAATGTCTAATGTCACTTTTGAGCCTCGTTGCCGGAATAATTGGCATTATCATAAAGGGGGGCAGATACTTGTCGCGTCAGCAGGCATAGGCTACTATCAGGAAAAGGGGAAACCGGCCAGAAGATTGTATCCGGGGGATATCGTGGAAATTGCGCCTGACGTGATTCACTGGCATGGGGCGGCTCCGGATAGCTGGTTTGCTCACGTTGCCGTAAGTTGCAATCCTCAAACGAATGAGGCGGTGTGGCTCAGTCCGGTGGGAGAGAAGGAATATCAAGAAGCGACAAGCCAAGCGGAGAATGTGTATGCCGAAGCAAACCGGGTATTGGAAGCCAGGGAACAAGCCATTGTCTCTATCGCGGCGTACACGGGCAAGGGAGACTTGGCGCATCTGAGACAGGCGCTTGTGAAAGGACTTGAATCCGGTATGACCGTTAATGAAGTAAACGAAGTACTAATACATGCCTATGCTTATTGTGGATTTCCTCGCAGCTTAAGAGCCATACAGACATTTATGCAAGTCATTGAAGAGAGAAAAAACATGGGAATTAAAGATGTAGAGGGTCGTGAAGCCTCTGCTATCGAGGACGGTGGGAGTCGATATGAGCGGGGACGGGATATTCTGGCGGAAATATCGGGTACGTCTGCTTCTGTCCCTAAAACCGGATATGCGGTATTTGCCCCGACGATCGAACGTTTCCTCAAGGAACATCTGTTCGCGGACCTTTTTGAGCGCGACTTATTGACATATAGGGAGCGTGAATTGGCGACCGTGTCTGTATTGGCAGGCGTTGGCGGTGTTGAACCTATGGCTTACGGCCATATGTCAATTTGCTTGCATCTGGGTATTACGCCAGAGCAACTTACGGCTTTGCTAAATATCGTAGAGATAAACCTAGGGAAAAAGAGTTCAGATCCATTACGTGATGTGCTCGGACAATTAACGGATAAAAAATGAATCAGAAGAATATGAAGAAGATTTTATTATTAGCATTATTAATACCCGTGTTTGGAATGGCAGATGCCCAGGATTTGGTGATCGCTAAACAAGGACATTTCTCCGTAGGAGGACAAACCATACAGCGTCCGGGTACGTATGACAACAGTAAGTTTGTCGGTTGGGCTACCCAAGTCGAGACCGGGCAGAGCTATCGTGCGGATCATGCTTTCGTAGATTTCCAAGTTCCGGCCCATGCGAAAAAATTGCCTTTGGTTTATGTTCATGGTTATGGTGGCTCTGGGATATGTTGGCAAATGACACCCGATGGGCGGGATGGTTTCGCTACTCTCATGTTATGCCGGGGATATAGCAGTTACGTGATGGATCTTCCCGGTCGTGGCCGTGCCGGAAGGACATCTGCTACGACTACGGTCAAGCCGCTGGCCGATGAGATGTTCTGGTTTGACATCTGGCGTATCGGGATTTGGCCGGAATATAACAAAGGTGTGCAGTTTCCGTCTGATTCAGCCTATCTATCGCAGTTTTTCCGGGAGATGACGCCCGATATCAGTGATCACAAACAAGATGTACCGGCAATCAATGCCTTGACGGAAAAAATAGGGGACAATATCCTTGTAACACATTCGGCGGGAGGTTTCCCGGGATGGATGGCCGCTATACAAAATCCGAATGTCAAGGCTGTCGTTTCATATGAGCCGGGTGGCTATGTGTTTCCCGAGGGGGAGGTGCCCGATCCGATCGCCGGACTTACCGGTGGGGCGACTGGAGTAGCTATTCCTATGGAACAGTTCTTGCGACTTACCCGGATTCCAATCGTAATGTATTTCGGTGATTATATTCCGGAGACTCCATCAGAGAATCTTGGTGGCGAGAATTGGCGTGTACGTCTGCAAATGGGACGTAAATTCGTGGAGGCCATAAATAGGCATGGGGGAAACGCGACCTTAGTTGAGTTGCCCAAGATCGGTATTTATGGTAATACCCATTTCTTGATGCAGGATTTGAATAATGGCCAACTAGCGGATCTGCTGGGCGAATGGTTGGAAAAGAATGATCTTGGCAAATAGCATTGGGAATGGTTCTTTTAAGAACTTGCTGATTTTACATTTTGTTATCGGATTAGATAATCGGTAATATATCCTCCCAAATATGTTTCTTCAAGTCAACGCAGCCATTCTTCTTGAAGGTAATGCCTTCTTTCTCCAATAATCCCCGTTGTTCCGCCCAGTTGGGAGCTAATCTGCCTTGGCTGTTTACCACCCGGTGGCAAGGCAGGTTCAGTTCTTTCGGGACGTTGAACATTGCCTGCCCTACCATACGGGAACATTGTGGCCTTCGGGCGAGCTTGGCTAGCTGCCCGTAGGTAACCACACATCCTTCCGGTATCTCTCTGACGATGTTATAAACTTCCGTATAAAAATCAGCCTTCATTGATTCTGGTTTTTATTTTCGCCCATGCGTGTGTTTCGTATAGGGAGGAGTTACGCATTATCTGATACATCGTCTTGAAACGTGACATCGGGATCGTGAGACTTAATAAGTTGCTTTCCACATATGGTCGGACCGAGGGATCGAAGAAACCAAGGAACGTGCGGTGACCTCCTTGTCTATTTTCGTTGACAGTGAGCGTGATGGTGGAGCTGCAACCGGAACCAAATGGTGTGGAGACGGCATCCGGATTATTGTTGTCGAAAAAGGTCCAAGTAATTAACCCTGACAAGATATCCGGAGTTGCGAGGAACAAAAGCCCCTCTACCTTTTCAAACGAGGTTAATCGATCGATCCTTGCGAAATGGAGGTATGGGAGGGAGGACCTTTGTACGTTCATGCCTTTTATACCCTCGACTACCATTTCCGGAGTTTGCTTATATCTCTCTTTTAAAGAGACAAAATTGGGGACATGCTCTGGCATAGGGGTGAATCCTGTATAAAACTTTCCACCTCCGCAGCCAACGCTATCTCCGTTCATACTGATAATCTCGCCTTGCCTGATAGCGGGAAGGGCCTTGAATAAACAGCCTTGTGTCTGCTTTAATTCTCCAAGCAGAGAATCGGAATACCAGAAAGCGATCGGCAATTCCGCCTTTAGAGAAAATGCCTCGTAATAATTGTTGATGAAAGTTTGAATATCCATATGCGATTGATTTAGGTTGATTTATACTTACCAATCGATTTCCGGGATGCCTTTACCCCGTAGGAAATCATTAGCCTTACTGAAATGCTTACAACCGAAGAAACCATATTCGGCGGAGCGGGGAGATGGATGTACGGTCGTTAGGACCAAATGCTGGCTCGTATCGATAAGGGAAATCTTGGCTTTAGCGTAACTGCCCCATAACATGAATACTAGATTTTCCCGTTCGTCGCTTAATTTCTTGATAACGGCGTCCGTGAATGTTTCCCATCCCATGTTCCGGTGCGAACCTGTTTGGTGGGCACGTACCGTGAGGACGGAATTCATCGGAAATACGCCTTGGCTTACCCAACGATCCAAATTCCCGGAGGAAGGGATCGGTTTCCCAAGATCATCGTGGATCTCTTTGAATATATTCATCAAGGAGCCGGGAATCGCCACGCCATCGGGTACCGAGAAACAGACCCCGTAGTATTGCCCCGGATTAGGATAGGGGTCTTGTCCCAAGATAACGACTTTAACCTTCTCGAACGGGCATGCGTTAAATATATGGAATATCTGAGGCCCGGGAGGAAGTACGTGCGCTTGCTTATATTCGTTTTTGACAAATGTCACCAATTGCTCGAAATAAGGCTTGTCGAATTCCTCTTGCAGACGTTTTCTCCAACTTTCATCTATTCTAACATTCATGGTGTTTTTCTTATTCTTCCACCAAAGGTACGGAGAAAAGCTTAAAATTCGAGGATTTTGTGTAAGTTTGCCTTCCGATTTGAATTTAAATAAGAAAACATGATAAGTTACCTTCAGATAGATAAGCTGACCAAGAGCTTCGGTGATTTGGTTCTTTTCGAGGATATAACGTTCGGAGTCGCGCAAGGACAGAAGATCGGGTTGATCGCTAAAAACGGGACGGGTAAGACTACCTTATTGAATATTATCGGTGGTAAGGAGGATTACGACTCGGGTGAGGTGGTTTTCCGGAAAGACCTGCGGGTCGGGTATTTGGAGCAATCACCTTCCTACCCGGAAGAACTGACCGTGCTACAGGCTTGCTTCCACTCGGAGAACGAGACTGTCCGGTTGATCGCCGAGTACGAGGAGGCGATGGCGAAAGAGGATCATTCGAATCTGGAGGACATCCTTACCCGTATGGATAGCTTCAAGGCGTGGGATTATGAGCAAAAGGCGAAACAAATCCTCGGGCAGTTGAAGATTCATAACTTCAATCAGAAGATCGGGGAATTGTCCGGAGGACAGTTGAAACGGGTTGCCTTGGCGAATGTCTTGATCACGGACCCTGAATTGATTATCTTGGATGAGCCGACGAACCATTTGGATCTGGAGATGACCGAATGGCTGGAAGATTATCTGAGCCGGGCCAATATCAGTATCTTGATGGTGACGCACGACCGTTACTTCTTGGATCGTGTTTGTAGTGAGATCATCGAGATCGATAATAAGCAAATCTATTCGTATAAAGGTAATTATAGCTATTATCTGGAGAAACGCCAAGAACGTGTCGAGGCGATGAACGCCGACGTGGAGCGTGCGAAAAATCTTCTCCGTACGGAACTGGATTGGATGCGCCGCCAGCCGCAGGCACGGGGCACGAAAGCGAAGTACCGTATCGATGCCTTTTATGAGCTGGAAAAGAAAGCGAAGCAACAACGGGATACCGGAAAGGTGAACTTGGACGTGAAGGCTTCTTACATTGGTTCGAAGATTTTCGAGGCGGTGAATGTAAGCAAACGTTTCGGTGATTTGAAGATTACGGAGGATTTCAACTATATTTTCGCCCGTTACGAGAAGATGGGTATTGTCGGGAATAACGGTACGGGCAAATCTACCTTTATCAAGATGCTGATGGGGGAGGTGGCTCCCGATAGCGGCCATTTCGATGTCGGCGAGACCGTTCGTTTCGGTTATTACAGTCAAGATGGCTTGAAGTTCGATGAGCAAATGAAAGTGATCGACGTGGTGCAGGCGATCGCCGAATACGTGGATTTGGGTAACGGACAGAAGATGGGTGTCTCCCAGTTCCTGAACTATTTCCTGTTCACGCCGGAGAAACAGCATAGTTACGTTTATAAATTGAGCGGTGGCGAGAAGCGTCGTCTGTATTTATGTACGGTATTGATGCGTAGCCCGAACTTCTTGGTGCTCGATGAGCCAACTAATGATCTGGATATCGTAACCTTGAATGTATTGGAAGAATACCTTCGTAACTTCAAGGGGTGCGCTATCGTCGTTTCCCACGACCGTTACTTTATGGATAAGGTGGTAGATCACCTGCTGGTTTTCCGGGGTAACGCCGATATCAAGGATTTTCCCGGCAACTATACGCAGTATCGGGATTGGAAAGACGTGCAAGACCAACTGGAAAAAGAGGCGGAGGCTGCTTTGCAAGCGAGACAAAACCCGGCTCCGGAGAAACCGTCTCGTCCTGTCAATGAGCAAAAGAAAAAACTCACTTTCAAGGAGCGGAAAGAGTTCGAGGCCCTAGAGGAGGAGATACCGGCTTTGGAGGCAGAGAAAGCGGAGTTGGAGACCGCTATGAGCAGTGGTACTTTGTCTACGGACGAGCTCATGGCTAAATCTCAACGGATCACCCAAGTCATGGAAGAGATCGATGAGAAAACGATGCGCTGGCTGGAGTTGAGCGAGCTGGCATAAGTAATAAAGAGGAATGAGCGAGACTAAACCTGTACTTTGGAACCGGAATTTCGTCCAATGTTGTATCTCTTACTTCTTGATGAATTTCGCCTTTTATATGTTGATGCCTACTATGCCGGTCTATCTGGTGGAAGAGTTGGGCATCAGCACGTCCGAGGTGGGGATGGTCTTGTCTAGCTATACGATCGGCTTGCTGTGCGTGCGCCCGTTCTCGGGATATCTGGTAGATTGTTTCTCCCGCAAACCGTTATATGTATTCGCCTTCACGATATTCGCCTGTCTGTTCGCCGGTTATTGGTTTGCGATGACGGTCTATACGATCATGGCGGTTCGTTTCATCCAAGGCGGGTTCATGGGACTGACCTCTGTTTCCGGCAATACGATTACGATAGACGTAATCCCTTCCAAGCGAAGGGGAGAAGGCATGGGCTTTTACGGATTGACGATCAATCTCGCCATGTCTTTGGCTCCTTTGGTGGCGGTCGGGCTGTACGATCGGCATGGTTTCTTCTGGATCATAGGGGTCGCTTTGGTGATCGCATTGGTCGGGATCGGCTCCGTCGGGCTGATCCGTTATCCGAAACGGGAGAAAGTGCCTCGTCCGGCCTTCTCGTTGGATCGTTTTATCTTGGTAAAAGCGCTTCCTGCGGCCTTGGCCTATTTGCTGGTCGCTATACCTTATGGGATGTTGCTCTCGTTCGTGGTATTATATGGTAAAGAGATCGAGGTGCCGGACCCCGGCTACTTCTTTATATTTATGGCGATCGGTGTAGGGACGGCCCGTTTGATTTCCGGACGGTTAGTGGACCATGGCAAGATCCATGTCGTGTCCATCGTATCCTTGGTCTCTTTAGCGATCTCGTTTTCCGTGTTCGCTACCGTACATACATCGTTTGTCTTTTTCGCTTGCGCCTTGGCGATCGGTATCGGTTTTGGCGTGAGTGTACCGGCTTTTCAATGTCTTTTCGTGAATGTCGCTCCGCACCATATGCGCGGTACGGCTACCTCCACCTACTTGACCTCTTTCGATTTCGGGATGGGGATCGGGATGTTATCCGCCGGCTTTATCGCTACCCGTGCCAATCTGGCTACCGCCTACGGAGTCGGGGCGGTTTGTTGCCTTCTTTCCTTATTCGTCTATATCCGCTTGGTAAAAGCCTCGTACGAGAGGAATAAGCTGATTTCTTGATCTAAATGTGGAACTTAAATCATAAAATATGGATAAAATTAATAGTCTATTTACAATTGGGAATGTCAATGAGGATAATGCTCAAAAAATATTTGCGGATATTGCAACTGAATTATTCGAGCATTGCTTTATCAAACAAGGCGAAGCCGTAAAGTACAAATTCCTTGAAGTTGAATTTTACTTTTGGAGTGAAGCCCATGAAGATAACAAGCTTGATAATGAGGGAAAAAAAGAAGTGCCTTTTGTCTACCCACGTAATAATACTCAGCCTGCGCAATACTTGGTACATGCTAGCGGTATGGATCTTTGCTTCAAATCCGATAATGGCTATGGTGGCATATTGATTCGTTCATTGTTACGAATAGAAGGTAAAGAGCAGTCGGTAGTAACTGGTCCTTGGGATTGCTGTTATGCACTCATAAACTATATGGGAGGTTCAGAAAATGTGTTTCCGAAATTGACTTATGGAGAAGAAAAAGATACTCAGGTCGAGTTGGAAACAGCAATACGGCATAATGTTCCTGTGGGAAGTTCTATGAAGAATGCACCATATTGTTTTTACAACAAAAAATATATGCACAAAAGTGGAAAGTGGGGCTTTGAAGATGCTGAACTGAAACGATATAATCCCAGCACGAGGAAATCAGTTGCAAATACTTATTCGATAAAACCTTGGAATAGATAACTCTTACGATATGGTACTGTCAGAGAATCAAAAGAATAAAGTATATTTCTCCAATCTGTTAGCCTTGAACTATCCGTCAATATGGAAGGAGATATGTAATGTCCTATCAATCTATGGTTATTCGGCAGGCAGATTGACCTATACCAAAGATTATTGGTGTAGAGACTTCATGCCGATTCAAGTTGGAAGCAATGAGTTCGTGCAGTTCCAATATGATCCGGATTATTTGACTGATTTAAGGAAGTATAAAACGAATCCGAATGATACGGTAAAGCATATCACTGATTTTACTCCTAAGATCTCAAAGTCAAAGTTGCTTGTTGATGGAGGGAATATAGTTGTATGTAATAATATCAACGAAGAGACTTGGGTCGTAATGACTGAAAAGGTTCTTATAGAGAATCCTGATTTCTCAAAGGCGGAAATTACTTCTATGTTGGAAAAAGATTTGGGTGCAAAAATAGTATGGCTACCATGGGATACTAGCGATGAATGCGGACACACAGATGGAATTGTTAATTTTATTAATGGGTTATCGTCCAAACCTTCTATCATGGCATATTTTTCTCTTTATCCTAAGAATATCGCTAAAGAAATGAGAAAACTCTTGAATGATGTATTTGATACTCATGAATTGATTTTCACGCATGATGAAAAGAATAACTGGGCCTATGTTAATTTGCTTCGCACAAAAGATTTCATCATAGTACCCGGATTAGGAACAGATTCTGACAATGAAGCCATGGGGCAGATAGAGAGGTTATATCCCGATTATAAAGGACGAATCCATCAAATCATTATTGCACCTATTGTTGAAGAATATGGAGGGGCTTTCAATTGTTTGACTTGGACTGTAAATACAGAAGATATTGATTCATACATTTCGATTCCCGGTTTCGTCTAAACCTACGGCGTACTTCGTCGATTCTTCCTTTTCTAGCGGGAAACCTCACCCTATATTTGTATCAAAGATCACAGAGAAATAGGTTTTTAAGGTTTAACAAATGAAAGGAATAGGTAGTATGAAACGTTTAGTAATGGCTATGTCAGCCTTGTTGGTAAGTGTGACAATGAGTTTCGCGCAGGAATCGAGCTTACATAAAGAACCGTTTGTAGTCAATGTGGGCCAATTGGTAAGCTATCTGGAATTACGTCCCAGCCAGATTAATGAGGTAGGGATGATCAACGATTATTTTAGGGAAAAGCAAAGCGAGGGCTTGAGGGGAAGCCATAAAATGCGGGATAAACGGATGCGGCAAGCCGTATTTGGCAACTTAAAGTTGATGAAAAAGGCGTTAAGCACCGATCAATATCGGAAATACGTGGCTTTGATCAACGTAACGAACAATAATAACCGGATGATGAGCGGGCTTTCCTTCCCCGATGTTTATCTAGCCGATAAATAAGTAAAGGATAGATGTAAAGTATCAAGCTATTGCATAAAAAGTATCTTGTGACTGTATCTATTCTATAAACCACGTCGTGGTCTGTATAGATCATGTCGTGGTTTTTATAGACCACGCTGTGGTTTGTATAATCCACGACGGAGATTATAGAATAGATACGGTATCGTATAAGAATACAGCTAGGCTTGTATAAGAATATATCTAGGCTTTTGTTTGTTTATAAACGGTGTCTATGATGAAATAGATAGTGTTTATCGTAATATGTGTTACAAAATGATTGCTATATGCCTTGATATATATCAATAACGTCAATTGTTTGCAAAAATTAACCGTATTGAAGAACAATGTTATAAAACATACTGTTATATTTGCAGTAACAAAAAGAGAAAGATAGAAGATGCGGAAACGCCGCATTTATTAGTTAAGGTCTTAGTTTAGGTTTAAATTTTAGGTATTATGAGACGTTTAGGTATGATGGTAGTCGCTTTAATGATGGTAGCGACAATGAGCTTCGCTCAAAAGGTTAGTGATTCAAAGAGTATGAGTTTCGATAAGCTAAGCAGATATTTGCAGCTTGACGCAAACCAGATCGCTGAGGTGTCAGAGATTAATACTTACTTCGAGAATCAATTAGGTCAACCCCTGTCTGCGGAAGCGCTTTGCAATAACGCAAGACCGGAAGAAACTCGCAACGCATTGTTGTGTAATTTGAAACTGATGAAACGTGCATTGACTAAAGATCAATATCGTAAATATGTAGCGTTGATTAATGTGACTCGCGCTAATCAGGAAGATAAGGTTTCTAATCCGCTTTTGGACAGCTATTTGGCTGAGAAGTAATTAAGCCAATGTGATTGGGCTATGTGTTTTTAAGGTTTTTGTTTAGGTTTAACAATTTAAGGTTTTTAGGTATTATGAAACGTTTTGGAATGGCAGTCGCAGCCTTATTGATGTGTGCGACAATGAGCTTCGCTCAGAAACCGAGTTTGAGTAGAGAACCGTTTGTGGTAAGTACAGAGAAGTTAGCGAACTATTTGCAATTGACTCCGAGCCAGTTGGACGAGGTAGCTAACATCAACGAATATTTCATCGAGATGCAGAATGCGAGCGTAAAAGCTAGCGCTAAATTGCAGGATAAGAAAATGTATCAAGCGGTTTACGGTAACTTGAAGTTGATGAAGAAGGCTTTGAGCCCGGATCAATATCGTAAGTATGTTACTTTATTGAACATCACGAACAATAACAACCGTACGCTGGGTGTTAATACGTTCCCGGAAGTGTACTTAGCGGATAACGCAAGTAAGTAATTTATACTATATAAGAGTGTGTCCCCCACTATTTCCTGTCAAAAGGTAAATAGTGGGGATACTTTTTTTTAAGGCTTGCGTATAAATCGAAGAAGATTGTGTAAGTTTGCGGCGTTTTACAAATAACGCTTAATTCGAGTCATGACAACACAACAACTTTTAGTCCCTTCTAATGCTACTTTGAAGAGAAATGTAATGGACTACTCCTTAATCGTGGTAGGTTCATTTTTGCAGGCACTTAGTTACGTGCTTTTCCTAGCGCCTTACAAAATCGTACCGGGAGGTGTGTACGGTATCTCTATCGTAATCCACTATGTGACGAAAGATTTGTTCCCGTTCTTCCCGGATGGTTTGCCGATGGGTGCGACGGCGCTTTGCTTCAATATCCCGTTGCTGATTTTGGCGATGAAAAAGATCGGATTGTCTTCCGGCCCGAAGACGATCGTTACTTTCTTGCTGATCTCTATATTTACCGACTCATTATCTTATTTCCTTACCGATCCATTGGTGGAGAACGATGCCTTTATCGCCGCCTTTTACGGTGGAGCTATTTTAGGCTTGGGCGTTACCTGTATTTTCCGGGCGCAAAGTACGAGTGCCGGTACGGATGTATTGGCACGTGTGATCGCTAATGACTCCAACTTGAAGGTTAGCAATATGATCATCGTATTGGATTCCGCGGTCGTATTGTTGGGCTTGATCGTGTTTAAGGATTGGGCGGTACCTTTGTATTCTTGGTTTACTATTTTCGTATATGGAAAGATCGTGGAGATGTTCCAGACGGAGAACCCGAACCGTGCTGTCTTTATCGTTTCCCGGAAGACAAAGGAGATGCGTGACTTGATCGTAGATAAGATGGGTATGCGGGGCACATTTATCCATGGTAAAGGTATGTACGAGGGACATGAGACCGAGATTATCTTTACGATTGCCGAGCGTAAGGACATGCCCCGCTTGAAAGATGAGGTAAAAGAGATCGATCCGAATGCCTTTGTTTCTACGATGCACGCCAGCAAGGATTCGCCTCGGCCGGGTATTTAAGAGAATTAAGATTTATTCCGTATATTTGTGGGTAGGCTAATATTAATATCGGTTTAGAATGATGGATAGAAGAGGTTTTTTGAAGAATGCTACGCTTGTGAGCGCTGCTTGTTTGATGGATTTCAGGGAGGCTTTGGCATTGGGCGCTAAGGATGCTGAAGTAGGAAAAGCATGGAAAGGATGGAAAAAAGGGCAGTTCCAGATTCATCTGATTTATACCGGGGTGTCGGAATCGATGTTCTTGATTTTCCCCGACGGTACAACGATGCTACTTGATTGCGGCGATCATAATGCTATTGGGCGTGGTAAATTGGCTGTGCCGGTGCTTCCTAATCCCGATCGGCATGCCGGGGAGTGGATCTCGCGCTATGTCCGGAGAGTTAACCCTCAGAAGGATTATGTTGATTATATGATGTTGACGCACTATCACTCAGATCATGGTGGCAACAATAAATTCTACGCTCGTAAGGAGACGAGAGACGGTAAGGATTACTACCTGAGCGGATTCTCTCAGGCTGCCGAGTACCTTACGTTTGGCAAGGCTTTTGACCGTTGCTGGCCCGACTACAACGATCCTCTTCCCTTGACCCAGGAGGCAGCCGATGCTTTTGAGCACATGAAGGATTTTTACGACTATATGTTGGCTCATAAGAAGATGGAGATTGAGAAGTTCCGTCTTGGCGAAACCAATCAGATCGCCATGAGGAAAGACGCTGCGGCCTATCCGGGATTCTCGGTAAGAAATATCTGTGCCAACGGCCGCATTGCCGATAAGGAGGGGAATATACGTGACCTCTATGCGGAGCGCAAGAAATCCAATCCGGTTAAGTTCAGTGAAAACGGGATGAGCCTGGGTGTGATCTTTACCTACGGTGATTTCAAGTTTTATACGGCGGGAGACTTCTCGGATGGCTGGAATTTACCCAATGGGGAACGGTTCGAGATAGAGGATGCGATAGCCGACGTGGTTGAGCCGGTGAGTGTGGTGAAAATCAATCACCACGGACACAAGTCAATGACTGATAAGCTCGTGGCTGCGTTGCGTCCGCGTGTAGTTGTCAACAACGTGTGGGATCAGCTTCATACGCTGCCTTCGGTCATGGAACGTTTCTATAACCGGAATCTTTATCCCGGCGAGCGCATCGTGTGTCCTACCGTGTTCCCTGCGGAGCGTCGTGCCGAGGATGCCGGACAGCCGTGGCTTGATATACTTAACCCCTCGTCGTTTGATGCCGGTCATGTAATTGTCAATGTCGAGGAGGGAGGCAAGGACTATTCGGTTACTTACCTCACTGCCGATGATGAGTCGATGACTGTAAAGAGCGTGATGCGGTTCAAGTCATAAACGACTTGAATTTGGTGTTAATTGTCAACTAAAATCACTATCTTTGCCACTCAAAAACGAATAAATATAGAATAATAATGCCCAACATCTCACAAAGAGGAGTCGAAATGCCCGCTTCCCCGATCCGGAAGCTGGCTCCATTGGCCGATGCTGCCAAACAGAGAGGAGTTCATGTGTATCACCTGAATATCGGTCAGCCCGACCTTCCCACTCCGCGAGCGGCACTCGACGCGATCCGTAATGTCGATCGTACGGTGTTGGAATATAGCCCTAGTCAGGGATATCGCAGTTATCGCGAGAAGTTGGTTGGATATTATAAAAAGTATGATATTAATCTTACGGCTGACGATATTATCATCACTACCGGTGGTTCGGAGGCTGTTTTGTTTGCCTTCTTGAGTTGCTTGAATCCGGGTGATGAGATTATCGTACCGGAACCTGCTTATGCTAATTATATGGCATTCGCTATCTCGGCAGGAGCCGTGATCCGGACAGTGACGACTACGATAGAGGAAGGATTTTCTCTTCCGAAAGTAGAGAAATTCGAGGAGTTGATCAATGAGCGTACCAAAGCGATCCTGATCTGTAACCCGAACAATCCTACGGGTTATTTGTATACGCGTCGTGAGATGAATCAAATCCGGGATATCGTAAAGAAATATGATCTTTATCTTTTCTCGGATGAGGTATACCGGGAGTTTATCTATACCGGTTCCCCGTATATCTCGGCTTGTCATCTGGAAGGTATCGAGCAGAACGTGGTATTGATCGATTCTGTCTCAAAACGCTATTCGGAATGCGGTATCCGTATCGGTGCGTTGATTACGAAAAATGCCGAAGTGCGTAGTGCCGTCATGAAGTTCTGCCAAGCTCGTTTAAGCCCGCCTTTGATCGGACAGATCGCGGCCGAGGCTTCTTTGGATGCTTCCGAGGAGTATGCCCGTGAAACTTATGACGAGTATGTGGAACGGCGTAAATGCTTGATCGATGGCTTAAACCGTATTCCCGGCGTTTATTCTCCCATACCGATGGGCGCTTTCTATACGGTGGCTAAACTTCCGGTGGATGATGCCGATAAGTTCTGCGCTTGGTGTCTGGAAGAGTTCGAATACGAGGGTCAGACGGTCATGATGGCACCGGCGTCGGGTTTCTACACGACACCGGGACTTGGTAAGAATGAGGTTCGTATGGCCTATGTCTTGAAAAAGGAAGATTTGGCGAAAGCTTTGACGGTGTTATCAAAGGCGCTGGAAGCTTATCCGGGAAGAATGTTATAAATGAATTTAGAGCTATTTATCGCCAAAAAGATACATTTCAGTAAGGAGGGGGATCGTGAGGTTACTCCTCCCGCTGTTCGTATTGCCATGATCGGGATCGCTTTGGGATTGGCGGTGATGATCCTTTCGGTGGCGATCGTGATAGGCTTTAAGAAAGAGGTCCGGAACAAGGTGATCGGTTTCGGCTCGCATATCCAGATCACGAATTTCGATAGTAATTCTTCCTATGAGTCGCAGCCGATAGCGGTTAGCGATACTTTATTGAATGCGCTCGATGCATTCCCCGGTATTCGCCATGTCGAGAAATTCGCGACGAAGCTAGGCATCTTGAAGACTGACCAAGATTTTCAAGGAATTGTCTTGAAAGGGGTGGACACGGATTATGACTGGACTTTCTTCAAGGATAATTTAAAAGAAGGCGAGATCTTTACGATCCAACCGGATAAGAACTCTACAGATGTTATTATTTCCAAGTATTTATCAGATCTGCTAGGACTAAAGGTAGGGGATTCTTTCCTGACTTATTTTGTGCAAGATGACGTGCGTGCCCGTAAGTTCACGATCACGGGGATTTATGAGACGGGTTTCCTTGATTATGACAAGATGTTCGTAATCGCTGATATTAAGCAGATACGCCGCTTGAACGGTTGGGATAAAGATCAAGTAAGCGGACTGGAGTTGCAAGTGGATGACTATGATCGTTTGGACCAAGTGGCCGAGGATGTTTATTTCGATCTGACGGAACGGCAAGACCGAAATGGCAATACGTTCTACGCCCGCTCGATCAAGGAGTTGAACCCGATGATCTTTAATTGGCTGGATGTGCTGGACATCAATGTGGTGGTTATCTTGGCGCTGATGCTTTCCGTCGCAGGGTTTACCATGATCTCCGGATTATTGATCATAATCTTAGAGCGTACCAATATGATCGGAATCCTAAAAGCCTTGGGACAAAATAATAACAGTATTCGCAAGATCTTCTTGTATGTCTCTTTCTTCTTGATCGGCAAAGGAATGTTGTGGGGGAATATCATCGGTATCTCTCTTTGTTTGCTTCAATCTCATTTCCACATTATCCAATTAGATCCTTCTATTTATTATTTGGATGCCGTGCCTATCGATCTGAGCCTATTTTCACTGTTCCTTTTGAATATAGGGACATTGGCCGCCTCCATGTTGATGATGTTAGGACCTTCCTATTTGATTACGAAGATTGATCCGGCCAAGAGTATCCGTTTTGAATAAAAGCCGTATCTTTGGCATACATTCTAGTTTTGCCGGATTGATATGACAGATCTTATCTCTAAAGAAAAGCGTAGCTATATCATGTCTATGATTAAGGGCAAGAATACAAAGCCCGAGATTATAGTCCGTAAATACCTGTTCCATTGTGGCTTTCGCTTTCGTGTGAATGTAAAGCGCCTTCCCGGTACCCCTGATATCGTATTGCGTAAATATAAGACCGCTATCTTCGTGAACGGCTGTTTCTGGCATGGGCACGAGGGTTGCCCGGAATTTCGTCCTCCCCGTACCCGGGTAGAGTGGTGGACCGAGAAACTAAACCGGAATAAAACTCGGGATGCCCGTGTACGTGAGGAATTACGAGCGATGGGCTGGAATACGATGGTGATCTGGGAATGCCAGCTTAAACCCAAAGAACGGCAAGCTACTTTAGAAAATGTCGTCCGTTTATTGGAAAAGACGTATTTGGAATCTACCTATCATGCGAAGTTTACCCCAGCCTACCCGCTATTAGAGGAGGAAGAACTTCCCAAAGTGGCGGAAGAAGAGATATCCTATGAGAGTGCTCATCATTATTAATTCTCCAACCGGAACGTATAATCCTTCCTACTTCTGAAAAGTCGGTAAATACGTATGTAGCCATTAAACATAGGTTGAATAAACTCCAACAGGAATAACCAACCGGTAGTGGGGTTTTGTTGGAGCATTCGGGCCGATTTGCCGAAAACGCTTGCCTTGATTATAAAACGTATCAAATATAATAATACGGCGATCAAGGAGATTAGCCAATTGCCCTGTAATCCGATCACTACCGTAGCGATAACCGATGCTTGGAAAAGGTAGAAACAAGTGGATTCGAGATGATAGAATGTCAAGGCGCTTCCTTTGTAATACCGTTGAGTGGCGGCACGGGAAACCTTCATCTCTTTCCAGATTCCAAAACGTTCGATTTGATCCATTTCCGTTAGGCTGTCCGGGGCATAGATTACTTTCGTATTCTCCTTGGTCGAGGCTTCGTTGACGAATAAGTCATCGTCTCCCGCATGCAAGTTCAAGGATTGGTAGTAACCTTTATGCTTGAAGAATAACTCTTTCCGATAAGATAAATTTCGTCCGTTTCCGGTATATGGGTGATGGGAGAGGGCGGAAGATAGATAACGTAAACCCGTCAATAAGTTATCATAGGCGATCAACTTATGAAAGAATCCCTTGTAGTTGCTGTATTTGCAGTAGCCCAAGACAATACTGGTCTCGGGTGTGTATCCACCAACCATGGCGGATAACCATTGATCGTTGAGCGGTTGGCAATTCGCCTCCGTGAATAGAAGAATATCGTATTTGGCCGCTTTCACGCCTAGGGTAAACGCCAGTTTACGGCGGCTTAGGTAACGAGCGTCCGAGGGGACGTAAGTATGATACAAATGTTTATACTCATTTTGAAAGAACTTTAGCGTATCGTCGGTATCGTCGCTCGAGCCATCGTTGATAACGACTACCTGATATTCCGGGTAATCTTGTGTAAGTAACGCAGGAAGGTGTTTCTTGAGGTTCTCAGAATCATTTTTAGCGTATATGATGATGGATGCGGGGAGTTTATTACCTTCCTCTAAGGTATCATCCGTTCGTTTTGACGCACGTAAAGGGCGGGCATAAGCGATCAGATAATAAAGAGATAAGATAACGAACCCTATTAAGGAGATTCCCAATAGGAAAAGCTCTGTATTATTGAGTAGAAACATAATAATGTGCCAATGTGATTAATATGCCAATGTGCCAATATCATTAATGAGCCAATATGATTAATACGCCAATGTGCCAATAAGCTACTCAAGGTATTTACATTGGCACATTGATCAATTGGCTCATTATTTTATCGTATCGGAATAATAGGCTTTAGGTAAATGACGGCAGTTGTATTGGGAGGCCATGACCTCGCCATAAGCGCCGGCGGAACGAAGGGCGATCAAGTCGCCACGATGAGCCTTATTCAACTCTACATCCTTACCGAATACATCCGATGACTCACAGATCGGGCCCACTACATCGTAAGTCTCTACTGCCTCATCGCTGCTGATGTTCTCGATACGGTGATAAGCGTCGTACATCGCCGGGCGGATCAATTCCGTGAAACCTGCATCAAGGATAGCGAATTTCTTCGTCTCTCCTTCCTTGACATATAATACCTTAGAGATTAATGTTCCGCATTGAGCGACGATCGAACGTCCCGGCTCAAAATGTACCTGTTGACCCGGACGTACTTGAAGCAGTTTATGAATGGCCGCGAAATAGTTATCGAAAGCCGGGATCGATAAATGATTCGGGTGATAGTAATCGATACCTAATCCACCTCCGAAGTTCAGGTTCTCCACCGTAACCCCGTGAGCTTCCAGTTCTTCCTGTATCTCGTTGAAACGAATTACCAAATTGCGGAAGCTAGACATATCCGTGATCTGTGAACCGATATGGCTATGGATACCGATCAACTTCACATTCTTCATCTCCTTTAATTTATCCAGTACGCCTCCTAATTGGCTAAGGTTGATACCGAATTTATTTTCCTTCATACCCGTCGTGATCTTGGCATGTGTATGGGCATCCACTTCCGGGTTGATACGAAGGGCGATAGAGGCTACTTTATTCTTGGTGGCCGCCAGCTCATTGATGATTTCCAGCTCAACGGCAGATTCCACGTTAAAGCAGAAAATATCATTGTCCAGTCCTAGGTTGATCTCCCAATCCGCTTTGCCAACACCGGCAAAGACAATCTTATCGGCAGGAAAACCGGCATCTAAAGCTGCCTGTACCTCGCCGCCACTTACGCAGTCTGCGCCAAGGCCGTTTGCCGCTATGATGGAAAGGATACGGGGATTGGCATTCGCTTTCACGGCATAATGCACGTGGTAACCATATTTCCCGGATTCGGTTTTTACTACGTCTAATGTGTCTTGCAATAGCTTGACATCATAATAATAAAAAGGCGTAGAAAGCTGCTTGAACTTTTCTACAGGAAATGTTCCTTTGAGCATATTATACGAAATTATATAAAGATAAATAAGGGCAGTCTGTAAAAGGCCGCCCTCGTTTGTTTTTATTTGTTGTTAAATAAATGATCGCTTAGAGCTTGCAGCGCTCTCTGCTTGTCCGAGGCCTTAATCAGCAAGGAGACGTTGTAGTTGCTTCCTCCGTAGGAGATCATGCGAACCGGGACATCCTTCATGGCCTGTACGATACGAGCCTCGAAGCCGATGTTATCCCATTCTAGGTCGCCAACCACGCAAACGATAACCATATCCTCGTCTACGGTCACGGTTCCGTACTTCTTCAAATCGTCAACGATCTCTTCCAGATGCTTGCGGTTATCGATCGTAACGGAGACACCCACTTCGGAAGTCGTAACCATATCGATCGGAGTCTGGTAGTTCTCGAAAGTCTCGAATACCTTACGCAAGAAACCTGTTGCTAGCAACATACGTCCGCTCTTGATCTTGATAGAGGTAATATTGTCTTTGGCGGCAACCGCCTTGATCTTACCTTTCTCGATCGCGTTAGAGATCAATGTACCCGGAGCGTCCGGCTGCATCGTATTTAACAAACGAACCGGGATGTTGTTCAATTTAGCCGGCAATATACAAGTCGGGTGAAGGATCTTGGCTCCGAAATAAGCTAATTCGGCAGCCTCCTCGAAATGCAATTGACGGACTGGAGACGTTCCCTGTACGATACGAGGGTCGTTATTGTGCATACCGTCGATGTCTGTCCAGATCTGGATCTCTTCCGCACCGATAGCCGCGCCGATTAAGGATGCGCTATAGTCGCTACCACCCCGTTGTAGGTTATCGATCTCGCCGTAAGCGTTGCGGCAGATATAACCTTGTGTGATGTATAGATCAGCATCCTTATTATCAGCAAGTAATTTCACCAATTTCTCTTTGATATAGACAGGGTCCGGTTCCGCGTTCTTATCCGTACGCATATAATCCAAAGCCGGGATCAATACGGATTTCACGCCGCATTCGTTCAAATAAAGATTCATCATACCCGTAGAGATCAACTCTCCTTGTGCCAAGACAACCTTTTCCTCGAACAAGGTAAACAGATCCTTCGTGAACGTACGGATATATTCGAAATGAGATTTTATCAGTTCTTTGGCCTTCTGTTTATATTCCTCGGTGCTGTATAGTTCCTCAACATGGCCCATATATTTCATGGCAAGCTTGTTGATGATCTCATTCGCTCCGTCTGGGTTCTTTTTGTACAGGTAGTCGGAAATCTCGACTAACGAGTTGGTTGTACCCGACATGGCTGACAATACAACGATCTTACGGTCTCCCGTGATCAGTTTCGCTACATCTTTCATTCTCTGTGCAGATCCCACAGAAGTACCGCCAAACTTTAAAACTTTCATCTTCTTTTGTTCTATATTAAATTGTTTTCTTTTTCAATCGAATGCGACCGCAAAGTTACAAAAAAATTATTCTCTGACATCACTTAGACAGGCATTCTCGCATTTTACTATGCGGGCAGGATAATTATGCACGATCGTATAGTTATGAGTGGTCATAATCACCGCCGTTCCCTGCTGGCAGATGTCGTGTAAGAGTTGTACGATTTGTCCGCTCGTCTCCGGGTCCAAGTTGCCGGTCGGCTCGTCCGCCAGTATCAACTTGGGGTTGTTCAGAAGGGCACGGGCAATAACGATACGTTGTTGTTCCCCGCCGGATAGCTCATGCGGCATTTTATAGCCTTTGTCTTGCATGCCTACCTGACGGAGCACGTTGTCTATCCGTTCCTTGATCTCGCTTTTCTTTTTCCATCCGGTGGCTTTCAGCACGAATTCCAGATTCTTGGAGACGGAACGGTCGGTCAACAATTGGAAATCTTGGAAGACGATACCTAGTTTCCTACGCAAATAAGGGATATCCTTCCGCTTCATCTTGGTGAGGTTGTAATCCATGATACGTGCCTCGCCTCGCAAGATCGGTATCTCGCAATACAAGGACTTGAGCAGGCTGCTTTTACCGGAGCCTACCTTCCCGATCACATATACGAACTCTCCGTTACGAAGCGTGAGGCATGCGTCGTGTAATACCCTGTTTTCCTCACGGCATATCTCCACGTTCTCTAATTTGAGTAGAATATCTTCTTCCATAGAATTTATCAACCTTTATGTCTTTTCTTTAATTCACGGGCGAGGTCTTCCAGACGAAGTCCCTTGCTTGTCAATAATACGATTAAGTGGTAAACCAAGTCGGATGCCTCATAGATGAAGCCGTCTTCGGTTCCGTTGGTCGCCTCGATAACGGTCTCTACCGCTTCTTCGCCGACTTTCTGGGCCATGCGATTCACGCCTTTCTGGAATAAGGTAGTCGTATAGGAACCTTCCGGCATTTCTTGACGGCGACGCTCGATGAAGTTCTGCAAGTATTTCAAGAACATGATATCCTCTACGTTCTTCTCGCCGAAACAAGTATCCGCTCCCGTATGACAAACCGGTCCGGCTGGAATCGCCTTGATCAATAATGTATCGTTGTCGCAATCCGCCGTGATGCTAACCACCTGCAACGTATTTCCGCTACTCTCTCCCTTCATCCACAAACGGTTTTTCGTGCGGCTAAAGAATGTAACCTTACCCGTACTTACTGTCTCATCATAAGCTTCTTGATTCATGAAGCCCAACATTAATACCTTACTAGTGTTGTTGTCTTGTACGATAGCGGGTATTAATCCGCCCATTTTCTCGAAATCTAATTTCATCTTTATATATAATGTGTTATATCCTTACATTGATCCCCTCGTCCTTGAGGTATTGCTTCAAGTCGCCTATCCGTATCTCGCCGAAATGGAAAACGCTGGCCGCTAAAGCCGCGTCCGCTTTCCCATTGGAAAACGTATCCCGGAAATGTTCCATCTTTCCCGCTCCACCGGAGGCGATAACCGGGATATGCAACGTATCGGCCAAGGTAGCCAGAGCGTCGTTCGCGTATCCGTCTTTTACGCCATCGTGCGTCATACTGGTGAAAAGGATCTCGCCGGCGCCACGGCTTTCCGCTTCCGAGGCCCATTGAAACAAATACTTATCCGTCGGGACACGCCCTCCGTTTAGATAGCATAGCCAGTCATTGTTCTCAAAATTAGCGTCGATAGCGACTACGCATACCTGACTACCAAAGTTCTTGGCGATCTCCTCGATTAATGCCGGGTTACGTAAAGCCGCCGAGTTGATCGAGACCTTATCGGCGCCAGCGCTAAGCAAACGATCCACGTCCTTCAATTCGTTGATACCTCCACCCACGGTAAAAGGGATGCTGATATGGGCCGCCACTTGTTTTACCAACTCGGTGAAAGTCTTTCGCCCCTCGTGTGAGGCGGTAATATCCAAGTACACTAATTCGTCAGCCCCTTCACGGCTGTACTGGGCACCCAACTCCACGGGGTCTCCAGCGTCGCGAAAGTTCACGAAGTTGATGCCTTTTACGGTCTTTCCATCCTTTATATCCAGACAGGGAACAATTCTCTTGGCTAGCATATATCTATTTTATTATTTCAAGTAAAACGAAGTAAATCTTTCAACTGGATCTTCCCCTCATAAATGGCCTTACCGAAAATGACAGCGGGAATCCCAGCCTCAGATAATTTCTCAATATCCTCGATCGAGCTTACGCCACCACTCGCTATGATATAAAGGAAGGGGATCTCGTCCCGTATCTCTTTATATAAATCGATAGCCGGGCCTTGAAGCATGCCATCCCGTGCGATATCCGTGCAGATCACCTTGGTAATCCCCTTGTCGTAATATCCTTTGATAAAAGGAATCAACTCTTGGCTGGTCGTTTCCTCCCAACCGCTGATGGCGATCTTCTTTTCCTTGGCATCGGCCCCTAATATGATTTTCTCGCTACCGAACTTACTGATCCAAGAGGTGAACATTTCCGGGTTCTTCACGGCGATACTACCCCCGGTTACCATCTGGGCGCCGCTTTCGAAGGCGATCTCCAGATCATCCTCTTGTTTCAAGCCCCCTCCGAAATCAATGATCAAGGAAGTCCGGGTCGCTATCCGCTCAAGGATACGGTAGTTGATGATGCGTCCCTCACGGGCTCCATCCAAATCTACCACATGCAAACGCCGGATGCCGTTACCCTCGAACATCTTGGCCACCTCCAGAGGATCTTCGTTGTAAATCTTCTTGGTCGCGTAATCTCCTTGCGTCAACCGGACGCATTTGCCATCTATTATATCTATAGCGGGAATAAGCTCAATCATATCTTTAAAAAGTTTTTCAATATAACCTCTCCTACCGATCCACTTTTTTCCGGATGGAACTGTGTTGCGTAGAAGTTGTCCTTATGTAAAGCGGCGCTGAACGGAAGGATGTAATCGGTCGTAGCCGCCGTATATTCATTTACAGGTACATAATAACTATGTACGAAGTAAACAAATTTGTTCTCCAATCGCTCATTGAATAGGCCGCTTTTAACGTTTGTCAAGGTATTCCAACCCATGTGAGGAACCTTGTCCTCATGCTTTTGCGGAATGAAACGTTTTACTTCCGTAGGGAAGATCCCCAAGCAATCCGCGTTTCCCTCCTCTGAACGCATGCACATCAATTGCATGCCGAGGCATATCCCGAGTACCGGTTGCTTTAGGTTCAAGATCACCTGATCCAATTTATGCTCCCTTAAATACTCCATGGTCGTGAAAGCTTCACCTACTCCGGGAAAGATAACCTTATCCGCTTTATTTAATAATTCCGGATCAGCCGTGATGATCGGGGTAACGCCCAACCGCTTCAAAGCGTAATCTACTGAGTAGATGTTTCCGGCATTATATTTAATAATGGCAACGTCCATTGTTGTTAAGCATTTATATTGAGTCGCAAAAGTAACAAATTATCATTACATAATTATGAATGGCGATTGAAAAGTTCCAAAATGAAATGTATTTGTGATAAACTGGTGTGATCGGGAAGGGGATAGGGGCGGCATAATTATGTAGCTTCTGAGGTCTCTCCAGATATTTTTGCTATCAAATATGATATTTTTTTGCGTCAGCTATTGCAGGTTTAAAAATAATACTTACCTTTGCACCGCAATCGAGAGAGATAGCGATAAAAGAAAAGAGGTTCGGTAGTTCAGCTGGTTAGAATACATGCCTGTCACGCATGGGGTCGCGGGTTCGAGTCCCGTCCGGACCGCCTCTTTTTCAAAATTTTATTGATTATAAAATGGTTCGGTAGTTCAGCTGGTTAGAATACATGCCTGTCACGCATGGGGTCGCGGGTTCGAGTCCCGTCCGGACCGCTTTCAAAGAAAGTAAAATAAAGTAAAGCTCTGTAATTTAAAGATTACAGGGCTTTTTCTTTTTTCATCACTTATCAAGATATGGCCTTTCGTATTTGGGCTTACCATATATTTTTGTGAATTCTCTCTTTCACTCGGATATCTTTCTGCTTACATATATGTGCATCCTCGGCCGCATAACCGATGGCGAGAAAACAAGTGAACTCATATTCAGCGGGAGCATTAACGAGGTGTTTCACGTACTCCGGTTCATTGCCAATGGGAATACGGAAAGCGCATGCCAGCCCTTCCGCTGTTGCGGCTAACAATATGTTTTCTACGGCTGCCCAAGCCGAAGCGAAATAGTTCAAGGAACTTTGGTCTGCGGGCTTGCATAAGGGATAGTCCTTTTGCCTGAAAAACGGCAGGATAAGGCAGTTGCTTTGGATTAGCATACGTTGTTGCTTGGGAAGCGCATCGACAAACATAGCATATCCGTCTTTGTCCATTACGTTCTCGGCGGCTTTAAGTTGGGTTTGTTGAATGGTTTTGGTGTTTTCCGCTACAGGTGATATAAGTCGGGCAATGTTTTCCTGCCCTCTCACGACAATGAACTCGAACTGTCGCAGATGGTCGTTGGTCGGAGCTTTAAAAGCTGCCGATAATACTTTTTCCAGCACTTCGTCCGTTACCTCCTTATTGGAAAAGTCCCGGATGGTTCTTCTTTTCTCTAATACTTGATAGAAATCCATAACAATACATTTAATAGTTATACTTGTTGTTTTCAGCGGCAAAGTTATATTGCTTTATTGTCGCATATTTGTTGTATTGTTTTATGTAATTGTCGTATATTTGTATCGAACCATTTTATATACGACTACCTTATGGAAGAGATGATCACTCCTTACGAATTGCCCGAAGTAGAGAACCATTCATTCTTTTTTATAGATCAACGAATAGAGACCCATGTAGAAGCCAAATTGCATCAGCACGATGCATGGGAGTTATATTATGTGTTACATGGATATGGAACCCGAATGGCAGGCGATACGTTACAATCTTTTTCAGCAGGTGATGTGGCATTGATACCGCCATCCATGCATCATTATTGGGAATATACCCCTTTATCGGCAGACAGTGACGGGTGCGTTCATTACTTGATGGTTGCTTTCAGTCACTCTTTCGTCGTGAGATGCATGGAGGTATTTCCCGAATTACGCAATCGTTTAGCAAAGCTTACTTTTCCTGTTAACGCATTAAAGCTTGGTTTGGAAAGCTCTCGTATCATACGCAAAATATTATTGCGTATGAACGATATGGATGAATTGGGGCGATTGTGTGAAATGTTCCGCTTGCTACCGGTTATATTCACTTCATCCGACCATACTTTTGCAGGCAAGCCTATGAATGTAGAGCGGGATGTGAGGCGTATACAGCAAATTTGTACGTATGTGATGGGGCATTATGTCCATCCTATTTCATTAGATGATATTTCTGCCGAGGTTGGTATGAACCGTTCTGCGTTTTGTTCCTATTTCAAGCGATGCAAGGGAATGACATTCTCACAATTTGTTACAGAGTACCGCTTAAATACTGCTTGCGAACTTCTGAAACACTCGCAAAAGCAGGTGTCGGAAATCTGTTTTGCAGTAGGATTCAATGATGTTCCACACTTTAATCGGATTTTTAAAAAATTGAAAGGAGTAACGCCACAAGAATATAGAAAAAAGGGGACTTCCGGTTAGGCAATATTTTAGGCTTATGCGATATTAGTGGAGAATGATGTTGTAAGCGAAAATGCGATAACCTTGACGTTTTGTTTGAAAATCTGGGATTATGATGACAGGGCCTTTTTGCTAATAGAAGAAATAGGGAGTGCTTTATGGTCAAATTATCCATTTTACCCTGTTTTTTTGCGTGAATGCCCCTGTTGGGAGACGAAAGTAATGGGATTAGGTAACGCGAAAGCCAGTGTTAGGCAACGCTACCGTATGTGTTTGACGATACATACGGTAGGAATTGGGTACGCAACCTATAGAAATGGGCGATGCATCCGTATGAAAAGCACCTTTCTCCTGCATAAATATGAGATAGGATGAATTAATCTCGCTAGAATGAAAGGGTATATTTAAGCAAAGTGTTATAATACAATTGATTGCTGATATTTTTTCTCGTATTTGGTAACAGCATGTATCTTTGCCCGGAAAAAACGATTCTCCGGGGCTTCAGATTACATATTGTCATATTGTCAATTTGAGCGTATTACTTATCTTTCTCGCTGGCAATGCGGGCAATAATAAATGCTGCCTCCGAGGTAAGCCTCTTTCTGTATCCGTTCGCCGCAGATGGGGCAAGGGGCATGGTAGGTGTTCTTCGATAGGATCGTGCGGTAATTGCCTAAGGCGCCGTATAGATCCTTCTCCGTATCCCGGCCTCCTCGGCGAGTCATCTCTTCCAGCGTGGATTTCACGGTGTTGAAGAGGCGGTCTATATCCTCTTCTGATAAAGTCGATATTTTTCGTTTCGGGGAGATCCGGGCATTGAACAAGATATCTTGGCAAACTCCGTTGCCTAGGCCCGGAATACGTTGCTCGGTGGCAAGTAACGCCTTCGCGGATATATCTTTCTTGAGATTCCCGATGAGACTGATAAAATAGGCTTTATCGAATCTCTCGTCCAACGGACATAGCTTATGGATGCTACCTTGGTAATAGGGATTGTCAAACTCGCCTTTGAAAGCGTAGATGGAACCATACATCGAAACCGTGAAAGCTAGGAACGAGTCGTCCTCGAATACGATCATAAGCTGATATTTCTTCGGGGCCTTTTCCGCGGAGGTATAATAACGCATATTGGTTCCGTCTCCGATTAAGAGGTGGGTATCGGCGTCCATAAGGATGTCCACGAATGCGCCATAGCCTTGGGCGCCTAGGACCGTTCGTCCTACCAGCCTATTGGAGTATTCCGCCGGATCGCCATTATAGAACGTGAAGCGGTGAGGACTGTTCGACTCGATAACATGTGCTATCCGTTTACCCTTTAGCGTTTCGCTAGCCTGTTTGCCAATGGTGGCGGATTCGGGAATCTCGATCATGTTCGTATTGTTTTTAGAGGTGACGGGGTAAATATAGGCATATTTTCCGTATCAATGAATATTGGTACGGAAAATAGGAACCGGGCTTTAATTCTGGGTCGGATAAAGGGGCTTTCCTGTCTCGTCCACATCTGTCCAGTCTTTTACGTTGACACTGGCCAAAGTGATCGAATTACCGTTGATTACCGCTTTAAATAAATAAGAGTTTCCCGCTTTCAACTCGCCATCCGGAAGAGGGATCTGGGTGGTATAGGTGCGGGTACTGTTTTCATTGTCGGCGGATATTTCCAGCGTGAGAGTCATGGGAGCCGTATGTCTTATCGGCAACATGATATATTGGGCGGTTAATCCGTTTATGCCCATCTTATCCGCTTTTCCGAAGGCGGTAGCAGGAGTGATGACACCTGTGCCCAGATCCATGGTAGCCCCAACCACGGGAGGAGTGATCATGGCGGAGACCAGTTGGTTGATCGTGATGCCTTCACCGCCGGTTAATTCTACTACGACTTGGGTAGCCACATGCCCATAAACAATCGGTATATTGATTTGGGAGCTATTAACATCCTGTTGTATGGCGCTCCACCAAAGATAATCGATACCGTTGAAGAGGGGTTCGGATACGCCACTCGTGAATGTCGGGGGGATCGTGGAGAAATTGTCGGATACGGCGTAGAAATTATAAGTGCCATTGGAGAGAAACATTTTATATCCGTCACTTCCTGTTAACACCCCGGGAGATGAGGTTATGTAAAGACCTGACGCCTCGGGGCTTCCCTTGGTTCCTGCGCTGCTGTCGAAGACATAAACCCTGCTTTGTATCCCTTTATTCATGGGAGACATGGAACGTAATAGGTTCCGGCCCTCCACGGAGGCGTTGAAGGTCACCAACGTGCTGTTTCCCGGGTCCTCGTTTCCCGAAGAGCCGTTCGGGGTTGTTCCATCCTCAAAAATAATCGTGTTCTTGTTGCATCCGGCGAGGAGTAACAGGAACATCGTGCTAAATGTAAGCACATTTGCCGCTTTCAGTAAATTCCGTATCATATAATTTGTGTTTAGTGAATAGTCTATATAATACATTTTACGAACCGTTTTGGTTCAGAAAGCGGCAAATGTTTTAACTTTAATCTAGCGGTTTCACGTAAGACCAGTGGGTTTGTATGATCTTCCATTGGTTGTCGGGGTTGCGTCTGTAAACCTCGGTGCAGTTCCATTTTATTACCTTGTCGGATAAGTAGCTATCAAGGTTGAAGGTGAGGACCGCTATGTTTTGCGCGACTTGTACGACCGGGCGGATCATGTCGAAATGATCTGCCGGAGGAAGTTGCATACCTTTATAATAAGTGCGCAGTTGTTCCAATCCCTCTATTTTCGTCTCTAGGGAAGGATCGAAGTAAATCACGTCGGTGTCTGAAAGCTCTACGAATGCCATCGGGTCGGTCGAGGCTAGAGCCTCTTTTTCAAGGGAGATGATCATCTCCGGGATGTTCTCGTTTAATGTTTTGTTCTCCATATTCTTTTGTTGTGCGTTAGCGGATAACGTGCTTCCTAATATGAGAGCCGCTATCCATGATTTGTATTGTCTCATGATGCTTTATTTATTGATAGAGGCAAAATTAGACATACCGAATGGAGTTCGTATAATACGTATAAAGGAGGAAATAGTACTTTTTACGGTTTTGTATTCTTGCGATAGTTTAGCGGGGTCATGTTTGTTTGGGAACGAAATAGACGGATGAAATAGGATGGATCCTCGTAACCTAGAGCTTCCGTTATGGCGGATATAGGCAAGTCTGTATAAGTCAATAGCCGTTTGCTCTCGATTAGTATTTTGTTTAGGATGTATTGTTTAGCGTTGATGCCCGTAGCGTTTTTCACGATCTCATTCAGGTAGTTCGGGGTGATGCAAAGCTGATCGGCATAGCTCCGGATGGAATGATCTCGCTTGAAGGAATGGTTTACTAACTCGATAAATCGGTCTACATAGATGCTTTTAGATCGGGTGTTTGTGTCTGGTGGTAAAGCGTTCGAGTTAGAATATAACCTGTTGAGCAACATTAATGTCTCGTACAACAAGGCCCGGAGTAAGTGTTTGTCTTTCGACTGATAGTCCTTGATCTCTTTATCGATCTCCGAGATCAACTCGGAGATGCGGGCATAGGCTTTCTTGTCGAGACTGAGCTTGGAAGACCGTCTTTCCGTATGGAAATAAGAGAGGTTCCGGAGAAATGCCGGATCATTGAAAAAAGAGAGCAGGAACTCTTCCTCAAAGATAAGAGCGAATCCGTCTTGTATCGTTTTATCGTCCCATTTGCGTATTTCGCCGGGCCGGGTAAAGATGATATCTTGAGGCTTTACCCGGTTCGCTTGATGATCGATAAGGAATTCTCCCTCCCCGCTAGTGATCAATGTTATATCGTAATACGTCAATATATGTACGGGTTGTTCCTTGAGATACTTCTTGATCGTGTTCAAGGGAACGACGTCGATAAGTAGCTCATCGCCGTATTTGTGTTTATAGAAGTCGTATTGCGGTATATTATGATTCATCTGCTCATGTCTTTTATTTGAAAAGCATAGGAGCGAATTGGAGGAGATAAGCCCGCCAATTGGCCCAGATATGCCCTCGGGTGGATTCTACGTACTGGTATTTCATACCTAGGCTATCCATTCGCTGGCGGAATTGCTGGTTCGCGTCGTACAGGAAATCGTCCTTTCCGATACCGATCCAGAACAATTGATAACCGGATCTCTTGAGGTTTCCTAACTTCTCGTCGAGGTTCGTGTACATCGGGCTATTGGGGTCTACACCATTTGCGCTGAGCCCAGCGGAGAAAAGTCCTATATAGTTAAAATAGTCCGGATAATTCAATGATATATATAATGTATGGAAACCACCCATCGAAAGTCCGGCTATGGCTCGGTGTCGCTTATCCGGGATCGTACGGTAACGGTTATCGATGAAATGAATGATCTCGGTGAAACTCTTCTCGTACGAGCCATCCTTATAACCGGGGAAGCTGTTGCTCATGGCTGGCTTGTAATTCAGGTTATCGGGCGTTTCGCCGGGAGCGGCCTGCTTGCTGGGATTACCGTTTGGCATAACGACAAGCATTGGCTGTATCTTGCCTTCGGCAATCAAGTTATCCATGATACGGGCGGTACGGCCAAGCTCCAGCCAAGCGTTCTCGTCGCCGCCACTGCCATGTAACAGGTACAGAACGGGATAAGACTGGATGTTCTTATCGTAAAAAGGAGGTGTATAAACGCTAAGCCTTCGTTCGCTCCCGAGGATATCCGAGTGATACCAAGTGGTTGTAACATTACCATGAGGTACGTCACGTACTTGATAATAATCCCCATTTCCCCCGTTGATATAGAACAGGCTGAACAAGGTGCCTACGTCACGGCAAGAGAATGGGTTGTTTGGGGCGATGTTGTAAATACCATCTATGTTTAAACGATAGGTGTACATTTCGGATGGCAGTGGGGGAGTCGTATAGCTCCATGTACCGTTTTTCCCTTTCGTCATCTGGCCATTGCCCTCGTTGGCTTCCCAGTCTCCTTTTACGGAGACGGACTTCGCTTTTGGGGCTTCTACATAGAAAGTAACGCTATTGTCTGGGTTGATCACGAGAGGTTCTACCTTATCGGTCTTGAATCCTACGTTCTGTTGGGCGAAAGCCATGGATAGAGGCAGTAAGAGAGCCGCGAGTAATGCTAGTCTTTTCATTTTATCTATACGGTTTAAAGAATTAAGTTATAGAGACAAATATACGATTTATTTCGGAAAAATAGAAGTTATACTTACTTGGCACTTGTAGTATATCTTTTTGGGTAAAGTAAGTATATCTTCTTTAGTACTTGCTGTATATATCCTTTTCTGATTAGGATGATTCTTTTTGATTATAACTAATACCTGATTTCACGTTACTACCTTTGCGGCTCTTCTATTGTTAATTAGTCTTATGTGTTTGCACAGTATTTGTTGTTTTGTGCGGCACATTTTTATTAAAAGTGTGCAGTGTTTGAAAAAAGTATTTATCTTTGCGACCGTTTTGTAATCAAGAAAAGTAAAACATGAAGAAAAAAGTAGTATTAGGTGCGGCATTGATGATGATGCCTTTGGTTTCTTTCGCTGGAGGATATTTGACGAATACGAATCAGCATGCAGCCTTTTTAAGGTCACTTTCGCGAGGTGCTGCAATTGATATAGACGGCGCTTTGTCAAACCCGGCGGGTCTTTCTTTTTTGCCGACAGACGGTTTCCGCGTTGGTGTGAGTATCCAAAGTGCTTTCCAGACCCGGGATATCGATGCCTCTTTCAGTACATACAATGGTTTCGACCCAGTGAATAAGGTGCCGACAGTGAGCGACGTTCCCTATAAAAAGTATTACAAAGGAAAGGCAGCCGCTCCCGTGATTCCGAGTGTTTTTGCGGCTTACAAAAAAGGTGATTGGACGATCTCCGGTTTCTTTGCCATTACGGGTGGAGGTGGTAAGGCTTCGTTTGACGATGGCCTGCCAATGTTCGAATCGGCTGCTATGGCCGGTATCTTCAAGGAAAGTGTAGCGAAATATATAAAGACTGGCGGTCAAAGTCCCATCGTCACGCCGGATATGTATACTATTAACAGTGCGATGGACGGAAAACAGTATATTTATTCCCTACAACTTGGCCTATCATACAAGATCACGGATTGGCTTTCTGCCTTTGCCGGTGGCCGGATGAACTATTTCTCAGGAAACTATGACGGGTATCTGGATGCAAAATTAAAACAGAATTTTGGTGGAGCGGATTTAATGAACCTGGCTTTGGATTGCGACCAGACAGGTTGGGGGTTGACACCGGTTTTGGGTGTCGATGTCAAATATGGTAAATTCAATTTCGGAGCTAAATATGAGTTTAAGACGAACTTGAACATCGAAAACAATACCAAGAAGTTGGATTATCCCGACAGTGCGGAAGATTTGGTTGGCCCTTATAAGCATGGTGTAAATACGCCGAACGATATTCCTTCCATGCTTTCGGTGGCAGCTTCTTATCGGTTTTTGCCCATGTTGAAGGCTTCTGTTGAGTATCACTTCTTCGATGACAAGAAGGCGGGAATGGCCGGTGGAAAGCAGAAGGAACTGGAAAGAGGTACGAATGAGTATCTGTTTGGTATAGAGTGGGATGTTGTCAAGAGATTGACCATTAGCGGTGGCGCTCAAATTACAGATTATGGTTTGTCTGATAATTTCCAAAGTGATGTTAGTTTCTCCTGCGATTCTTATTCGCTGGGCTTTGGTGCTAAAGTGATGTTGAGCGAAAAAATGGCTTTGAACGTGGGATATATGTGGACAACTTACCACGATTATACCAAGAAGATGGACAACTACTGCGGCACGGGACTTCCTGGGCAGAATGTGTATAGCCGCACCAACAAGGTGTTCGGATTAAGTTTGGACTACGCTTTCTAAGCTTGAAAATATTCGTATCCTATTGAAAAAGGAAGCTGCTGTCGTGCGGCTTCCTTTTTTTGATTCATGGGTATTCACGGACTATATGAACCTATGCTTTACGGCTCATAACCATAGGTTTTTGTCGCTGTAAAGCATAGCTGGGTATGGCATAAAAAAAGAGGGTGCATGACGCACCCTCTTTCTTGATTATTTGTTTTACTTGTTGCCGATTATAACTGAATCCAACGTACATAAGCGAAGTCCATACGGTGAGGCAACTCCTTGTTTACAGGATATACACGGAAGCCCATCTTATGGTTACCAGCCTCGGAAGGAGTGGTCGTTAACTTGAAGAATAACTTGGAGCCTTCTTCCTTCATCAACTCGAACTGAGCGGTATTGATTGGTGACAGCGTGTGTTTCTCCGGATCTTCCTTCATGACAACCATTTCAGCACCTAACATACCTTGTAGTTCATGACGGTCGATTACCAAATTGAAGTTGTATTCTTTTCCTACAACCGGGCCGTTCACCGTCAAATCTTGGTCGCAAGTGAAAGATTCCACTTGGAAGCTATCCCAATGTTGCGCAACTTCCTCTTTCCAAGCAGCTAATTGCTTAGCGATCTCGTAGTTGTTAGCGGAAATATGAGCGGAACGAGTAGCCAATTTGTGATAGAAACGATCCTCATAATCGTCCAACATACGTTTCATCGTATAATCCGGAGCGATCTTGGCGATAGAGTTCTTGATATATTGGATCCAGTCCGGAGAGTAACCCTTGCTGTTCTTAGCGTAGTAAGTCGGGATAATCTCAGTTTCCAAGCAATGGTAGATCGTAGCCGCATCCAATTGGTCTTGGTATTGCTGGTTCTCATAAGTACGCTTGTCGGTCAATGCCCAACCTGCGCCTTCTACGTAACCCTCATACCACCAACCGTCAAGAACGGAGAAGTTCAATACACCGTTCATCTCGGCTTTCTCACCGGAAGTACCGGAAGCCTCTAACGGACGAGTCGGCGTGTTCAACCATACGTCTACACCGGAGATCAAACGACGGGCCAAACGCATATCGTAGTTCTCCAAGAAGATGATCTTTCCTAAGAACTCCGGACGGCGAGAGATCTCTACGATGTGTTTGATCAAACCTTGACCACCACCATCAGCCGGGTGAGCCTTACCGGTGAATACGAACTGAATCGGGAACTTCTCATTGTTAACGATCTTAGCCAAACGGTCTAAGTCCGTGAACAACAAGTGCGCACGCTTATAAGTAGCGAAACGACGACCGAAACCAATCAACAAGGCATTCGGATTGATCTTCTCAAGGATGGAAACTACCTTAGAAGGATCACCTTGGTTCTTCAACCAGCTATCTTTATATTGAACACGGATGTAATCAATCAATTTATTCTTCAAGGTCATACGGAGATTCCAGATTTCCTCGTCGGATACATTCTGGATTCCTTCCCAACATTTGCGATTTGATTGATCCTCGAAAAGCTTCGTGCCTAATTTATCCGCATAGAATTTCTTCATCTCCGTAGCGGCCCAAGTCGGCATGTGCACACCGTTCGTTACATAACCAACGTGCAGTTCATCCGGGAAGTAACCTTTCCAAACCGGGGCGAACATACGCTGAGAAACCTTACCGTGCAACCAGCTTACGCCGTTAGCCTCTTGGCAAGTGTTCAAGGCGAATACGCTCATGGAGAATTTCTCGTTAGAGCCCGGGTTCTCACGTCCCATATCGATGAAGTCTTGCCAGCTAATACCTAACTTGCCGGGGAACTCACCCATGTAACGTCCGAACAAACCCTCATCAAAGTAATCGTGACCTGCCGGAACCGGAGTGTGTACCGTATAGAGAGCGGAAGCACGAACTACCTCCAACGCTTGGTTGAATGAAAGGCCGTCGTTCTGGATATAGTCTACCAAACGCTGAGCGTTGATCAAAGCGGCGTGTCCCTCGTTGCAGTGATAAATCTGTTTCTTGATACCTAACTTGTTCAGCATCATGATACCACCGATACCCAACAAATACTCTTGTTTCATACGGTTCTCCCAGTCGCCACCATATAATTGGTGCGTGATGGAACGATCCCATTCGCTGTTCTGAGGTATATCCGTATCCATTAAGTACAAAGGTACACGACCTACGCTAACTTTCCAGATATGAGCGTAAACGGTTCTGCCCGGATAAGGAACTTCCAATACCATTGGCTCTCCGTTCGACTGCAATACCTGAGTCAACGGCAGGGCGTTGAAATTTTGCGGCTCGTAATTGGCGATCTGCTGACCGTCCATGGACAAAGTCTGTGTGAAATATCCGTAACGATACAAGAAACCTACGGCACATAAATCGATATTACTATCGCTGGCCTCTTTCAAGTAGTCACCGGCTAATACTCCCAGACCACCTGAGTAAATCTTTAATACATTGGTCAAACCGTACTCCATGCTGAAGTAGGCTACAGACGGTTGTGTCTTGTCGGGTTTTACATTGATATAAGCTTTGAAATCAGCGTATACCTTTTGGATTTCAGCCATTAACTCCTTATCTGCTAAGATCTCTTCCATACGTTTGTGTGAAAGGCTTTGCAATAGCTGTACAGGGTTACCTTCTGTGGATTTCCAAAGTTGTTTGTCGATCTTGCCAAATAGTTTAGCGCCTTCATGATTCCATACCCACCAAAGATTCGTAGCGATCTCATTAAGTGGTTCCAACTGTTGTGGAAGCTTGGAATGTGAGTAGACGTCCTTCCAAATGGGACTGTTTGCGTTATTCGCCTTAATTTTCATTATCGTGAAGTTTAAAGTGTTTGTCTAAAACGAGTGCAAAGATAGCATTATCTTATTAATTATGAGCAATATTTAACTATTTCTTTCCTCGGCATGCCTCATGGCGATATCGAATGCGGTCAGATAATAGTCGATAAACTTGCTCCATTCAGCTTTTCGAGCGAGATCGAAACAACGCTGTTTGATTTCCTCGATGTCTGTAGCATCCTTTTGGCTGAGAGCCAGGATGGAGTTCATGATAGCGTCCGCTACCTCAAAATAATTGAAATCCGTACGATTAATAACCTCTACGCCTTCGCTAAGGTTATCTCCGGATACCGTTTTCTTCGCCCACATACCGAAACCGGCCAGATTGGTCGTGATCGTCGGTATACCGAAAGCGATACTTTCCAGCGGGGTATATCCCCACGGCTCGTAGTAGGAAGGATATACGGTAGCGTCCATCCCTATCAGCATATCATAATAGGTCTTATTGAAAATACCTCCTTTACCGTCCAAATAACAAGGAACGAATATGATCTTTAGTTTTTCGGATGCCGCGTTCGTGAAGCCGGCGTGGTTGATATAATTCAAGACCTTATCTTCTGGCATATTATGCAACCAGTGCGTAATGAAAGGGATTTGAAGCGGAGAGGTCGTCTTTATGTCCTGCTCGATCGCCTCTTTTAAATCCGCACGGGCGGCACGTACCCAAGCCGGTACCATGATAAAGGCGACGACCTCACGCTGCAGGCGTCCGGACGTACGTACACGGTTCATCGCCTCGATGAAGACATCGATACCTTTATTTCTGTATTCATAGCGGCCACTGGTGGAAACCAGCAAAGCGTTCGGGTCGATGGAGCAGCCCAATAATTTCTCCGCAACATTAATTAATGTACGACGTGCCTCCTTCCGCTTTTTAGCGTATTCCTTACCCTCGGGTACAAAGTTGGGCTCAAAGCCGTTCGGGGTAACGATATCCGGTGCCTTATCCAATAACTGTTTACATTCACGGGCCGTGATATCGCTTACGGTCGTGAAGCAATCCACGTAATGGGCGGCCTGTTTCTCTACGGAATGCTTGGCCTCCATGTTTAGCTCCTTAGCCATCTGATCGCCGTTGTAACCGTCCATATAAGCGTATAACGCTTTGTTGTTACCGGCGATAGAGCGTCCGATCGATGTGGCATGCGTCGTGAAAAGTGTCGCTATGGCAGGGATTTGCTTTTGAATGTAAAGTGCTCCCATCGCCAACATCCATTCGTTGAATAGGGCGGCGACTTTCTTGTTTTCCAGTTTGTAGAAGTGATAGAAACTCTCTATTACCTTACCGACCGCATACGCGAAGATACAAGACTCATCGTAATCGCCGTAGGCGTGGATGGAGTCAACTCGGAAATTTTCCCACATAGAATAGAAAAAGGCGTCTCGTTCACTGAAGTAGGACTTGAAATCTACCAGTATAACAGGGGGGGTACCCGGTACGTTCCAGCGACCAACCTTAACTTTCAAGTGATCCACTGCCTCGGCGTGCTTTCTCCAATCCTCAAACAAAGATGCGTCTTCCGTAAAATCGGGAGCGGTTGTGTTTGCCCACACATCCGGACCGATGAATATTACTTTGTCGTTAAAAATTTGTTGAAGCGTATGAGCTTTAGTCGATAGTACGGTATAAATACCTCCCACTTTATTACAGACTTCCCAGCTGCTTTCAAAGAGAAATTCTGGCGTCTTTATCATTTCGTTCATATTTGATTTGTTTATAATCAATGATTTCACCGCTGCAAAGATAATTCATTTTATGTTTTTTCTTGGCCTTTCCTCGGTATTTAATAACATATGTTCTATATTTGTGGATAATTAAATATGAAATAATTATGGCTAAAAGAAGAATTTTAAAGAAAGAGATCAGCTACGTGGCTGGTGAATTGTTCACGGAAGCGCTGGTTTGCAAATTGTATATACCCGGAGTAAATCAAGAGAAAGCGGATGCTTTGATGGCTCGTATCCTAGATCTGCAAGATAGTTATATCGTTCGTGCCGGACACCCCGACGGCAAGGATAACAAGGCTCTCGTACGGAATTATTATCGCAAATTAAGAGAGGACTTGCAAAACGAGGTTAACGCTATCGCCGACGAGATAGGAGAGTTGAGCAAGGACAAATAGGCATGAAGAAGGCAATTAGTAAGGCGATACTCCGTATGGCGGGGTGGAAGCTGGGCCCGGTGGATGGCGTGGATTTGCCGAAATGTATCGTATGTGTGGCTCCGCATACCAGTAACTGGGATTTTATCGTAGGGAAACTTTTTTATACCTCGATCGGGTGTAACGCCGGTTTCCTTATTAAGAAAGAGTGGTTCTTTTTCCCTTTTAATTTGCTGTTTAACTGGCTGGGAGGTGTTCCGGTGGATCGTGGTAAACGTACGTCGGTGACCGATCAGATGGTGGAACGTTTCAAGGCCAGTGAGCGGTTTCAATTGGCCGTCACACCGGAAGGTACCCGGAAGCGGGCCAAGGACTGGAAAAAAGGATTCTATTTTATCGCTTTGAAAGCGAACGTGCCGATCGTGGTGGCTTATTTTGATTATGGAAAGAAAGAGGTTGGCACGAAAGGTGTTTTTTATCCGACAGGTGATGTGGATAAAGATATCCATACGATACGAGAGATGTATCGGGGAGTTACCGCCTGCCATCCTGAGAATTTCGTACAGGTATAGGAGTTTCATGGTGAAGAAATAAGAGTTTTGCTATAGGAAAACAAAAGTTTTCCCTAGGAGAAACAAAAGTTTTGCTATGAAGAAACTACTGTTTCTTCACCATGAAACTGTTTCCTTGTCACAATATGTCTTTTTATTACCTTAATATCTTTATTCTATGACTGAAGACTTACGTATCAGTATGATACAATCCCATATCATTTGGGAAGACCGTGAAGAGAACTTGGGTTATTATGGCGAACTGTTGCGCCGTGTTAGTGGAAGAACCGATTTAGCGGTATTGCCGGAGACGTTTACTACGGGATTTTCCATGGACGTAGAGAAACAAGCCGATACGATGGATGGACGAACTGTACCGACTATAAAGGAATGGGCTAAGAAATATAAACTGGCCGTGGCTGGAAGTTTTATCGCGAAAGATAACGGAAAGTTCTACAACCGGGCTTTTTTCATCACTCCGGAAGGAGAGGAGTATTATTACGATAAACGTCATTTGTTCCGTATGGCAGGGGAGGACAAGCATTTCTCGGCGGGCGACAAACGTCTGATCGTGCCTTATAAAGGCTGGAATATTTGTTTGCAGGTTTGTTATGACCTACGTTTCCCGGTTTGGAGCCGCAACGTGAATAACGAATATGATCTTTTGATTTATGTAGCCAATTGGCCCGAGGCCCGGAAGAAGGCGTGGAAGACATTGCTGCATGCACGTGCCATCGAGAACATGGCTTATGTCTGTGGCGTGAACCGTGTGGGGGTAGATGGGAAAGGTTTTCTTTTCAGAGGGGATTCCATGATTTATAACGCAAAAGGAAAGAAATTGGCTGATGCCGGAAAACGAGAGGAAATCACCCGGACATGTACCTTGAAGAAGAGCGAGCTGGATGAGTTCCGGGCTAAGTTCCCGGCGTGGAAGGATGCGGATGGATTTAGTATTGACTTCTAATCGTTTAATTCCTTCTTATTATGGAAAAACGTAATCCTTGGGCTTGGATCCCGTCTCTTTATTTTGCCGAAGGCTTGCCCTATGTGGTAGTCATGACGCTTTCTGTGATCATGTATAAACGTCTGGGCGTCTCAAATACGGATATCGCCTTATTTACCAGTTGGCTTTATTTTCCTTGGGTGATCAAGCCCATCTGGAGCCCGTTCGTAGACTTGATTAAAACGAAGCGTTGGTGGATTTATAGCATGCAGCTATTGATTGGCGGGGGAATGGCAGGTGTGGCGTTCGTCCTTCCCGGGGATTTCTTTCTGCGGTTTACCTTGGCTTTCTTTTGGTTGATGGCGTTTAGTTCCGCTACGCACGATATCGCTGCGGATGGGTTCTATATGCTGGGCTTGACGGAGGAGCAACAAGCGTTCTTTATCGGTATCCGAAATACGTTCTACAGGGTGGCGATGCTAACGGGACAAGGTCTGCTGGTCATGCTGGCGGGGCTTTTGGAGGAGAGTACCGGGCGGATTTCTTTTGCTTGGAGTCTGGTGTTTTTTGTATTAGCCGGTACCTTTATCGCCTTGGCTTTGTGGCATAAGTATATCTTACCCCGTCCGGCGAGTGACGCGCAACGTACGAATATCACCCCTCATACCATCTTGGTGGAGTTCGGCAATACTTTCGTGAGCTTTTTCAGCAAGAAAGGGATTATCCCGGCTTTGCTTTTTATGCTGACGTATCGTTTGGGGGAATCCCAATTGGTAAAGTTGGCTTCTCCTTTCCTGCTGGATGGGCGGGAGGTTGGCGGGTTGGCGCTCAGTACCGGTGAGGTCGGGTTCGCTTATGGTACGGTGGGAGTGATCTCCTTATTGCTCGGAGGGGTTTTAGGAGGTCTGGCTATATCCCGGGGTGGCTTGAAGACTTGGTTATGGCCTATGGCATTGGCTATCTCCTTGCCGAATCTGGTTTATTTGTATATGGCTTATACGATGCCGGAGAGTATTGTTGTCGTAAACGTTTGTGTCGCTGTCGAGCAATTCGGCTACGGATTTGGCTTTACGGCTTATACGATGTATCTGATGCTTTTCGCCGAAGGGGAATATAAGACTTCGCATTATGCGATCAGTACCGGTTTCATGGCGTTAGGTATGATGCTACCGGGAATGGCATCGGGATGGATACAGGAGCAGATCGGTTACCAACATTTCTTTATCTGGGTAATGATCTGTTGCATACCTTTATTTATTGTATTGCCGTTCTTGCGTTTCAAGAAAAAATAATCTTATACCGATAATCCGGGAGTGTAGGGGAGGGTCACGATGAATGTGCTACCTTCCCCTTCTTTGGATTCTAGGGTGATATATCCTCCGAAGTGTTCGATGATAATTTGGCAGATCGCCAGTCCGAGGCCTGTCCCTTGCGCAAACTCGTCCAGTTTGTTGAACCGTTCGAATACTTGGGCTTGCTTATCTGCGGGAATGCCTTTGCCCGTATCGGTAACGGAGATCTGGATCCAACGTTTATCTTGCGTATAATCGTATTTAATCAAGATGTATCCTTGCGTCGTGAATTTTGCGGCGTTGTTTATGAGGTTGGTAATCACTTGGGTTAATCGATGTAGGTCCGCTTGGATAATGGCCGGGAGGACCGGCAGTTGTATTTTAAGCGCTACGCCTTGGGGCATCAACAATTGATGGGTGCGGTAGATATGGGATAGTAATTCGTTTAAGTCACAATTCGTGAGGGTAAACGACATCTTACCGGACTCGATGCGGGATAGATCGAGAATGTCATTGATCAATTTCAATAAGAGGTCGCTGTTCTTACTGATAACTTGCATGAACTCATCCCTCTCGTTCGGGCTTATTTCCATATCGCTTGTTAGCAGTTCCGAAAATCCAACGATGGCGTTAAGCGGGGTACGTATCTCATGGCTCATATTAGCGAGGAACGCTGATTTCATTTGGTCCGCTTCCTCGGCCCTTATACGGGCTTTGATAAGATCTTCCTCTACTTCCTTACTTTGTTGGATATTTAAGCAGAGCCCGTTTACTCCGACATTATTGCGGGTGGAGTCTTGTCCATTCTTCGCTTGCGCATATCTGAATTCCCACCATATATGCCCTTTGCCGTTGAAATTATATCGGCGGCGGGTGATCTTACGGGAAGGGAATCCTGTATCAAGCAGGTGTTTATGTTGGATGAAATCTTCCCGGTCTTCCGGGTGGATAGACTCTTGGAATTGCGTGGAGGTGATCGGCTTTATCGGCATATCCAACGACTTATAGAAATCATGGTCGAACTCGAATACGCCGTTGCTGTATCGGAATGCGAAAATATCACCGCTCTCTAAAGCCAACGAGAGGAATTCTTTCTCTTTCCGTAAACTTTCTTGAGCCTGTTTCTTGTGAGAGGCTTCGCGACGGTATTGTACTCTTTGATAGAAAAGCGTCCATAGGATAAATAGGGTTAGAAGAATCCCGCATAGAATAATATATGTTTGATAACGAACCACAAAGGGCATGTTCAAGAAGATGCTGTTTTGAGGCAGTTCTTTCCAATCGATCCCCCATTTATTTAAAGTCGGGTAATCGAACAGATAGTTTTTGGCGCTTTCCGTTATTTGTGGGAAGCTATTGGCCGGTGTGCCTTTGAGTATGCTGGCAGCTCGTCGTAAGGCTTCTTGGGTTTGACTCTCTACCGGGGTCATATATCCCCCTATGAAGTCTCCGTCATATCCTACGGATTCGTTGATCGCCGAGAAGCTGGGAAATGAGCAGAACCTACCTAAGGCTATCGAGGTATAATCTCTTTTGGTAGCAAGGTAGGCCTTGTTGTAAGTACTTGTACCTAACCCCCAGATCAAGTTGGAACTGGTACGGGGTTGAATGGTTTGTATATAGAGGGAATCGAACGGTACTTTTGGGAACCGCACTAAAGAAGAGGATCTCTTTTTATCGGATGGGGATGAATACTGGGGATATTTAAGGTAATCGGGTCTAGCCTTGGAGCATAGCCCTTTTATTTGCTCATCCATATCTTTCAGGATCTTTTTGTCAAGAGCTGTACTATCAGAGACACGTACAATCACGCATTTTCCCATGATTCGCTCAATAAGTTCGACGTTTTTCCGATAGTCCGGCTTATCCCAAAATCCGGATACGTTAGGATACTTTTGAATTAAGGGTATGTTAGGGTAGTTGACTCCGGTAAAAACGATAGGTACGCTATCTAATAAAGGATGTTCGCAAGCCAATAAGGAATAGGTCGCTTGATCATCGTTTACGATTATGATATCAGGCTTCCATAAAGATAACGTATTGAGTTCCGTATATATTCTTTGTTTCTCTTCTGGCGATTGATAAGCTTCGCAATTAAGATAGAACGTGAAGATACTGGCATGAATGCCTTCCTTCTGGAATCCTTTTTTAAAAGCCTCTTCTATATCTTTATAGGCTTGAAAGTCCGGCTCATAAGATTGGACTATCAAGATACGCTTTTCCGTGGTTGAGCGTTCGCAAGAATTTGCGACCAATAGAAATAATGGAAGCAACAATAAAAAAAGATAACGATAAGAAGTGTTCGCCATGTGTATAGCTTCAATATAATAGGTACAAATGTATAAAAAGTAATTGGATATCAAAGAGACAAATGTCTATTTTTCTTGGCTTCTGAGGTTGGTTTATAATTCGAAAACCAAGGAGATGCGGCACCCCTTATTCTTTTCGGACTTGAGCAAGATACGCCCGTTTAATTGTTTTACGATAGCTTGGCAGATCGATAGTCCAAGACCTGTCCCTTGCACGAAATCATCCAGCTTCTTGAAACGCTCGAATATCGCTTCTTGGTCCTCGGGAGAGATCCCGATGCCTGTATCCTGCACATAAAGTCGGACGTCTTGTGCATTGGTGGAATACTCGTAACCGATCTCTATAAAGCCTGCGGAAGTAAATTTTATAGCATTTTTCAGTATGTTCTCGAGCGCTTGGTAAAGTCGCTCCTTATCCGAATATAAGCAGATCGGCGTATCGGGGCATTTCTCCTTGAATTCGATACCTTCGGGGACATCGGAAAGATGTTGTTTATAAAGGGTTTTCACTAAATCCGTTAAATTGCAGGATTCTTTATGAAAGACGATACCTCCGGATTCAATCCTTGCCAAATCCAATATGTCATTGACTAACTTTAGTAATAACTCGTTATTGGTCGTGATGATATTAGCGTATTGCTCCTTCTCTTCCGCTGTCAGATCCAGTTCGGCGATTAGGCTTGAAAAGCCGATGATCGCATTTAGAGGGGTACGTATCTCATGACTCATGTTAGCCAAGAATACGGATTTCATCCGGTCGGACTCATTGGCTTTCTCCAAGGCTTCCGCTAATGATTCCTTTTCATGTAATAGGGCTTTTTGCGCTTGTCGTTTTGCCTTGGATTCTTGGGTATACATGATGATGAAGCTACCGAAGACAAAGCAGCACATCGTGCTGACTACGATTATCAAGCTCCAGAATAATCTTGGATATTGGTCCTTAAAAGGAAAGTTCAAAAGTATAGCATCCTTCGGAAGAAGCCTTTTATCGATATTCCAATATTTGACTTCATTGAAATCAAATACATAATTCTTCTTGCTCTTTGTTATCTGTGGGAATGATTCGCTAGGGGAGCCTTTTAATATTTCCGCGGCTCTATCGGTAGATTCTTCTATTTGGGTTTCCAAGGAGGTGATATAGCCACCTACAAGTTTATTCGTATATCCTAGATCCTCGTTGATCGCCGTAAAAGAGGGTTTACTGGAAAAACGGCTGGTGTTCAATACCCGGTAATCCCGTTTGGCCTGTAGATAGTAGATGTAAGGGACGTGTTTACTCATGTACCAAGAAACAGCTGATAGCTTGTCTCCTTGCACGGGCACGACGTTGACGGTCGTACTATCCGGTCGTTTTAAGCTTTGATTGACCCTGTCCAAAGTAGCGATCTCTACCGGTATATACATGATGCGATTATTATCGACCCGAATGTCTGCTTGAGCACATTGCTCATGTAACGTAGCCTTAATGTGCCTATCTATATACGTACTATCGTGCAACATATAAATCGTAGACTTGCCCAACAGATGTTCTATCAAGCGGATGTTCGTGACGTAGTCGGGCTCGTCCCAGAATCCGGAAACATTCGAATATTGCGCTAATAGTGCCTTATTGGGGAAATTTACGCCGCCAAATACAATGGGGACTGTAGAGATTAGCGGATGATGGCATTGCATTAACGTGTAAGTCGCTTGATCCTCGTAGACCAATATCAGATCGGGTTTCCAAGTAGAGATCGAATCTAGATACAGGTACATCCGTTTTTCTTCGGCGGGTGCCGCATATTGCTCGCAGTTCAAATAGAATGTTTGGATCGACGGATTAATCCCCTTTTTCTCGAGGGATTCCCGGATCAACCGATCGCAGTCTTTATAAGCTACATAATCGCTTTCATAGGAATGTACTACTAATATACGATATTTATTTCCCGACTGTTGACAAGAGGACTGTAGAATGGCTAGCAGAAAAAGTAGAACAAATATGTAATATTTCTGTATAGATCTCGCTAGCATAAGTCGAAAATTAGTACGTTGCCCTTAATCGTAATTTAAAATGAGTGTTTTTATGCGAGTGCAAACTTATTAATAATTATTGGATATCAATGGCTTTTTTATTGAATATATAGGGCTAAAATAAAAAACGGCTATCAGATCCCGAAGGACCCGATAGCCGTTTTTCTATCTTATGTGGAGTAAAGGAGCGATTAAAACCGCTTCTTTTTATTTTACCTCCTCAAAGTCAACGTCCGTAACGTTACCGTCTTTGCTGTTGTTGCTGCTACCTGCGTTACCGCCAGCTTGTTGACCACCGAAGTTAGGATCTGCTTGCGGGCCGCCTTGAGCGCCGCCACCTTGAGCGTTGTACATTTCTTGGCTAGCTGCTTGGAATACGCTGTTCAATTCTGCCATAGCAGCATCGATACCTGCGATATCCTGAGCCTTATGAGCTTCTTTCAATTTGTTCAAGGCACCTTCGATCGGAGCTTTCTTGTCTGCCGGAAGCTTGTCGCCAAGATCTTTCAATTGCTTCTCAGTCTGGAAGATCATGCTATCCGCTTGATTCAACTTGTCGATACGCTCTTTCTCTTTCTTGTCGGCCTCAGCGTTAGAAGCAGCTTCCTCTTTCATACGCTTAACTTCGTCGTCGCTCAAACCGCTGGAAGCCTCGATACGGATACTTTGTACTTTACCGGTTCCTTTATCCTTGGCGGATACGTTCAAGATACCATTGGCGTCGATATCGAATGTAACCTCGATCTGAGGGACACCACGTTGTGCGGCAGGTATTCCATCTAGGTGGAAACGGCCGATAGACTTGTTGTCTTTAGCCAAAGAACGCTCTCCTTGCAAGATGTGGATCTCAACAGAAGGCTGGTTGTCTACAGCAGTCGTAAATGTCTCGGACTTCTTGGTCGGGATGGTCGTGTTAGACTCGATCAATTTAGTCATTACACCACCCATTGTCTCAATACCTAAAGACAGCGGAGTAACATCCAACAACAATACGTCCTTAACCTCACCTGTCAATACACCACCTTGGATCGCTGCACCTACGGCTACTACTTCATCCGGGTTAACGCCCTTAGACGGAGCTTTACCGAAGAATTTCTCAACGATAGCCTGTACGGCCGGGATACGAGTAGAACCACCTACCAAGATCACTTCGTCGATATCAGAAGTTGACAAACCTGCGTCTTTCAAGGATTGACGGCACGGTTCGATACATGCTTGGATCAGACCGTCAGCCAATTGCTCGAATTTAGCACGAGTCAAAGTCTTAACCAAGTGCTTTGGAATACCGTTTACCGGCATGATATACGGCAAGTTGATCTCCGTGCTAGTCGTACTTGACAACTCGATCTTCGCTTTCTCGGCAGCTTCTTTCAAACGTTGTAAAGCCATCGGGTCTTTACGTAAGTCTACGCCTTCCTCACGTTCGAATTCTTCAGCCAACCAGTCGATGATTACGTGGTCGAAGTCATCACCACCAAGGTGAGTATCACCGTTTGTTGATTTTACCTCGAATACGCCGTCACCTAACTCAAGGATGGAGATATCGAATGTACCACCACCTAAGTCGAATACGGCGATCTTCATATCTTTGTTCGTCTTATCCAAACCATAAGCCAAAGAAGCGGCAGTCGGTTCGTTTACGATACGGCGTACGGTTAAACCTGCGATCTCACCAGCCTCTTTCGTAGCCTGACGTTGAGCGTCACTAAAGTAAGCAGGTACTGTGATAACGGCTTCCGTTACTTCCTGTCCCAAATAATCCTCAGCTGTCTTTTTCATTTTCTGCAGGATCATCGCTGAGATTTCCTGCGGAGTATACAAACGTCCTTCGATATCTACACGAGGAGTGTTGTTATCACCACGCACTACTTTATAAGGAACGCGATTGATTTCCTTTTGTACTTGGTCATAAGTTTCACCCATGAAACGTTTGATAGAGAATATAGTCTTTTCAGGATTGGTGATAGCCTGACGTTTTGCGGGATCACCTACCTTACGCTCGCCGCCTTCTACGAAAGCTACGATTGAAGGTGTTGTTCTTTTACCTTCGCTGTTCGCAATAACAACCGGTTCGTTACCTTCCAATACGGCAACACAAGAGTTGGTTGTTCCTAAGTCGATTCCAATAATCTTTCCCATGATTGTAAATATTTTAATTGTTATTATTCATCGTCCGTCATCCTCCTTGTTGAAAGGATTCACATAGTATTCAACAAATGCCGTGCCAAAGAAGTTCGGGTTTGAAAATAAATAATACGTGTCATGAATCGTGACATTTTGACGGTTTGGCAGGATACAAAAAGCCCCGGAACCGTTTTAATAGGCCCGGGGCTTCTCTTGTTATTTGTTGATTATTTCCTTTTCTTCTTTCATGTCAAGCTCATTCTTGTCGGCATCAAAGAATTTGTATTCAAGAAAGGCGAGACTTTGATTGGGAATAACTTTTAAACCATGGGTGTACTTCATTTTCCACTTCATGCTCAAGGGGAACAACCCCTTGTTCACATACGCTGCGACATACGGATGTACATGCAGGGTGAATTTCTTCACGTGATGTTTGTTTACTAAGCAATCTATTTTTTCTTCCAGGCTGTCGGTAAACAGGATGGAAGGCTTAACCGTTCCTGTTCCGAAACAGGATGGGCAGTCTTCTGACGTATCCACGTCCATTGCCGGACGTACCCGCTGACGGGTAATCTGCATCAAGCCAAACTTACTAAGAGGAAGGATGTTGTGTTTAGCCCGGTCATTTGCCATTGCCTTTGTCATGTGTTCAAATAGCTTTTGCCGGTTGGCAGCCTCTGCCATATCGATAAAGTCTATAACGATGATACCTCCCATGTCTCGTAAGCGGAGCTGACGGGCGATCTCATCGGCGGCGGCTATATTTACGTCGATAGCTGTCTTCTCTTGAGCATCGCTGCCTTTGGAACGGTTCCCGCTGTTCACGTCGATAACGTGCATAGCTTCCGTGTGCTCGATAATCAAGTAAGCTCCACTCTTGTAAGTGACAGTTCGTCCGAATAGCGACTTGATTTGCTTGGTGACCGCAAAGTTGTCAAAGATAGGAAGCTCTCCCGTATATAACTGTACGATTTCTTCCCGTCCCGGTGCGATCAAGCTTACATAGTCGCGGACATTATTGTAGACCTCCTTGTCATTTACATAAATATTTTGGAAAGAGGGGTTGAATATATCCCGAAGTAAAGCTACGGTACGTGCCGTTTCTTCATAAACGATAGCCGGAGCTTTGAGTTTAGGCACCTTCACGATATTATCTTCCCATCGTTTCACCAATGTCTTTAGTTCATGATCAAGCTCCGCGACACGCTTGCCCTCCGAGGATGTCCGTACGATAACACTGAAATTCTTCGGTTTGATACTTTGGATTAACTGACGCAAACGGGCTCGTTCCTCGCTTGATTTAATTTTGGTGGAGACAGATACTTTATCGGCGAACGGTATCAGCACGATATATCTTCCGGCAAAAGAAAGCTCGGAAGTCAATCGGGGACCTTTCGTCGAGATAGGCTCTTTAGCAATTTGAACCAACACCTCTTGTCCTACTTTTAGCACGTCGCTAATACTCCCGTTCTTTTCGATCTCCGGTAGAATCTGAGTTTTCGACAGTACCGGCGCCTTTTTGGGATCGCTCAGCAATTGCTTTAAATATTTCTGTTGGGTGTTGAAGTTAGGACCTAAGTCCAAATAGTGAAGAAACGCATCCTTTTTGTAACCGACATCAATGAACGCAGCGTTTAAGCCCGGCATCAGCTTCTTAACCTTACCTAGATAGATATCACCAACGGCGAACGAGACGTTGCGGGCCTCCTTTTGGAGCTCCACAAGGCTCTTGTCCTCCAAGACGGCGATAGATACCTCTTTGGGCTGTACATCAACTACTAATTCACTAATCACTTAAGATGTGTTTTTAAGATCAGACCTTATAAAATACGCAAAGAACAAACTTAAAAGGTCACTTATTAAGTTTGTTCTTTAGAGTTCGTTAGATAGACTTATTTCTTCTTATGTCTATTCTTCTTCAGTCTCTTTTTGCGCTTGTGCGTAGACATTTTATGTCTTTTTCTTTTCTTTCCGCTAGGCATCGCTTTAAAATTTTAAATTAAACGTATAATAATTAATTACTTAACTTCACCAATAAAAGTCTTAGCCGGCTTGAATGACGGAATGTTGTGTTCCGGGATGATGATCGTAGTATTTTTTGAAATATTACGAGCTGTCTTTTGAGCTCTCTTCTTAATAACGAAACTTCCGAAACCTCTCAAGTAAACGTTTTCGCCTTGGGCTAAAGAACTTTTTACGATATCCATGAAGGACTCAACGCTTGCTAGCACTGTCTGTTTGTCGATACCAGTGCTTTTTGAAATCTCGCTAACAATATCTGCTTTAGTCATGTCTATAAATTAATTAATTGATTTTGACCTATTAATTTTTTGGAATGCAAATATATAGCTTTTTATTTAAGTGGAAAAAGAATTGAGCTTCAATTTTTAAATAAAAAGATTCTTCTCGATTCGTAATATATATGTATGTTTGCGGTAATCAAATAGTTATGATGTTGAAAAGTGAGAAAGGGAGCAGTTATGTTACAGTATGAAAGTGAGTTAGAAATCAGCCGGATATTGGTTGAGTGGTATGAAACCTATAAAAGAGAGCTTCCTTGGAGGGAAACGAGAGACCCTTATATCATCTGGATATCGGAAATTATATTGCAACAAACCCGGGTTGTACAGGGATTGGATTATTTTTTGCGTTTCACCGAACGTTTCCCGGATGTGGCATCTCTAGCGGCGGCGGAAGAGGATGAGGTGCTGAAATATTGGCAGGGCTTGGGGTATTATAGCCGGGCTCGTAACTTACATGCGGCGGCTAAATCTATCATGGAGCGGTTTAACGGGGTTTTCCCGGAGAATTATAAAGAGGTATTATCCTTGAAAGGTATCGGGGAGTATACGGCGGCGGCGATCGTCTCCTTTGCTTGGAACCAACCGTGTCCAGTCGTGGATGGAAATGTGTACCGGGTACTTTCCCGTTTGTTTGCCGTAGATACGCCGATCGACACCACGAAGGGTAAAAAGCAATTCGCGGAACTGGCCGGAATGATCTTGGACCCTAAGAACGCAGGGACGCATAATCAGGCGATCATGGAATTGGGTGCTTTGCAATGTGTTCCTCAAAACCCGGACTGCGGGCTGTGTCCGCTAAAAGATAAATGCGTGGCGTTCGCTTCCGGCAATGTGCAAGCTTATCCGGTGAAACAAAATAAGACGAAGACGAGGGATCGTTATTTCCACTATCTATACATTATATATAAAGGACAAACTTGGATGAACAGACGGATGGGGAAGGATATCTGGACCGGCTTGTATGAATTTCCTTTGATCGAGACGGATCATGCGATGGATTTTTCCGGTTTGTGTGAAACGCAAGCCTTCCGTAACCTATTGGGAGATGCTGGAAAATTGAGTATCACCCAAGGGTTATCGAATGTAAAGCATACGCTCTCCCATCAAATTTTATACGCTTCTTTCTATCAAATAGAGATAGAGCTGGTTCCGGAATCCTTGGGGAATTATCTCTCTTTGCCTTGCCGGGATATTGAGAAGTATGCCGTTCCCCGGCTGATACATATTTATTTAGAGAAATTAAGACTGTCTGATTATAAGCTACTTATGTAGTTAGTTCTTGATCTCGTTCTTTAATGATCTAATAGAACATCGCAAAGATAGAGAATTTTTATTCTAAACTCCATTTTAATTCCAACAAAATAAAGTAGAGTGTGACCATAGATAGGTAATTGGACGTAAGGATTTGGGACTTTAAAATATTCCAGCCGTGTAAAGAAGGGAGGCGTGGGGTTTAACGAGCCATCGCCTTAAAATATCACCCCATATCCCTTTCTAGCATTAGAGCCGCTAAAGTTTGATGTATAAAAAAGGGAACTACATCATTAAAGATCATAGTTCCCTTTTATCAAATAAAAGCTATCCTATTAACGTCAATTCTCTACCTATTTGATGAATGCCGTCTATTATCCTCTGTCTTTGTACTGGTCTAGGCTTCCTAAAGCCATTAGCATAATGTGTTAGTTGAGCTTCATTAATACCTGTAACTTTAGCAATAGCTTTTCTGGTAACTATTCCATCCAGACTATGAAGCATTGCGGAAGTATCTAGTTCAAATACTAATTCATATTCATTCTTTAACTTCTCTGGCAATTCATCACCATCTTCCAGCATTCCTTTTATATGAAAGTCTAACGCTGATCTATATTCCTTTTTAATGCCTTCTATGGTATCAGAACAAGCTACACATCCCAATATTTCATCACTTGCGGCACAATAATTATCGCACCATCCAATTTGTACTATAATCTTCTCCATAACTTATAATGTTTTTAAAACAGGATGGAATTACTTCCACCCTGCTTGTTTAAAAATGCTGTTCAGTCTGAACTGGTCTAAAGTATCACTAAGTTTACCGTTAACAGTAACCCTGCCCTTTTTAGTAGGATGCTTATACTGTCTGTGGCTGCCTTCTTGCCCTACCTTATACCAACCATCCTTTTTTAAGAGGTCTAAGACCTCATTAACTTTTAATGGTTTCATAGAACACTGCTTTTATTTGACATTACAAAGATATATAATAATATATCATTATGCAAGAAATGATATAGAAATATTTATCATTTTGGTTGAAATAGTTCCTGCTTCCTCCGTTCCATATACTTAGTATATAGTTCTGTAGGCTCATCTGTAACCAAAGTAACTTCATCACCACCAAAACATATAGCTTCAAATTCATTCCTAGATAAGAATACAGCTTTAATATCTTCCTTATCAACCTCTATAGAATATACAGCAGTATCTTCCTGCTCATTTCTAAATGCAAAGAACTCTGCTATCTCTCTACTGGTAGTCCAAGAAATACCAAAACAACTATCTCCATCTTCATCTTCATACTCATCCATACTACAACCTCTATACAAAGTAACCTTATCGGGCAATCTATTATAATAGGCTAGTTCTTCTTCATTCATTACTAATTCCTTCTTACACCTCATAAAGTATTGTATAGCCCTAAAATCTCCTGTACCTCTGCCCTCAGTCCAAGCTGTAGCCAGTCCCTTATTAAAGGCTTCATCAGATAGTTTGTCCTTCTCTGCAAGGTCTGCAAATAGTTCCCATCTGAGATTACTATCTGTATAAGTCCATAATAAATTAGTAATATCATCACCTGTTTCTATCTCTCTTTGGAAAGCATCTTCTATAGCTTTAGCTTTCTTTGCTTCCCATTCTTGCATCTGCTTTAAATAATCTTCTAATTCTTTTCCTTCTAACACTCTCATTCTTATTTGGTTTTAAAGCCAGCAGCCATTATTGGCAACTGGCTATTAGTTTAAAATTCTATTTCAACTCGTTTCCCTTCAAAAGTCTGTAATAGCTTATCGCCTACCAGCTTTACTAATGAATTAACAGACCCCCTTTGATAACTGGTCGGATCTTCCATATAGGCATTCACTAGACTGGCTACACCTACAATACCAGCAGCTTCAAACCAATCTGCCTGCCTTGGTTCTATTGGTTCATTCCACTGTTCAGCAGTTTCAGCTATTGCAGTAACATCAATAACTACACCTTCATCACCTTCATTAATAATGCCTGTATCAGCATATCTACCATTCAATTCTAAACCTAAATCCAGTAAATTCCAAAGCTGGACTAATTCTTTAGTCTGTGTGTCCATACTCATCTGTTTAAACTGTTAATAAATTTAGTTCGCTCTTCGTCATCCATAGAAGCTAACAAGACTCTTAATTCATCCTTGTGTTCCTCTGCCTTCTCACGCTGTTTTACCTCCCTAAGCTCCTTTAGATTAGCAATGTAACCCTCGTAGCTTTTGATACGTTCATCACACATCTTAATGTACTCATAGGCAGTAGCTTCTGCCTTAAACTGTTTACCGAAGGTTTCACATTGAACCTTGCGATCTGTAAGGTCTATTTCTTGACCTTTAATAGTAACTATGTTACTCATAAAATGATGCCACTGCCCTGTGGGCTTATATAGGTATCTAGCACACCAGTTATTTAACTGGCGGCAAAAGTATCAGAACTAATTTACATAACGCTAGAATTAATTGTTACTTCCTAAAGGTGGAAAGCTAACAGTTTCTCCTTCTTTAAGTTTATCATATTCAACCTCTAGCCAGTTGTTCGTGTTCCACTGCTTCCACTTTATAAATGTTACAGGTAATAACTGATCTTGCAAGTTTATCCAGCTAAGATTCTCCTTGAATCTATCAGCTAGCATTAATAACTGCCTGTATCTACTTCGTACAACTAAATAAGGTGTTAGTTTAAACAGGTGCAGAATCTTTATAATCATATCTTGTTCATCTGTACTAACCAGACTATCCTTCTTTCTTTTTACAGGGAAGTAGTAATGTAGAAAGTTAGCCAGTTCTACAGTGAACATACTTTGTAAGTAAGTATTATTAGCCACTTCATCTAACTTACATATACTATCTACCTTGTATTCTCCATTCCTACTAGCACCAATAGCATTAGCAACATCTTTAATAATGCTACCGCTGTTTAAAGTAATGTCTGAACCCTTCTTATACTTTAATGTGATACCTTCCAAACCATCTGCATTTAATTCTTCTAATGTAGGTCTTAGCTTTACAAAGTAATGCTGTTCTATTACATATATTATATAGCAGCACAACATATACAGTTCTTCCTTGTCCCCATTAAATTCCACCTGCTCATTAAATGTATCAAAGTCCACTTTTGGCACATACTTCCCTGCCCACCAAACAGCAGTAAAGTTATCTGGATTCACTGAATAGTATCTACCACCATCTATAATGGCATAGAGCTGAATTTCCTTATAATAGTAATCTATATATTTCATTCCGTAAAGATAATTAAAAAGCCTGTCCACCAATAAAGGCAAACAGGCTCCTAATTATTTATCTTCTATCTTATCTGCTCCTACTTCTGCCTTTATCTTATGAAATTCCAGTCTATAATGTAAATCTATTCCAAATAGGCTACCAGCAAATACAGCTATCTCTCCAAATGCTATCAGTACAGAAGGGTGAATAATTCCTATAGGTGGAATAAATATACCAGCAATTAACAAGAAGCATCCTACTAATACTAGTACTATTGCGGCTGCTAATTCTGTCTTAACTCTAGTTTTAGTCATAGGGCATTATAGTTTATCATATATTAATGTAGCCGTTAATCTGCAACCATCATTAGTGATCGTATTCCAAGCATCGCTAGGTATATAGGCACTAAGGGTAACTTCTCCTATTGTTTCCTTAAATCCAGTTGGATCAGCAGGGGAATCGCTATAATGTGGAGAACGTATCTTATTATATACCTCCTTACCAGAGGAATTTGTACATACTATCTTTACCTCCTTTAAATAGTAACCAGATAAACCTCGTATAAAAGAGTTGGTCGTAGCCTTATTGGATATAAGATTCTGTCCAAAGCCAGTAGTGGAAACAGTTCCCCTTACATTCGCATTTCCATTCCTAGCCGTGATAGAAGCGTTTACAACCATAGTTGTGGCTGCTACTACGTTAATGGTAAAACTGCCAATAACAGGTAAGATGCACAAATCATTAAAATCCTCTCGATCTGTGCCTATGGCTGTTGCGTGGCCTAAAGTCATAGTCATTGGATATGTACGAGAATACGCTCCACTAGTGTTGATTCCGTTAAGTATAATAGTGGCGTAACCGTCTATGGCGGCTTTTGATGAGGCCAATATCTTAGTCATATTTGTGTCCTCGTACACAATGATTCTAACAGCATTAACACCGCTAACCAGACCAGTCCAATTATAATCACCCATATCAACCTTAACCCTTATGTTTTGATTTAAGACTGTTTGGTTCTGTCTAAAGGTGACATCAATATCACTTTGCATCGGTGGTCTAGCATCTGTCTTATGTCCCGCAAATGCCCCTAGACTGTAATAATAGTTATTACTGCTGTCGTGTTTGAGCCTCAAATAACAAGGTTTATTGATAGAATCTGGTAAAGCCCAATATGCGGGACTTTTAGAAGACCATATATTCCAATAAGGATAGGCGGCGGGAAAACCTTTGTTGTCAGTAATCAAGCTACCATCCCACTTTCCTCCACCATTCTCTACGATATTGAAAGCATAGCCATCTTTACCTCCATCATATGCCTTTGCGCATAAAGTACCTAAATCCGTAGAAGGGCATCCTATTGCGTTCCTTACATCCATTATGCTTATATTTGTGTTTGGAAGTGTCATAATTAATTCGTTTTAGTTTCTAAATCACTTAATCTAGTCTCTAAAGCTTCTATCTTTGCTTGTTGCTCTTTGATGAGTTGATGTAGCTCCTTACAGCCATTAATGGCTACGGTAGTGGCTAATGTGGCATAATCCACGGTTAATATATCTCCATATTCGGGCATATTGGCTGTTCCTACAACTTCTGGAAAGACCTTCTGTACATCCTGTGCGCTAACCCCTATACGTGTCACATCGTCTCCAATATCCAGTCTCTTATGATAAAAGGTGGATAAGTCGCTGATCTTATCCAATACGTTAGAGACATTTATGCCTCTTTCCTTTAACCTTATATCTGAACCATTAGAATAATTACCAGCTACGTACATATTACCAGTAGGCGATAAGCTCGCCTTATTCTTATCGGTTCCACCCCAACAGAAGTAAATATTCTTATCCCCCCGTTGCGATAGGTAGAAGTTAAGTCCAGAACCAGCGTCAATACCCCAGAAGCCCCACGTAGCCTTCACTATCGCTGATTGGGTAATAGTACCACCGTTCCACGCTGGCCCTTGAGCACCAGTAGCTCCTTTATCACCTTTTGGACCTTGTGGACCTGTCGCACCAGTAGCTCCTTTGGGACCTGTAGGCCCTTGTGGGCCTCTGATATTCCTTGTTGTTGGTGTTGTAGTGGAAGTACTGTTAGACCAGCTTAAATTACCATTGGTATCAACGGATGGTAGCCAATACTTGAAGGGACTAGCCCCACCTGTACTAGTCTTATATGCTATAACATCCCCATCTGCCTGTACGCTGTTAGTAGTCTTTATCAATCCACTTGCTGTGATACTACCTACACCTGTCATATTACCACTGATATTAGTACTACCATTAAATGATTGCCCCCAAATGGTTCTAGCGGTTTGCAACTTTGTCGCTGTCCCAGCGTTACCACTTACATTTCCTGTTATTGAAGCCTTGATTGTAGCTGGTAACTTCAAATTCACATTACCACTGCCATTAACACTAACCACAGATCCCACACCAGTACCATCGGACGATACTATACCTATATTTCTGGCTGTACCCCAATTGGCTGTAGTGATATTGGCAGAGCCATTAAAATTAGTACCGTTGATAGTTCTAATGGTTTGTAATGTTGTGGCGGTAGTGGCATTGCCATTTAAACCAGCGGTAATAGTTCCATTGGTATTGAAATAAATGTTTGCAGTTTGGGTGTTAGTTCCAGCGTTATAATTGGTGTCAGTTATATAGCTGAAATGTAACCTGTTCTCGGTATATGTACCACAATCCCAACTACCAGCCTGTGACTTGCAAGACCATATAGGCATATATTGACTTGCTCCAGCACTATTAAGTACGATCATTGCGCCCTTACGACCGTTCATCCAGCTTTGTGAAGATCCTGCCCTAGCTATTTGTCCACCAGTCATAGTTCCACCGCTCAAAGGTATATAACTATGTGTATGATTACTTAAAGAGAATGTACTCCCTTTAGTTGCAGTGATTGTATTACCACTTTGGCTAATTGCTGTAATTGCATTACCACTGCCTGTAGTAGATACAGTAGAGGCATAATTACTATGTGAATGAGAACTTGCAGCAGCCCCAATACTTGCGGCTGTGATATTGAATGATTTAGCAGCTGATCCATCATAAGCACCCTGTGAAGTACCATTAAGTGATATTGTTAAAGCGTTTGGATTCTTTAAGGTTGTTGGATATGCTGGTATAGAAATTGTATTTCCACTAATATTATAAGCAGTTACACCTACTTTTACAGTGCTAGCGTAGTTATGTGTATGTGAACTGTTAGCCTTGCCATTGAAGGCTGTCTGTAGATCAGACTGGTTACTTAGCGTACCCGTGATCTCTCCCCACTTTCCTCCACCAGTAGTACCTGTGGCACTTATAGTACCATCGGAAGATACAGATATACCACTACCGATTTTTACACATCCTAGTGCGTTGGTGGATGCTATTGGGTACTTCTCACTCGTAGTACCAGTACTATAGGCTATTATATCCCCTGTAGCCTTAACCGATTTGAAATTAACATCATTGGTAGTGGCTAGGTTCTGGTTAATAATATCTAGGTAGCCTTTATTATTATGTGAGTGCTTCTTGCTATTGGCATCATTCCAGTTAGTTCTTTCCGTATCAGTAATGAATCTATGTGTAGCGTCCTGCGTGATTATACTGGCAGGGTGATTAGTTGGATGTGTATAGTTATTATATGTAGCACCCTTGGTCACAGTGATTGTATTGCCGCTTTGACTTATAGAGGTCACTGCGTTACCTGTCCCAGTGGTTGTAATGGTGGAAGCGTAATTACTATGCGTGTGATCTGTATTGGATTTGGAATTTAGCTTGGTGTTAATCTCTGTCTCTGTGTAATACCTATCATCGTGTGTATGCGTTGAAGGTGTGAATGAGGAAGGTTTGTTATTGATATTATCCCAATCCACAGAACCAGCCTCACCACCATCAATATTAACGCTAATCGTACCGTCCCCAGATACATTAATATTATCTCCTATCTTTACACATCCTATAGCGGTCTTACTGGCTATAGGGAACAGCTCCTTACTTATGCCCGTGGAATAGGCTATTATATCAGCCTGCCCTAAAATAGTCTTACTAAAGGTCTTTTGTCCTGTTATAGTCTGGTCTGTATCTAATGTAACACCGTTGAAATCTGATATGTCCTGCATCTTGTGGGTATGGCTAAAGTCCGTGATCTGTGACTTGGTATGTGTATGTGAGAAGTCTGATATTTCAGCTTTGGTATGTGTATGCTTGGAAGGGGTGAAGGTGCTAGGCTTATCCTTTATATCATTCCAGCTACTAGCCCCACCAGCCTCGGCATTTAACGTGCCATCATCTGTTATAGTCAGATTCTCACCAACTTTTATAGTTCCTAAAGCCGTTGGGGATGCTATAGGATATTTCTCTTTAATTTCATTGGTACTGTAAGCGACTATATCCCCTGTAGCTCCTACATTACCTTCTATAGTCTGGCTTTCCTCTCCAGCCAGCTTTACATAATTACTTAGGTCTACATTAGAACCACCACTAACAGAAATATTACTACCTCCATATCCGTATTTATGGTACTTACTTCTAGGCGTGGCTGCTATTCTGCTACTTGTTATATCCATAGTTAATTAAGTTCTATAAGGTTACATTCTATGCTATTATCTTCATAATTGATCCTTCCTCCAGCAAATACAAACCTCTTACCAGACAGATAGCTATCCGTAATAATTGAATAAGGCTGTACTTCTGGCTTAATCACCTGTAGAAGTTTGACCTTCGGTTGCTTGTATTGGTTGATTATCCTTTTTATTAGATATTCTTCTGGCTTATTAGACGTATTATCAATAGTATTAGTGAGAGTATCCAGTATGGCCGTTCCTACTATAGCCTTACTGAATGATAACTCACTATTATTCTTGGATGTTATCTTGAATGTAATATCGTCTAGGGCATTGATATAGGATTCATTCACCACATTCTCATACTTGGTATCTTTCTTCTCTCCAGATGTGTTACCCTCCTTACGTTGGCTCTGTAAAGATATATCCTTGACGAACATATAGCTAGGCGGGAACAATATAGCCATTTCAACATTAGGGAACTTGGGACTATATAATGTAAGCTCCAGATCCCCAACCATTACCTTATCTATATTTATCAATGTACCAGTAAGCTCATCATAGCCTGTTGTGAAGTCATTGGTATTTCTGGCATTCAGCCATTTAGCGGTTATCTTATTCTTGTCACAATCTGTATATAGCTTAAAATAGTTATCACTGTTGGCAGTCCAGCTTGTCCCATTATAGTAATAATCACCTATTCTGAGCTTGGCAGGTATATAGATAAAATCATTGTTCCAGTCACTACCTCCTTTCATACTGTCACCCTCTATAGGTAATCCCCAATCATCTGTAACTTGTATCATCAACTTGAAATCTATACACAACTTGGTATCTGTATCAAATACTATGGTAGGTGATGCCGTTTTAGTCCTTATAACAGGGAACTCCAGATCACCTGTCTGCCATAAATATTTAACAGTCCCATAATCATCATATTGTTTTATCTCAAACAAGTCCTCATAGTTCAGTTTAACTGGTTTGTTACCTGTATCATAGCTGGCTACCTGTGTTAAGAAAGTCCCTGCCCTTTGTTTCTGCTTATCCAAGCTAAACCCATCGTCTACCTTAGTGAAAGATGTACTGTTACCAGCATAGTAAACAGGCTCGAATGCTTCTGATTCCGCAAAGTTCTTTATATATGTTTTGCCATTGAACTCCTTGGATTTACTGTACATAGGAACTTGCCATTTGAAATTAGATTCTGGATAGAGACTGTCTTTATCGGCCTCATAATCACTGTCTATCACCACAGCCCTATTATACCCACCTAATATGGATAATTGGTTGTTGTTTCCTTTAGATGGTATATCCCTTAAATTAATAGTAGAAGATAGGGTAGTAGTTGTGCTAGTAAATATATTGATATAACTAGTTTTACCAGCCTTTATATAGTCCATATCAATAAAGTACACTATTCCATCATATTCTGTAATAGTCCAGTTAAGGAACTTGCAAACTTCTTCCATACATTCCTTTAAAGGCATTGCTTTGCCATCCTCATCAATGAAGTTAGCTGTACTTACAGTTATACCATTTAAAGAAGATGTATATGTATTAGGCATATAAACTGCTCTAAAATCACCTTTACTTTCAGTGATACATTTCTTAATAATATCCATCAATGTAATAGTAGCTCCTTCATCTTTAAAGTCTATGTACTCCAAAGTAGATAAAGCCGATATACACTCTATATTCAATTCGAATAAATTGTTATCATAGTCCTGTGAATATAGTTCTGGTGTTATGAAGCCAGTCCAGATAACAGATCCAGCCTTTACCAAATTAACTTTAAATCTCTGGTATTGCGTACTGAATAACTTCTGTAAGTAATCACTTCCAACTAATTTTAAAGTAGCTCCACTGAATCTAGTAGGATTGTATAAAAAATCTTCGTCATTTACATCTACTATGAATGGTGGTGTGCCACCTGTAAGTTCTACAGGTGATCCAGTTCCACCATCTTCTAGTATTTGTACAGTTAAGGCTTCTCCATCTACATTAGTAAATGGTACTGTATATATAAGGTTGTACATATTACTTGTATTTACTTGTCTTACTTGTTTGAGAATTAAGAACGCCTACCAAATCCCTGCCTTCGATTCTTAATTTAACCTCTCCACCAGCATTAACGGAAGTCCCACCTTTACCATCTAAAAGGTTAAACAGATTCTTCTGCTGCCTGTTATTGAGAATCATTTCACCACTATTTACTCTAGCTATATTGTAATCACCAATAGTACTATTACCAGCAATAATACCGCCATTAGCAAACTTAGGTATAGAAGCCATAGCAGCAGTAATAGCTGTAATAGCAGCAATAGCATTAATCCAACCAACAACAGGCACAGCAGCGGCACTACCTGCACTTTCAGCAGCAGCCTTAGCTGTTAAAGCTGTAGTTAGTGAAGTAAGAGCAGGTATAGCAGCAGCAACAGAATTAACTATGTTTGCTCCATAGCTTAACCAAGCTCCAGCACCTTCATTTGTTATATTGGTAATAGAACCCATTACAGTAGCAATATTTGATAGAGAATCAGCATAATCATTATTCAGTTCAATAGCACCAGTAGATACTGGTTTGATTTGAATAGAGCCAGATTTTAAATCGTCTGTTACATTTTTTCCAACAGGCTTACTAATATCTCCACCGACTAATAAAGGTGTTCCTGTAGCCCTTAATTGCATCATCTTTAATTGTGTTTCGGCTTCATTAATAGCCTTCATAAATCCAACTCTAGAACCTTCATCTGCCGCACTTTCATAACTCTTTCTAAGGCTTCCAATTTTCTTCTGTAACTCTACTATAGTACCAACAGGAATAACTTCACTTGTTTTTACAGAAGTACTAGTTTTAATTCCAGCTATTTCATCCCTCGCACCAGCTCTATCTTTCTCCCAAGTACCAGCCTTATCATTCAAATCATTCAATTTGTCGAATAGGTCTGTAAAGGAATTAAATACTTCTTCATTCAAGGAATCTGCCAATCTTATTAGCTCGTCATTTCTTTCTCTGGCTTCTTTGGTATATGTATTATATTGCTTTACTTGGTTGCTCCAGTCTTGATAACTACCTTTACCTGTCATTTGGTATAATGATTGTCCAGTGTTAGCAGCATCCCTAGCAGCCCTGTATTTCTCTAGTTCTTTTCTTACATCACTATTCTCATCATATACATCTAGAACTAGCTTTTGAGCGTTACCAGTATTCATATACTTACCCTCTCCAACAGTTTTAGTTATCATCTTTTCTAATCCTTTGGTAACTGTATCTGTCATCTCTCTAATGTCGGCAATACCCATTATAAGGAGTTTATCTAATTCCTGCTGTGCCTTCTTTCTAACCTCTGGAGCTAAAGAATCATCTTCTATAATAGATTCCAGTTGGTTCTTTTTAGCATCTGTTTGCTCATATCTAATACTATTAACTTGCAAGGTCTTTTGTAGCTTTCTATAAGTATCTACATAGTCTTTTGCATTCTTAATAGCGTTTAATATTCCATTATTAAATACTGTCCAATCTCCAGAATAGATAGATGAAAAGAATTGCTCTGTAACAGTAGAACCAGTACGCATTAAAGAGTTATATTTATCTTGTAAGGCTGCATTACTGTTAAGTCCTTTTTGTAATAGTTCCGTTGCTCCATAAGCTACACCTAATACGCCTGCAAACCTACCTATGGTAGCTGTGATATTCCTGCCTACCTGTTGGAACTGCTGTACTTGTTGTGTGGACTGCCTTATATTATTATCGAATTGACTACTATTTAATAATAGTCTGGTTACTAAATCAGCCATATTTAATTATGTGTTGTATATTGTTTAGCTTTCTCTCGTAATCTCTTAATATCTTCATTACTAATAGATGTATCATTAGTAGAACTTTCTTCATCCCAAGTAAACTGCATTATATCAGTAGGCTTTAACTTCTTAGTACTGTTACATTGCGCTATAACATAAGCTATCATTCTAGCCTGTTCCCAGCTATTCCTGTCTTTCTTATGTAAATTGCTAATCAGTGGTTCTAGCTCATACATCCGCATCTTGTCTAATACATATTCTGGGTCTAGTCCACCTTCTATTACTAAGGCTGAATATATCTCCTTAGTGGTTAGGACTTTTTTTTAGCATCTGTATTATTAGTAATGAATAGCTGTTGCTTCTCCAGTTCCTTCTTTAAGAAGCTCTGAAACTCCAGCATTAAATTCATATCCTCATCAATGGCATCTATCAATTCGTCAAAGGTTAATTGCATATCTGGGTTATTAGCAGCCAATATACAATAGAAGAATAAATATTCATCTGTAACTGTTTCCAATTTGAATATCTTTCCTGTTACTTGCTCATAAATGAATAGTGCCCTTAGAGTATATTTCAGTTTGTAGTCTTGTCCTTTAATAGTCATATCAATAAGTATTTAAAATAAGAAAGCCTTTACACCTCCATAACCTAGAGATATAAAGGCTTATAATTATGCTGTCTTTGTAAGTGCTCCAACACCTTCAAATGAAGCTGTAAATGTTGCGTTATCTCCATTAGGCGCATTAGCCTCCAGTGCTGTAATAATAACATTACCCGAATAAATTCCAGTAGTAGCTGGCAACCATCCCCCTTCTGGTACTTCATCCTTCTTTGTTGAATAATCTTTCTCTAAGCAGAATACAGCCTTGATAGGTGTTCTGGCTGTCAGCTTATCGAATAACTGGTCAAAAGTCATACCTTCACCATCATTAGAATAAAGGTTCTCAGTACTACAGTTCCAGCTAATCTTTCTAGCAGCCTTAGCTACCCATTTACCACCGCTATCCTTAGAAGTGGTTTCCACTGTTTCTACATTTATACTTAGTTTGTGGCTGGTTGCGAATGCTATAGATTTGCCATCTATAAACAGCATCAAATCACCGCCATTAATTACTTGTCCTGCCATTTGTCTTTATGTTGAATGTAAGGTTCTGAATGAATGTATCTTCTATATAATCCTCATCTGCGTTTGTCATTCTAATATCCTGTATGTTAATACCAGAATAGTTACCCCTTTTACCTTGTAAGGCATCCTTTACCGAATCAGCTATTTCTATACTTTCATTATACTTATCAGAAGCTATAGCTACTTCTACATAAGTATCTTCTTTATAGATAAACCTATCTTTACTATCAGATGGTTCTATACCTGTTCTTCTATAAACAATGAATGGAAATGTAGTACCTGTATCAGCAATTAAGGGATATATTTTATTTTGTACCCTGCCAGTAACATTAGCATCATTACTAAGCAAGTTATATATTGCTTTGCCTACTTGTAAACTCATCGTCTGGTTCTATTTGCTATTCTCTGAATTGATTGGCTTATAAGGTTATCCATATTATCAAAGATTTCTCTTTCCTTATTGGTTTTAGCTGTTCTAAAGAAATGTGCTGCATTGATATTACCTCTATTAGCTGCTACTCTCTGCCTTCTAATAGGATTCCTCCCTCTAACAGATGCAGTATTACTACCAGTGGTTCTTCTAACTCTGGTACCAAGTTCAAAGAACTTCAATCTAAAGTCACCCATAATATGTACTTTAGCTTCTTCTCCGTTTCTATCAGCATTAGCTTTGATTCCACTTATTAAGGTCTTACCATTCCACCAGTTTCTACTAGAAGCTGCCCTGCCTAAAGTCTGCCTTAGCTGTCTTTTAGTTTCACCGACTAAGATACCAGCACCCTTTCTTAAAGCATTTCTATAGACCTGCCTTTGCTGTCTGCTTGTCAAATCAGCGAACATAGAAGTAACCTGTCTGGCATCTACCTCTATATTATTCATTTATCAATTCAGTTACTATGGTTATTGATTGCTTATATAATTCTCGGTTAATACTAAGAATCCTATACTTATTACCATTCCAAATAATTCGCATTTGTTCATTAACCTTGTGATATAACCTTATGGTAAAGGTAACTGTATAGCAGTGGATTATTTCATTATTCTGGTTCTGTCTGTTTCCAGTATTATATGTAACCTGCGCTCTGGTACTTATAATATCTCTCCAATCTATACCATTAGCCCCATATACATCTTTAACTACTACAGGTGCTTGAATGCTAATCAGATAATTTAATAGTCCTGCTCTCATTTTATTTCATAGTGTTTATAAAGTCCTATAAGGTATTCATAACTATAAGGCAGTTTAACTACTGTACCAAATGCTACAGGCTCTCTATTTGCATATAAGTTACCTATCATTAGTAACATAGCGTGAATTATAGCAGGTGGTAAAGTACCACCTGTTTCTAATTCATCTAAAGCTATGTCTAAATGTTTAGATACTGAATCCTCTGCTACAGTAATTAAGTCCAGAATGTACATATCATCTGCCCTAAAATCCTCATCTACTAGCAGGTGTTTCTTAGCTTGTTCTAAAGTTATATACATAGCTTACTACTTATTAAATAGACTATAATTAGGCTTTAAGAACCTTCTTAACAAATGCTTCTGCTCTTCTAGGCTTAGCATCAAAGTAAGCATTGATAACAAGTCTTACTTTACCTTTAGCAGCCTGTGTATATGGATCTACTGTTAAGTCGATTCCGCCCCATTGACCAATTACCAGATCACTAAAGTTACCGTAAACAATGCCTTTATCAGCTACAGCAGATGTGCAAAGCACAGGATAACCATTTACTTCGCCATCCTTCATTATCATATTAAAATCAGACTTCGTACCACCTACGGCAGTTGTCTTTAATACAGCCTTAGCAGATGGAGATACGATAAATTTAATATCACCTCTTACGTTAGCCTTTTCCAATGTAGCTTCCATATTTACAAAGTCTGTATAAGTAACAGCAGCAGTATCAGCAGTTACACCATTAAGCAAACCAGCAGGTTGTGTAGCAGAACCAGCAGCAGTACCCAAAATAGTAGCTTCCAACTTATTAGAAATAGCTGATACAATATCACGTTTCAACATTTCTTCTGCACTGTTAGAATCTTGAATTAAGAACTGCTTAGATACGTCGATATATGCAGTCAGTCTTTTAGGCTCTAGGTTTACTTCACTGAATGTACCTGCACCATCTTCTGCATCACTGTTTTCACCAGCCCATTTAACATTAGAACCAGAATAAACAGGAATAGATACATTACCCACTAAACCAGTCATATAAGAAGCACCAGCTTGTGCCAATACTAGACTAGCTCTCAATGGCTCTAAAATACCCAATTTATCCTCTGCTACATTCTCTTGTCCTGCTGTAGCTACAGTGGCTTGAATATCCGCTCTTTCCTCAATAGGCAATACAATTTGACCGCTATAGGATTGTCCTGCCTTACGCATTTCTGCTATACCAGCACCTACTACCTCTTGTGCCCTCTCATCTAATTGTCTGTTATTGGCTACATCATTGATAGCCTTTAAAAGTGAAAACTTTTCCTTCATAGTATTAGTTGTATGTGTTGTTTGTTTAAGGTTATCTTCCTCTATCTTTCTAATCTGAATATCTATATCTGCTACTTCCTTAGTAAGAGTATCAAATTCTACCTGCTCGCCAGCATTTAGTTTTCTTACTTCCTTCTCAGCACCAGATATAATTTCCTCTGCTCTCTTTTTAAGCAGTTCCTTCTTGTCCAGTAGTTCTAAGGTGTTCATTAGTTTAACTTACTCCTAAGTTCTTCATAGTAAGCATCTAGTTCTTTCTTCTCCTGCTCTTTAAATGCTTCAAAACTTCGTGTGTCAATCTTAACACTAGTATCATCATACGCAGGTCTATATACAGGTGATACATCGAATAATTCTTTGAAGCTATTGATAGTCCTTAAATAACTACCATCTTCCTTCTTAGTCCAAGTATCTTTACCGATAGTAAAGGCAAATGAAGAAGTACTAATGTCACCCCTTCTAAGACCTTCTAACAGTTCATCACCTAAAACAGTGTTAGGTGCTTCAAACCTGTATTTAAGTCCAGTATCATCTATAGTTAATTCTAGGCTTCCAGTACCATATTTAGACCTAGCTAATATACCTCTGTCCTCATTGTGATTCAGTAAACAAAGTATATCAGACCTTTCTAATATACCTTCTAAGGCTGTAGGTTCTATTACTTCAGTAAAGCCACCTAAATCCCTAGACTGCTTACCGAATACTAAAGCATAGCCTTCTACTGTTCTGGAATCCATCTTTACGATTTCATTACAGTTTCTTAGTTCTCTCATCGTGTTATTATTCTAATAGAATCCAACCTTTATTATTAACCCTAGCCTGTAGTGCTTCCACTTGCTCCTTTAATAGCTTGTTCTGTTCCTCTAAAGACGTGATATATTGCCTTAGTGTTGAATCATCATAGTTACTAAGTCCAGCCAATTTCTGCTTCTCTGGATTGGTGTAATCATTAGTAGACAAACCTTTGCCAGATACTTTATCCACCTTGTTGGCTACAGTGGCTTTTAAAGCGGAATCATTATATATAGTATCAGTAAACTTGGCATCAGCAGGTACATCACATTCCACTGTATGTCCGTTTACAGTATCTGCATTACCACCGTCAGCGGGTACTGTAACTGGTATTGAATCCTTAATACCTTGCAATTCTAGTTGTAAGTCTGTCTGCTTAGTAATATCACCTTCTACAGTTCCCCATACAGCATTAACAGTACTACCAATCTTGGCACTGATTCTATCCAGTTCTAATACTCCTTCTTTAGTTGCTCTCTGTAGTTCCATTACTTCAAATAATAATTAGTCTGCCCTTTAACTACCTCGTCATAATAAGCATCATTGAACATAGCATTAGGACTTTTAAAGCTGTAGCTGTAATAGATTAGTCCAGATTGTAGCTTATCTAGGTCAGATGAATTAATAACCGCCTTATCTATTCTATCCTCCTCAATTATACCAGTCAAATCACCATCCTTAAAACTACATTCTATAAACTCTGCTGGGTTTGTGGTGTAAAGTCTAAGTATAAATTCAGAAGTGTTTCTTACCCTAAAGGGAATACCGTCCTTATCTTCCAACTTAATATTAAATACTAAGTCAGTCCCCTTGTAAATTGTCTGTATCATTGTCTATTGCGTTATTGGTGGGTATATTGTTAGCAGCGTTCTTTAGTTCCATAAGGTTTACTTGTACAAAGTGGGAATCACCTCCATCTACAGCAGGTAAATCCAATTGCTTTCTGATCTCATTGGCACTAACCACACCGATATTAAATAGTGTATTGTAGTAGTTTGCTAAAGATTGTTTATCCGCTCTTAGTAATACAGATGTATCAAATCTTACATCTATTCTACTTCTTTCAGAAGGCTTATATAGCTTACGCTCAAACTCCAATTCGATCTTCTCTAGTAATGGTGACAATGTATCAGTAAGGAAAGCTAACTGGGTAGCCTCAACAGTACTATAGCTGCTCTTAGATAAGTCAAATGCCTTTACAGGTGATACCCCGAAGAACCTGCATATATCAATTACGTTAAACTGTCTGGTTTCTAATAGCTGCGCATCAGAAGGATTCACCGTAATAGGCTGGAAGTCCATATTTCCTTCTAATACAGCCACTCCATTAGGTGTACCAGTAGTAGGGCTGAATGCTGTCTGCCAGCTAGTTTTTAAATCTACCTTCTGCTTACCAGTTAAAGTAGATTGTACCTTTAAGATTCCAGCCAGATTAGCACCGCCTTTAAAGAATCCTTGTGCGTGTGATTCTGAATCTGTAGCCAGTCCTAAAGTCTGCCTAGCGTGTTCTAAAGTGCTTATACCTGTAATACCATTATAACTAAAGTTCAGTATATGAATCATATTACAAGGCTCTACAAGTCCTTTAATACCTACAACACTATATCTAATTCCGTCCTTCTGTTCAGTAATAGTAACATAATCTGGCTGTAAATAATGAAGTGCTACTGCATCTCCTTTAGTATCTCTTTCTATATAAGCATATCCATTGCCTTTAAGCAGTGTACTTACTATCAAAGTCTTTATAAAAGTAAACCTACTCATCTTCTGATTAGGTTCTTTGTTCAGTAAATAATAGGTAGGATGCTTAATAAATTTCTCCTTATAACCAGAATCATTAATGTAGTATGGCTCTAATGGTAATTGTGCCACTGCGTCACTAATAACATCCACGCATCTGTAAACAGTACTAAGAAGCATAGCCTTATTAGTAGTGTAGCCACCATTCATATTATACATCAATGAATCACAGAATAACCCTCTGGTTTCCTGCGCTGGTTCTTTCTTTTTAAACCAATTAGTAAAGAGTCCCATTATATTGTGATTATTTCATTGCTAAATCTAGGGTTTCGCAAAAACATACCTAAAGCCTGTATCATTGCTATAGTTCCATCTATCTTCTTCTTGTCTACTGCCTTATTCGGTTTAACATTGCCATTATAATCAGACTTCAAAGTAACATTTCTAAAGCAGTACCTATTTATTTCATTGTTATCAATAACTGCCTTACCAGATAGTATTAGCCTTTCCAGTTCTCTAGTAGGCATATTAAAGTTACCTAGTGTTTGCGGATATTCTTCTAATGGTAGTCCCTGCTCTGTAGAATCTATAGCCCATTGTGTAGCATTATACTTGTCATATCCTACAGACTGGATATTAACCACATCAGCATATCTAAGCATATCAGCGGTTATATAGTCATAATCAGTAACATTACCACTGGTAACAGTAAGATAACCCTGCTGCTTCCAGTATTTGTAAAGTTCCTTATCTGCCTTATCCTTTAATGCTGATTCTGGAAGATAGTAATGTGTTTTGAAGTAGTAAGTACCATCCAGTACTACTAAGTAAGCTACAGCAGTCAAATCCGAAGTAGCAGCCAAATCCACACCTACATAGCAATCCATACCAGCGAACTTATTAAGCTCAACTTCTTTACTGGACTTAACTATATAATCTTCTGGAAGCCACACATTAGAACTGTCACACCATAGATTCAAAGTCTTAGTTTTAACTCCGACTTCATCAGCAGGGTTATTAATAGCTTGCTGTACCTGCCCCCTAATGTATTTGGAAGTAACTGTAATATCTAAGTTTGGTGCACATTTAACCCAATTCATTTCATCTCTCCAATCATCAGCAGTATCTAAAGAATAGATAGCTATAAACATTTCATCATCTATCTTTAAGCCGTTCAGCACCTCTATAGCTACGGTTCTTAATTGATAACAGGGTAAGGTCTTGTCAAATCCAGCGGTAGTAATAGTACAAAGATGTGGGTTCATTCTCATTCCCATACTAGACTTGATAACATCCCTAACCTTACTATTCTTAGCGGCGTGATATTCATCCAACAACCCAAAACTGGCATTAAAACCATCTAACTTACTATCATCAGCAGCCAATACTTTCAACTTGGAATTAGTAAGGTTAAACAGAATATCAGCCCTATAAGCGGTAAGATACTTACCTTTAGAATCCAGTCCCTTACTAAACTTGCTACACATATCGAATGCAATTTTAGCCTGTTCCTTGCTATTAGCAGCCAATAATACTTCTGCACCATCTTCACCATCAGCTATTAAATAATACAAGCATAAAGCAGCAGCTAAAGCTGTCTTACCCTGCTTTCTACTTACTTCTATATAGCTGCTAGTATATCTTCTGGTAGTAGTTCCCTTCCAGTAGAATCCAACTATATTAGCTATTATAAATTGCTGCCATCCTTCTAAGGTGAATGGTTTACCAGAATGTTTACCTGTATAATGCTTCAATGTGCTAATGAATAGAATGGCTCTATCTACCTTATCCTCTTTAAATTCCAAATCATCCCTTTTAAGGTCATTCTGGAATCTCTTACAAGCCAGCTTAATAGTCTCACCAGCTATTATTTCACCATTAAGAACCTTACTACAGTAATCATAGTAAAGTTTGGTATTCATTATCTAACTTCCTTTCCTTCCTTTATAAATTGCTCAAACGGGCTATATCCGTCCTGCTCTACTTTAGGCAATTTAGTTCTAGCTTTAGCTGTTAGTCCGAACTCCAGCATAACTTTCATAGCTTGTGTTTGTGCATCTTTAGCAATCTTAATAGCTGGGTGCGGTGCTATGTTACCTCTATCACTGGTAACAGTCAAACCTTCATCTTCTAACTGTTTGGATGCCTTAATGAACATACTATAGTTTCTAGCCAGCATTGTTAAAGCTGCACTATCCACATTCTCTAACATACCAGTACTATCTAGCTGTTCCAGTACATTCTGCATATATACCTTAGCATCCTTTTCAATGTCCTTTGGAATAGTGTAATTTATCATATTATAGCCTATTTAATTTTTATGATTTATAAAGCTATATAATGGCTCTAATAGGCTTATAATCATTGCAATATAATTATTAAAGAATGTGAATTATTTATTTGGAAGTCTGTTAAGGTATTAGTAAATTTGTAATACAATTAAAGGCTAAACTATGGAAAGAAGAAGTAATTACCCAATAGAAATTAAAGCTAAAATAGACTTGAATACCGACCTGCTGCTAACAGAACTACAGCAATTACTAGGTAAAGACAGGTCTAAACTACTAAGATTGATATTAGCAGATTTCTTCAACAGGAATCTAGACCTTATAGATGAACATACTAACCACAAATCAGATAAAGCACCACTGATAGAATCCATACTAAAGGACTTCTTCGATTACAATAGAGAAACTATTAACCAATACATTAAATTCAAAAATGATAAGACCTCCTAAATCAGTCCTTCTACAGTATGTTTATGATTACGGACTAGACAAAGCAGCTGCACTATTTCACATTGATATAGAAACAGCAGATAAGATAATTAACTGGAAGCCACAATATGACCAGTACAGCTACAATACAGTAATAGATAAGCCACTTCATAGAAATGCTTCTAAGATAGCTGATATAATAGCTAAGCATTATCCCGAATTAGTAAAGCAATACACTACTTATTATAAAGATACTATCTATATGTCCCAAACTGTAGAAGATTTCCTACAGAAAGCAGTAATAAGATGTATGGAAGTAGGGCTGGAAGATGTAACAGAAGAATCTGTATTAGAACTACTAAGAGTGCAATTCAATACTATAAGATGCTATGCTAAGAAGTCCAACTATACAATGAATAGTAAATTAGCACCATTGGAAGTACAGAATGAAGAAGGTGAATACATAATACCAGCAGAACTATATGCCATATCTAAAGAAACCGAATAAGCAACCTTCCAGAACATTTAACAGGGAAGAAAGACAGAAGATATACCAATCTACCAAATGGAAAGAATTAAGGCTAGCTAAGCTAATGCAGCAGCCATTATGTGAACTATGTTTGAAAGAAGATAAAGTAGTATTAGCAGTAGATGTACATCATATTACTAGTTTTATGTCTACTACAGACCATTTGAAAAGGAGAAGCTTGGCGTATAATCCAAAGAATTTAATGTCTCTTTGTAAGAAATGCCATCAGAATATCCATAATTCTATTCGCTTATAAATATTTGGTTCTTATATTGAAAATGAAATTTAGATCTCAAATACTCACATACTAATTTATCGGACTTTGTAATACATAACTGTTCAAGTGAGTTTAAGCGATCCTTAAATAAATCTTCTAATAGGAAAAGATTCTTGGAATTAAGATCTTTACATAATTGCTGTGCTTCTTGTAATATAAATTCGGAAATAAGATTAGTTGGATTTTCCTTATTATCGGGTAATAATTTAATAATAGAGTTTACACCTTTGTCTATATTCCAATCGTTAACTGTACTTAGTATAAATTCTTTTAATTGTTTAATAGCAGATGTTACATCTCTATAGCCCATCTCTTTTGTATATTCAATATATCGAAAAGAACTTATATCAAAAGCATTAGGTGTAACATTATCTTTCATCAGAACTACAGGCTTATTAAATGCGTGTCTAATCCCCAGTTCATAAAACACATTAGGATTACGACTGCTAATATCACATATAGCTAAAGGTGCATAAATAAGTCTTTCTACTATATCTAATTGAATTAGATTTGATGAAACAACTTCATCTGCCCTAATAGGTTTGTGACCAGCGCTTTCTACTGCTGGTTTAATAATATCATAATATACTCTAGTAAAATGTCCTTTATCATAGCCTTCTGCATCACTAATGGGCATTATTACAAAGCATTCCTTCTGATCCTCCGACATAGCCATATAGATTAAATAATATACAAATATAGATAACCTCTATCAATTATCAAACACCCTAAGCAATGAATATCAAATTAAGCATACCTATACTACAATCTCTTACTAATAATGAAGCATTTACTTACTTCTGCGCCCTAGTAGCCATTAGTAAGAATCCAGATAGTACTATTAAAGATATAGTAAGAATAACAGGTGTTAGTGAAACTACCATCTTTAACCATCTAAAGAAGTTTGAAGAAGTAGCCAACCTAACCATAGATAGAACTGGATGCGGTAATAAGTATAGCTATACAGAACCTACCAAGTTCTTTGTAACCATAGATAGTAGCCTATTAGATACAGATGTAGATAGGAATGTAATAGGTTTCCTAATCCGATTCAAGTGCTGGACTAGAATAGCATCAAATATAGTAGATTTATCTCTGAATAGAATAGTTCACGAAATAGGAGTACAACATAATACAGTATATTCAGCTTTAGAAGCTGGTCTAGTGGAAAGAAGCGATAAGAAACTTTACTTTAAGTTCATTCATCCATCACTTTGCGTACTGTAATACAAGAATATAGCTGTTATAGCAGCCTCAATATAAATTTTAAAATTTGTTATAATTAATTTGCGTATGTCAAAATATTTCACTATCTTTGTCTTACAATAAATGAAGGAAACTATCATACTGAAACATAGATTTTAATTCGATTATCTAAGTGGACTGGCTAGCTGATTAGCCAGTTCTTCCACTTAATTCACATCTAAGAATCACAAAGTTATTACCATAAGTACCTTTTGAGCATATTTTAGGTATTGAAGTTAATTATTCATTCATAATTTGTGAGTTTGAGTTAGTTTAACAAGGAATAGTAAGCGTAGTGATACGCTTATTATTTTATTTCAAGTGTGACAAATTTTGGTAATGAAACCTCAATCTTCTATAGAAAGAATACCCAAAAATGTCACACCCCATAATTCAAACTACAGATGCTTCTAAACTCCAGATTTTAAACCAACTAACTAAACAAACAATTTACAATTATGACAAACATTATTATTACTAAAGAGTACAAGTATTTAGGTGAATATCCATTATTCAAAGAGAATGGTTTACCAGTAGGATATTTAATAGATAAAGGTAAAGTAGGATGCGGTGGAACATCTATAGCTTTAGAAGATGGTAAAGATACTATTATATGTGTTCCCTTTGTATCACTAATTAAGAATAAGATGCAGAAATATAATACAGATGGTAAGGTTAATGTACTAGGTGTTTATGAAGGTGTTACTACATACGAGATTAAAGAGTATCTGAATACTAAGAAAGGTGCTAAAAAGATTATGTGTACTTATGATAGTTTAGCTAAAGTTGCTGGTATTACTGGTTATAACTTCTTCTTACTAATAGATGAACTACACCTGTTATTTATTCAGTATGTATTTAGGAACAAGGCTGTAAGGACTGTACTAGATGAATATACTAAATTCAAAGAATGGTCATTCTTAACAGCTACCCCTATTGAATATGATTTAATGCTGGAAGAACTAAAGGATATTCCGACCTTTAAGATAGACTGGGAAGATAAGACCGAAGTAAAGGTAAATGCGGTACAATGTAAGTATGTAGGTGCTACAGTGAAGAAAGTTATCAATGACTTCTTAGAAGGTAAAGTATTCGGTAATGCTCACTTCTTTGTAAACTCGGTGGAATTTATAGCCACTATGATTAAGAACTGTAACCTTACTAATGAGAATACCAGAATCATCTTTAGTAAGAATAATGAAACCTATAAGCATACTTGTCAAGGTGTTACCAATGGTGAAACTACTGATCCTGTGAAGAAGATAAACTTTTATACTTCCACCTGCTTTGAAGGCTGTGACTTGTTTGATATAGAAGGTAAAATTTATATTATATCAGAAAGCACTAAGGCACAGACCTTAATGGATATTAGTACACAGGTAAGACAGATAGCTGGTAGAATTAGAGATACCCAGTATGCAGATTCTATCACACATCTTTATAAAGCTACCAGATACAATACAGACCTTACTTATGAAGAATATAAGCAGGTTGTTCTGGAAGAAGAACAGAAAGCTAAATCATATATTACTAAGGTTAATAGTGATAAGGAAATTAAGGAAGGAACTAAAGAAAGCATCTATCATTACATTTGGAAGGATGAAGATACTGGTGAATTTATATTTGATCCTAATAGGATGAAGCTGGATATTTATAACTTCAAGGTACTTAACCATACATACAGTTTACAGGTTAATTTAAGCACTGAATATAATAAGGCTGGTATGGCTGTAGGATGCAGTACAGATAAGACTTCTGATAAGCTATTAAAGAATGATTCAGCCAGAACTACCTTTAAGGATGCTATAGAAGAATATGATTCTATAATGCAAAGAAAGGAAGGTATGGTATTCAGTCTTACAGATAATGATAGATTAGCCTTATTAAAGAAGAAATATAGCTATATCAAAGATGCTTATGAACTACTAGGTATGGAACAGATTAGGGAACTTAAATATCATACTTCACATATTCAAAGACTTCTTATTAGTATCTCTGAAAAGATGGATAATAATGCTAAGGTAGCTAAGTTACTGCTTACTATTCCTGCATTTAGAATCGGTGAATTTATTCCTTCTGCTGATATTAAAGATTGCTTGAATAGTATTTATGGTACATTAGGAATCAAAGGAAAAGCTAGCATTAAAGACTTTGAAGATTATGCTAAGATTAAGGAAGCTAGGAAAAGAATAGATGGTAAGCAGGTAAGAGGTTATATTATTCAGTACATTAAAATTAAGTAAGCTATGGTTATTGACTTTACACCCAGTACAAAGGAATCAGAAGAAGCTAGAATATTAAAGCTAAAGGAAGATGCAGTAGAAGCTGGTATTAAAGCTAAGGAAATTTTAAACAGCATAGGAATTAAATATATCATCCGACTTTATAAAGAAGGTGGTTGTATTAAGTTTTACAAAGGTTCTAAATGTATAATGATGGCAGGTTTACTAGCTGGCACTAATGAACTAACAGCTAATTTCTCTCTTTATTATAATGCTACTAAACTTAAAGACAGGAAAAGATTTAAAACTGTAGAAGAAAATGATTTCCTTACAGATATACTACTAAACCTTTATTCTCAATTGTAATAATCACACCTAAGATAGTGTTTAAATGAAATATTAAAAATATTGTAACTTAGTTTTAATATGTAAAATAATATTATTATATTTGTAATACGATAAAGAGTTATATGGGAATGGCTTTATCGGTCTGGTTAGTGAGTAATTTAGTTCTATTTTACTACTAATCAAAGTAATAAGATTACAGACACTTCTAATACAAAGATTTCCCTTATAGATTATCACACCACAAAGATTATATCTATTTATTTACACACCAAATTCTGTATTTAGATTTACTATCTTATAGATTATCCAAACATAAAGATTATTATTGAGATTCGTTATTCATTTAGTAAGGTAGTCTGTGAAGATAGCCTTACTTTACTTTGATTATTAACTACTTAAACTATATATACTATGTTTACAACCTATGTATTACTAACATTCTTAGCAGTTCTAATGTATTTCCTTATTAGGATTGTAGTAAATGAGATTAAACAACATATCACAGAAGAAACAGATAGGGTTATTAAGGCTATTAAAGATAAGAACTATGTGGGTAGATGAAGAAGGAAATGCAGTTATATCAGAATCAGATGAAGCATTAAATATACTAAGTGAATGAAACGTATGTCAGAACAAACTATTAACGCAATTATTAACTACTTAGTCCAGCAGCCTTATAAAGATGTAGCTGGACTGTTACAGATGGTACAGCAGGATTTACAAACTAAAGAAGAACCTGCTAAAGAATAATAACCCATTAGCCTGTAAATGGTATATGGTTAATGTGAATGGCTAATGATTTATGTATAATGGAATACAGGCTAGTACAAACTACTAGCTTAAATGGACAAATTTAATGAATTAGAACTAAATGGAAGGAAACTACTAGAATCATTTTTAATACAAGTGGGTGCTACTAATCTGTATCCTACAGAAGATAAATATGCACCAGTGGACTACTATTTTACTTATAATGATAAGAAGGTAGTAGCCGAAATAAAGGTAAGAGATATTAAGTATGAAGGCTATGATACTCACTTAATGGAAGTATCTAAATATAAGTCCTTAGTGAAGGATAAGAAAGATAGCCAGTCAGATACAGCATACTACATTAACTTCTTTACAGATGGAACTAAAGTTAATGCCTATTGGTATAGTACTAATACTGTTAGGAACTTTGGTACTATAGATTATAAATACTGTCCGACTACTACAGCAGCCGATAACGGTAGCTACTATAAGAAGGTTATTATGATTCCTTCTAATAAGGCTCAAAGATTTACCTTAGTAAATGGTAGATGGTCTAAGATTTCTACCTAAATTTTAATTATAAACCCCAGCTTGCCTTAATTGGTGGGCTGGGGTTTATTGTTAAAGGATTAGGCTTAATTTTGTGTTGGAGTTTCAGTCTAGCTCTTCATTACTTATCTCCTGCTGCCAAAGATGGTGTAATATATCCTCACTCGTGATCTGATTAATGCTATCTGATAAACCTAGCTCAATAACCTTTTGTTCGTATAACTGATATAATGTAGCATCTGCATAATGTTTACCTATATACCATAATATTTCTGAGATCTTATTAATACGTCCATATAGTATAGTTTTGTCAATGCCATTTAAGAATGATTGAGCTTTACTTATAGTAGATAGGTCTTTAATAACTCTGATTGCTTTAGATATATCTGGCAACTCATAAATATTGACATCCCTACTATGTAGTTGGTCAAGTCTCAATAAAGTAGTTTCCGCAAATAAATAATCTAATATATTAGTCTTGGGTTTCGGGGGCTTATTCTCATCTTTAGCTATAATTGGAGTGGCTACTTGATCCATTTTAAATAGTTTACCATCTAGTTTATTGAATGCGGAATGTACCTTGTTGGCTTTGTCCTGTTCATTAAGATGTTCATATACTGCATCTATCATAGTTGTATCTTCGTGTCCAGTTGCTATAATCACAGCGTCTTTAGGTATTCCCATACGACACATAATTGTGACAAATGTATGCCTTGCCGTGTGTGAATGTATCATCTGGTGTAATGGTTTGGTAATATTCAATATATCAGTACCTTTCTGCTCTTGGTATTCTATAGGTTCATTAAGTCCTACAGCCTCGGCAATACGTTTAATATCTTTATTCATTCTAAAGTCTTTAATAGTATTTATATCTACTATCATCTTTTTATTATTGTACTTGTTTAATATCTCTCTAGCCAATGGAAGTAATGGTATGATAGCCATTTCATTAGTTTTTTGTTGTGTTATAGTTATGGTGTTCGTCTTGCTATCATACTTGTAGTCTCCATTAAAGAATTTAGGCATATCTGATATACGTTGCCCAACTAAACATTGAAGTATAAATATGTCTCTAATCTCTTCTAACTCTGTAGCTTTCCTTCCTTTTGGGGTGTAGCTGTATAGTGACATTACTTGTTCCTCCGTTAGTGCCACTTGTTTATTCTTACGCTTAGTTTTATTAGTGTTATCCTTAATTAATTCTAATAAGTGTAAGTTGTTACCCTCAAAGCTAAATTGAATTTTGCTAGATTTGTTAGCAATTCTGCATACTGCAAGTATCCTCTTGATATAAGCATTGATCGTAGTAGCGTTAGTCTTCTTATTTATATAATATTGTTTGAACTGCTCTAGTGTTTCAAGGTTTATGTTATTCCAAGTGTTATCAATTTTGGATGCTTTTAGGAATGTTTCTAGGTATCCTATAGCACCAATATTCCCCTTCTTGGTAGATTCTTTTGTGCTTTGCCTATCTATAAGTTGCTTCATTTCTAATGTTGCGCTGATCTGCTGTTTCATTTTACTAATTCTATTTATATGCTTATAGTCTTTATAGATATACTCCCGCAGGATGTTTAAGCTGTTCGTGATCTTGTCGGGATTATCACAAAGATACTCTTTATAAGACGCTACACTGTCTCTAAGTGCTTTAATTTTTTTATTGGCGATTTCATTATTCTGATTATCTAGTTCTGTTAGACGAACACTTATATAGGCTTCTTGTTTCTTTGTGTTCCAGTGCTCTGGATACACTTTAACCCCTGTAGCTAGTTTAACTTGCTTCCCTTGTATCCGACATACTAAATAGATATTGGTCGGCTTAGTTGACTTTGGTTGCCTCAATACAAAAGATGTCTGTATCTCGTTAATGAATATCTGTTGTTCCATCATATCGGTTCTTTAATTTGGTTCTTCAAATTCGTTCTTCAATTTGGTTCTTTTAGATACCATCTGTGAATGAGATCTCTACAACTGTCTCTTCTATAGTCTTGAAACTCACATAGGTGAAATTTCACTATCTGATTTAGAGAAATTAAACGGAAACTTGTGAGAATGATTGAATTTGTGTTTCTTTGTATGGTTATTAAGAATTTGAATTATGTCATTGAATAAGGTTATATTGATCGGCAACGTAGGCAAAGATCCTGACGTTCGCTATTTTGACAGTGGTGCCGCTGTCGCTAATTTCCCGCTGGCAACCTCGGAACGTGGGTATACGTTGGCAAATGGAACGGTGGTTCCGGAACGTACGGAGTGGCATAATATCGTAGTTCGTCGGGATTTGGTTCCTTTCGTGGAAAAATGGGTACGTAAAGGTTCCGGTGTATATGTGGAAGGCAAGATTCGTACTCGTAATTATGATGACCAAAGCGGCGTGAAACGATATGTTACGGAGATCCATGCGGATCGTATCGAGTTTTACAGTACGGGTTCCCGTCCGGCCGATGGTGGAAATACGACTGCACAAGGCGGTAGTATGCAGCCCAATGTGGGGCAAGGACAATCGGCTCAACCGACTACGGCGCCAAATACCGCTTATCAACAGCCAGCCGCCTCGCAGCCTAGCGCATTCTCAGAATCCAGTGACGCGGATGATCTCCCGTTCTGATATTGTTTAACTAATACTGTTTCCCTTGGACTCGGACTATTATTTATCGGGCTTATTTGAAAACGTAACGGTGCAGGCGCTGACAGCGGGTCCTGTGATCGCATTAAGCCTTGCCTTTTTACTGCTGTTTGTTTCCGGCTTCGTGTCGGCCTCTGAAGTGGCATTCTTTTCTCTAACCCCGGGCGACCTAAATGAGATCGGGGAAGAGAATCGCCCGGCAGATCCTGTTATCAAACGTCTCCTTGAACGTTCGGAGTATCTATTGGCATCTATATTGATCGCTAATAATTTCGTAAATGTGGCGGTCGTTATGTTGTGTACCTATGCGATTAACGCTTGGATTAATTTCTCGGCCGCTCCTCTTCTAGGCTTTGTACTTGAGACGATTCTACTGACTTTCTTGCTTTTACTTTTTGGGGAGATCATGCCTAAGATTTACGCACAGAAGAATTCTTTGCGTTTTGTTCGTTTTTCAGCCTCCGTATTAAGTGGTTTGGAACGCTTCTGCCGCCCATTCTCGAAAATCTTGGTTAATTCCACATCGGTCATCAATAAAGCGTTAGCGAAAAAGAAATATGATATCTCTGTAGATGAGCTTTCTAAAGCGTTAGAGCTAACCTCTACCGAGATCCCGGAGGAGAAGGAGATGCTGGCGGAGATTATCAAGTTTTATAATAAGACCGCTGATGAGATCATGACTCCTCGTCTGGATATGGAAGATATCGAGATCAAGATCAGTTTCCGTGAGGTGGTTGATTTTATTATCAAATCCGGCTATTCGCGTATTCCGGTATATTCCGAGACTGAGGATAATATAAAAGGTATCTTATATATCAAGGACTTATTGCCCTATATTGACAAGCCCGATACATTCCGTTGGCAGAGCTTGATCAGACCGGCCTATTTCGTGCCGGAAACCAAGAAGATCGATGATTTGCTGGAAGAGTTCCGTACCAATAAAATTCATATGGCGATCGTAGTCGATGAGTTTGGCGGTACCTCCGGTATCGTGACGATGGAAGATATCCTAGAGGAAATTGTCGGAGAGATCTCCGATGAGTATGATGAGGATGAGCAACAATTCATCCGTTTAGCAGACGGTAGCTTGATCTTTGAGGCAAAGATATTATTGACGGATTTCTTCCGGGTTATCGATGCCGATCCCTCAGATTTTGGTAAATTGACGGAAGAAGTGGAAACTTTGGCCGGTCTTTTGTTGGAGATAAAAGGGGATTTTCCACGCCGTAGGGAGATTATAGATTTTAAGGAATATCGTTTCCAAGTGCTGGAAGTGGATAACAGGAGGATATTAAAGGTTAAATTTAACCGTATCCTTGAAGGTACAGGGAATGATGAGAATGGGAAAGATACGAAGTAAATGTTTATGAAATGGATAGCTGCTGTCATAGGAGGGTCTCTGTTTTTAGGGATATGCTGTATTTCGTGTGTGGAATATACGCCGAAGCCACGGGGCTATGTTCGTATCGAACCTTCGAAGGCACAATATAAACCGCTTGATCTCAGTTACCTGCCTTTTAATTTTGATGTCTCTCAGACTGCGGTCATAGAGGTGCCGGATCAAAAGAAGGGTGTTACGGGCTTGAATATCTCGTATCCGGAGTTAGAGGCTAAGCTTTATTGCAGCTATTTGCCAATTACTCCCGCGTCCTTGGTGACGGTGGAGACGGAAAGCCGCTCTTTCGTCGCCCGCCAAATAAAGTCGGAGAATCGGATATCGGAGAAAGCGTATTCCAACCCTGCCGCAAACGTTTATGGCTCGCTGTTTCTTCTGGATGGAGAATCGGCTTCTCCCATACAATTCCTGTTGACAGATAGTGTATCGAATTTCTTCCGGGGAGCCTTGTATTTTGACTGTAAACCCAATGCGGATTCATTAGCTCCCGCTATCCAATATATCCGGGAAGATATCATAGAACTTATACAAACTTTTAGTTGGAAAGAATAATATGGCCTTGCTATATAAACAACTCTCGCCGCTGCATGGAGTCTGGAAAATGGAAGAAAGTTCTGATGAGCTTTTGGGGATGCTTGAGCATAAAGCGGACTATTCTTCTTTTTTGGAGCGGGTATCGGCAGAGAAGCGGAGGCAGGAACGTTTCGCCAGCCGGGTGCTTTTAAAAGAGCTTTTAGGAGAGGAGGTAAGGGTTGACTATCATTCTACGGGTGCCCCGTTCCTCGCGTGCGTACCTTTATATATAAGTATATCTCATACGAAAGATTATGTGGCGGTAATCTTGGATAAGCGTCCGACAGGGATCGATATCGAGTATCGTTCGGACCGGATCTTGAAAATACGAAGTCGCTTTATGAATCCGGAGGAAGAGGCGGGTATCGATCTGGAGCATGAGGTCGAGCATCTATTAATCCATTGGTGCGCCAAAGAAACCTTGTTCAAGATAATCGGGCAGGAAGGAGTGGACTTTCAAAAGCATCTTCACGTGAATCCTTTTCCTTATTTATCGAGTGGGACGTTTAAGGGACGAGAAACCCGGACCGAGGCATGCCGGGAATATGAGTTGGCATATCAAGTTACACCGGACTATGTATTGACTTGGTTGAAGTAAGTTAACTTCATTGACTAACGAAGCTAACTTCATTGGCTCACGAAGCTAGCTTCATCAAATCATGTGGTTGGAAAGATATCGTTCGATCTATTTCTGCCAGATCTCCCAAGCGGCGAAAGCCTGTAATAGAAGCATTTCCAGACCATTTTTCACGACGGCGCCTTTTTCTTTTCCTTTCTTCATGAAAAGGGTCTCATCCGGATTGTAAAGTAAATCATACAATAGATGATTCGGCGTAAGTAAATCGTACGGGATATCCGGACATGAGTCTATATTAGGGAACATGCCTAAGGGAGTCGTGTTTACGATCACCGTATATTGCTCCATGGTTTTCGGAGTAATCTCATCGTACGTGATACAAAATTCTTTCGGTTTGCGAGAAACCAGCGTGGCACCAACGCCTAGCTGTTTCAGTCCGTGGAAGACTGCCTTCGACGCCCCTCCCGTACCAAGGATCAACGCTTTCCGGTGCGTTTCTTTCAATAAAGGATCAATCGATTGCTTGAATCCGATAATATCCGAGTTATATCCTTTCAGTTTAAGTTTGCCGAAAAGACCTTTTGTGAACTTGATGACATTTACCGCTCCGATCTGACGGGCATCGTCATCCAAATCGTCTAAATATGGGATTACTTGTTCCTTATAAGGAATGGTCACGTTTAAACCGTTAAGTTCAGGGTTTTCTTTGATTACGTTCTTAATCTCCTTGATAGAGGGAATCTCGAAATTCAAGTACTCAGCGTCGATCTTCTCCGCCTCAAACTTCTGGTTGAAATACGTTTTAGAAAACGAATGTCCGAGGGGATATCCCAGTAAGCCATATTTCTGCATAACCTTTTTATTGTTTATTCTTTAGATCCTGTATATAATGAACAGATCCCGAAGGTAAAGGTCCGTACACGGGCCTGCTTGAAGCCTTGGCGGGTGAGTAAATCCGTCATGACCTTTCCCTGAGGAACTACCTTGATGGAAGCCGGCAAATAATTATACGCGACTTTTTCTTTAGAGAGTAGACGTCCGATAAAGGGGATGACGGTCTTTGAATAGATCTGGTAGAGTTGTCTCATGGGAAAATGTTCCGGTGTGGAAAGTTCCAAGATCATGATATGCCCACCGGGTTTCAGCACCCGGTACATCTCTGAGATACCTTGCTCTATGTTCTCAAAATTACGAACCCCGAAAGCGGCGGTTACGGCATCGAACGAGTTTTCCTCGTAGGTCAAGGCCGTACAGTCCTGTTGCTCGAAGGATATATACTCCGAATAACCGGCGGCAGCTACTTTTTTCCGTCCCACTTCCATCATGCCTAACGAGATGTCGGCACCGACGATATGGTCGGGTCGCAGCTTTTTGTACATGGAGATAGCCAAGTCTCCGGTACCGGTAGCGATATCCAGTATCGTTTTAGGAGAGAAAGGACGCAGGAAAGCGATCCCTTTCCTGCGCCATATCTTGTCGATACCAAATGAGAGAGTATGGTTGAGTTGATCATACGTTTCGGCTATCGAGTCGAACATACGTTTGACTTGCGTGCCCTTTTGTTCCTCTTTGTTATAAGGAAGTATTGTCTCTGAACCATACTGTGTCATGTGCGGTATCTTATTTATTCTGTAAATATTCGGTAACGTTTTTCTCGATGCGGTTCAGCAAGTTATCAGTCTCGCCTTTTACGAAAGTCTCCCCTGTGATATGCTCGAACAATTCGATATATCGGTTGCTGATTCCTTCTACGATCTCCGGTGTCATTTCAGGAACTTTCTGTCCGGATTTACCTTGGAAGCCATTTTCCATCAACCATTCGCGGACGAACTCCTTGGAAAGTTGCTTCTGCGGTTCCCCTTTGGCAAAACGATCCTCGTATCCTTCTGAGTAGAAATAACGGGAGGAATCCGGAGTATGGATCTCGTCGATCAAATAGATCTTGCCGTCACGATGACCGAACTCATATTTCGTGTCAACCAAGATCAAGCCACGTTCCTTAGCGATCTCGGTACCGCGTTTAAACAAGGCCATCGTATATTTCTCAAGAACCTCGTAGTCCTCTTTAGAGACCAAACCTTTAGCGAGAATCTCCTCTTTAGAGATATCTTGATCATGCTCTCCGATCTCAGCCTTTGTGGTCGGGGTGATGATGGGTTCGGGGAAACGTTGGTTCTCACGCATACCCTCCGGTAGTTTCACGCCGCAGATCTCACGCACGCCGCTCTTATAAGCACGCCATGCGCTTCCGCACAGATAACCGCGTACGATCATCTCAACCGGGAAACCTTGGCATTGAACGCCAACCGTTACCATCGGGTCCGGAGTAGCCATTTTCCAGTTCGGACAAATATCAGTCGTAGCGTCAAGGAACTTGGCGGCGATCTGGTTTAACATTTGTCCCTTGTAAGGAATACCTTCCGGCAAGATAACATCGAAAGCGGAAATACGGTCTGTAGCGACCATTACCAATACCTCGTCATTGATGTTGTATACGTCGCGTACTTTCCCATGGTATACGCTCTTTTGTCGCGGGAAATTGAAGTCTGTTTTAACTAATGCCTTCTTCATGACTCTTACTTTTAGTTGTTGTCTATATTCGTTTTCTTCTCTTTTGCCTCTTTGATCTCTTTCTTCCGTTTATCATCGAACTTATCATAAGCCTCTACGATTCGTTGGACAAGTTTATGCCGGACAATATCTTTCTTGGTGAACTCGATCTTACCGATCCCGTTTACGCCCTTCAATATTTGCATGGCCTGTATCAATCCGGACGTGGTAGAAGGCGGAAGGTCTATCTGCGTGACATCTCCGGTGACGATCATCTTGGCGTTCATACCCAAGCGGGTCAAGAACATCTTGATTTGATGCGTCGTCGTGTTTTGCGCCTCGTCCAATATAATGACGGCGTCGTTTAAGGTACGACCGCGCATAAACGCTAGCGGGGCGATCTGTATCACGTTATTCTCCATATATTCCTTCAGCTTAGCTGCCGGTATCATATCCTGCAAGGCATCGTAAAGCGGTTGCAGATAGGGATCTAGCTTATCTTTCATCTCACCCGGCAAGAAACCCAGTTTTTCTCCGGCTTCCACGGCGGGACGGCTTAAGATGATCTTCCGTACTTCCTTATTCTTTAATGCTTTTACGGCTAGGGCGATAGCGACGAATGTTTTGCCCGAACCGGCGGGTCCTGTGGCGAAAACCAGATCGTTGTTCTCGAAAGCCTTTACCAATAACTGTTGATTCTCGGTACGTGCGGTAATCGGCTTGCCATTCATGCCGTGGATGATCAGGTTCTCCTGCTTCACGACCGTGGGACCTTTTCCTTTGATAATATCCAGAATCACGTCTTCGGAGAGCGAGTTAAACTCCTCACAGTATTTTTCCACCTCACGGATTTTCTTGAGAAAAAGCTCGGACTCATCCTCATCTCCAATCACTTTCATCACATTTCCACGGGCAACGATACGCAATTTCGGAAACAATGTCTTGATCAATTGCATATTAGAGTTATTCACACCGTAGAAAATTACCGGGTCTACGCTTTCAAGAATATAAATTCTTTCAATCATCCGCTATTCCTTTTATTAAATTACGCTTCAAAAAGATGTGCTATTTTTTATTATTCGAATCAAGTTACAAAATTAGTAATATTCTTTATCCATTGATGCAAAGGGAGAAGTTTTATTTCACGGGAACACATCTTTCAGCCGTCCGTCTACCATTTAGAGAAAAACTAATTGGAGTTAAGGGGTAATTTCGGATTTTTCCGTATGTTTGTCAGGCAAAACGAAGGTAATGAAGATGAAGACTGTGTTTAATGTGATGTTGTTGCTGGTCGTGATCGTGTCGGCGACGGCTTTTTCTTCTTGTAAGGAGAAAAGAGGTGAATTGAAGAAGATTTGGTACAATGGAAGCTATAATCGTGATTTTAATGATTTGAATGACGTTCATTTGTCCGTCGCGAAGAAGATCGGCATAGAGCCTGTCTCTTCGAGGGAAGGAGCGGAGCACGCCTCCCGGGATATGGTGGAGATCAAGACGAATGACTATTACGAGGTAGAGGAGTTGACGCACTCTATTCCGTATTTGGTGCCGGAAGCCGCTAATCTGCTGGAGGATATCGGGAAAAACTTCCAAGACTCATTGAAAAACTTGAATGCTTCCATCTATAAAATAAAGGTAACCAGTGTAACCCGTACGGTTGCCGATGTCAAGAAATTGAGAAAAAGGAATACGAACTCTTCTCTCAACTCTGCCCACCAATACGGAACTACGTTCGATGTATCATGGGTACGCTATACTAAGATAGATGAGAAAGATACCTTAAATATTGATAAGGACCGCTTGAAAATGGTGCTTGCCTCCGTGCTTCGTGATTTGCGCAGGGCGGATCGTTGCTATATCAAGCACGAACGCAAGCAAGGGTGTTTCCACATTACGGCTCGTGAGTTGTGATTTGTTCCAGCGCTTTCGTATAAACCGATTTGTCGTATCCGGAGAAACAGCACATCGTGACTTGCTGGATTTCCGGATTCTCTTTTAGGAAGGAATCGATCGTGCGGATCGCTATCCGTGCCGCCTCCTCGATAGGATAGCCATATACGCCGGTGCTTATTGATGGGAAAGCGATTGTTCTCAGTCTGTTCTCTTTCGCCAATCGCAAGGAGTTTCGATAACAATTTTCCAGTAGCTCCGGCTCTCCGTGTTGTCCGTTTCGGTAGATGGGACCGACGGTGTGTATGACATGACGGGCTTTCAATCGATAACCTTTCGTTATCTTCGCCTCTCCGGTCGGGCATCCTTGTAAAGTCCGGCATTCGTCAAGGAGTTCCGGACCGGCGGCCCAATGGATGGCACCGTCTACGCCGCCACCTCCCAATAAGCTATTGTTCGCGGCATTTACGATGGCGTCTACATCCAATGTCGTAATATCTGCTTGTATAGCAATTATTCGTTCGTTCATATCTTTAGTTATTTGTATGTTGGTCCTGTTCATATATATTCTAAATGTGCGCAATGTAGCGAAAAAGTTGCTTTGTTTCAAACTTAAAATAGTTGTTTTGAAAGCATGTACGTGTTTTCTAGGAGGGTTAGTGGGGGATTTTGGCTGTATTTTGCAGAGTCAAATTTTTATTGGAATATTTTATAATATTATTTGGTTTATAAAATAAACTTGTCTATATTTGTGATGTGCAAAGAGTGATGCGCAGCTCCTTTGCATTTTTTTATCCATGGATGGTTTATAAAATAAACTTGTTTGTAGTAACAGTGATAATAATTAAGAGGAGGATACTAAAATGAGACGAGTTTTATTCATATTATCTTTATTCATGTTGGTATGTGGTTGCATAGAGGCACGTACTATTATTGTAGAGATTGGAAATATACGTGGTAACCATGGGAATATCCTAGTTATGGCTCAGTCAGGAAAAGATACCAAGCCTGTTTATGGCATGGCGAAGTCTGAGAAAGGAAAGGTTACGATCCGGCTGGAAAACGTGGATTGGGAAAAGTTTGATCTGTCCGTATTCCATGACGAGAACGAGAATTGGCAAATGGATATGCTGGAAGGAAAAGGGCCTGCGGAAGGATATGTGTTGAAAAGTTGCGAGGTGAAGGATGAGGAAGCGACTTTCAAATTAAAACTGTATTATCCGGTAAATCAATAGAGCCATGGTACGGTTTTTACTACTATCGCTCTGGATTTTGGCGATAGGCGGGGGTCGTGCTCAAAAGATCTCGGGACAAACGGTTTATAAAGCCCATGTTTCCGATGCGGAGGGAAATGCCGTGGAATATGCGACCGCTGTGCTTTTATCGGGAGAAAAACAGGTAGGGGGTGCCGTGGCCAATAGTGATGGCGATTTTAGCATGGAGGCGGAGGCTGGGAAGTATAGGCTTGTTGTTCAATGCCTCGGATACGAGCCTTTACGGAAAGAGCTGATCTTGCCGATAAAACGGCGGGATTCCTTGATTCTAGATCTATCGAACCATGTTCTGAGGGAAGTTGTTGTTCAAGCGAAGAATATCGAGCGGAAGGCGGACCGCTTTATCATGTCGGTCATGCCATCTGCCGGAAAGGATGGTACGGAATTATTATCACAGGCACCGGGTGTCTGGCTCTCGGATGAAACTATCTCGATAAACGGGGCGCAAGGAACGAAGGTGTTTGTGGATGATCGTGAGATTCGTTTAACGGGAGAGGAGCTACTGGCTTATTTGCGGTCTTTGAAATCGGAGGATATAAAAAGGATTGAGGTAATACCGATCGCGGGAGTTGAGTATGAGGCCTCAACTAAGGGTGGAGTGATCAAGATCTCATTGCGGCGACGTCCGGATAACGGTATGCAAGGATATGTATCTTTAAGTACGTCATTGTCTCCATCTTTACAAGGGTATATTCCATCGGCGTCCGTAAATGCACGTGTCGGGAAATGGAGCTTGAATGGAGCGGTATCGGGTACTTTTACTCCCCGGGATAAAGGAGAGATCAACTCCAACAGGGAATACGGAACGGTGGGGAATAAGTTTGTGTCTCAATCTTTGTATGATACGGATTCCAAATATGGGAATGGACGTGTCGGGGCTATTTTCGAGATCGATTCGCTGAATAGTGTCGGAGCTGAGATCGAATATATCAATCAAGCTTCGGATGGAACATCTTGGAGTCAAACGGATTTAGTAAAGAACTCTTATCCTATGAAGAGTACGGGGAATTATCGACAGAAGGATGATTATAACACGTTTTCCGCTACGGTCAATTACTTACGCGAAATGGATGATCGAGGCTCGGTATTTAAGGTCATAGCCGATTACGTAAGTAAGCGATCGACCGGGGATAATTTCCATACGATCTGTTATGAACAGTCTAGTTGGAGCTATGACACGGTTTACCGGAGTCATGCGGCGGCGGATTATGATATGGCGACAACCGATATTTCTTTCCAAAAGAATTTGCGTGAAAAAATGTCTTTGAAAATCGGGACCAAATATGCCTATACATTGATGGATGATCATTCCTTGTATGAGGGGGTAACCTCTAGTGGTAGCTGGATTCCAAATGAGGAATATGGATATACCTTGAGATATAATGAAAATATAGTAGGAGCTTACGCCTCTTTCTCTGCGGAGATCAAGAACTGGTCGTTTGCTGCGGGGGTACGTGCGGAATATTCCAAGACGTCGGATAGAAGTGAGGATTTTAGTCGGGATTATCTGGATCTTTTTCCGAACTTGAGCGTGACCTATGCGTTCGATCCCATCAAGAGGTGGATGCTGGTCGGGCAATATGCTCGTAATATCGAACGTCCTCCGTTCTATACCTTGAATCCGAATCGTATACAGAGTTCGGACTATAGCTACCAGATCGGGAATCCCTATCTGCGTCCTACTTATATCAATCGTTTCAGTGTAACGTTGGTTTATAATTATCGTTATACGGTGACTGTAGGAGGAAACTTGCACCACGACTTGATCCGGGAGTTCTGTAAACAAGATGTGGCGAATCCCGATGTATCCTATATCACGTATGAAAATCACGATCGGGAAAACCATTGGTTTGTAGCGGTCAGCTTGCCGTATCAACCCTTTACTTGGTGTAACTTGACAGGGAATTTCATAGGCGTACGGCAGGATATCCGGATGACGGAATTGTCTTCTTTCTTGTCTCATTATTTAGGGTTTGCCAATGCGATCGCTACCTTTGCATTGCCGGCAGGTTTTACGGTGGAGGCCCGGTATAGTGGAACGAGCCGGCTATATTCCGGTAATAGCGAGGTCGCCCCCCGGCATACGGTTGGAGTAATGGCGAGAAAGAAACTATTTAATGATAAGCTATTGTTGGCAGTTTCAGTCGATAATATCTTTAACCAAGCCAATGAGTACGCCAGTACGTTGGATGTTTATCGAACATCATCCCGTTATGAAAACGGACTTACTGGAAGGGTCTTTAAGGTTGCGTTGACATGGAATTTCAATAGCGGAAAGAAAGTAAGGAAGAGTAAGATTGAGATAGGTTCCGGTTCCGAACGGAGTCGCCTGAATGAAAAATAACATAAAATAAATACAATTATGGAAGATAGAAAATTATCAGAAAAAGAAAGTCTGGATATTATCACTCAGATGATTAACTCCAGTAAGCGAAACATGAAAGTAGGGAGTGGCAATGTGTTACTTTATTGGGGATATTTTACCGTGCTCTTATCGGTCGTGATATCCTCCTTGATATTGTGTACTCAAAATTATATTTGGTCTTGGGGATGGATGCTCATGTTTGCTGTCGGACCAGTTATTTCATATAAGCAAAGAGGTTGTGAGCCGGCCGTGGTGACTTATACGGACAAGACGATCTCCAAGGTATGGCAAGTGTTTGGCTGTATGTTTGGACTGACGTTCGTCTTGATCGCGGTATTTTGTGCGCTTTATGGGCAATCCGTCAATTTTATATTGATGCTTCCTTTATCGTTATTATATTGTGGATTAGGGGTATCTATAAATGGCATTATCTTGCGGGAGAAATGGATGATTTACTCTCCGGTGGTTGCTTTCGTTTTAGTTATCCACATGCTGATGAGTTTGATAAATCATGATCCTGTCACGGTTTTATGGTATTTGTATTTTGGCCTTTCATTTGTGGTAATGATGATTATTCCCGGGCATATTCTTAATAATAAAGCTAAAAAACAATGTTTAAAGAATTAGATCCTTTATTGCATTCCCAACTCCGGCTAGCGGTGATGTCCATTTTACTATCGGTGGAGGAGGCGGAGTTTGTCTATATCAAGGAGAAGACGAGCGCTACCGCAGGAAATCTCAGCGTCCAATTGGACAAACTTAATGAAGCTGGTTATATCGAGATCGAGAAGGGGTTTGCCGGGAAGAAGCCCCGAACGGTTTGCCGGATCACAGATAAAGGACGCTTGGCGATGGAGGAGTATGTGAATACATTAAGACAATATATTAATATTTAGCTTGTGCCATTCTTAGGGCACGCTTGTGCCACCGTGATGGCACAGCTATGCCATAAGGATGGCACAAGTGTGCCACTAAGATGGCACGGCTGTGCCACGCCTATGGAAAGTAGTGGCACAGTAATGGTTTGCCAATCAATTGTATGCTTAGGGGCGAATTGTTTATCCTTCCACTATCTTATATCCCGAAACGGTGAGTAATTGCCGGATCTCATTAATCTGCTGTTGATTCCTTGTTTCCATCTCCAACCGCAGATAACAGCCATTGATATCAGCCGTATGGCTGACACGCTCGTGATATACGGATACTACGTTAGCGCCGGTAGAGGCAATGATTTCAGATACGTGCTGTAGTTGTCCGGGTTTGTCTACCAATTCGATCGTCATGGAACAAGAGCGGCCGGATTTCTGCAAACCACGTCCGATTACCCGGGAAAGGATATTCACGTCGATATTTCCGCCGGAAATCAAACAGATTACTTTTTTCCCTTTGATGGGTACTTTATTAAACATGGCGGCGGCCACGGCTACGGCACCCGCCCCTTCGGCGATTAATTTATGTTGCTCGATCAACGCGAGGATAGCGGTGGAAATCTCATCGTCTGTCACGGATACGATCTCGTCCACATATTGCTGGCAAAGATCGAAAGTATGTATTCCCGGTTCTTTTACGGCGATACCGTCGGCTATGGTACGGACACCTTCGAGGCGTTCGATTTTCCCATGCTCGATAGAGTTTAACATGCTGGGCGCTCCTTTGGCTTGCACTCCGTAAACTCTGATATTCGGGTTCAAGTTCTTGATGGCATAGGCGACTCCGGAGATCAGCCCACCCCCTCCGATCGGAATGATTACGGCCTCTACTTCCGGGAGTTGTTCCAATAACTCCAAACCGATGGTCCCTTGTCCGGCGATCACATCCTCATCATCAAACGGATGGATAAATGTGTATCCTTTCTCATCCTTCAATTGTAAAGCCTTGTTATAGGCGTCATCGTAAACACCTTCGACAAGGCATACATCTGCCCCATAAGATTTAGTAGCCTCGACTTTAGAGATAGGAGCGTTATCGGGCAAGCAGATTAAGGACTTGATACCATGAGCGGTAGCCGCTAATGCCACACCTTGGGCATGGTTTCCTGCCGAGCAAGCCACTACGCCATGCGATTTCTCTTCTTCCGTAAGCTGGGCGATCTTGAAACAAGCGCCGCGCACTTTAAACGATCCGGTTACTTGTAAGTTCTCTGGTTTTAGAAAAATATGGGATTCCGGATTGATATTGGGAGCGCTGATTAAATCAGTGCGTCTGATGACTGTCTTCAAGGCATATGATGCCTGATAAATTTTATCAAGTGTGAGCATTCTGTCTGTTGTTAAAACGATGCCGCGAAAGTATAAAAAATACCGCAACCTATTCATACTTATCTTTGTTATATTATAAATCAAAATATAGAGAAGTATGGTAGTGATCGATTTAATGAAAGATGGTTTTATCGCCAATGTCGGTGATTTTGAGGCGAATCCCAAAGATTGGAAATATATAGGAAGTCGTCCTTGCCTCATAGATTTTCACGCTCCTTGGTGCGGTTATTGCAAACGCTTAAGCCCTATATTGGATGAGTTTGCCAAAGAATTTGATGGGAAGATTTATATTTATAAGGTGGATGTAGATCAAGAGGAGGCACTCGAGACAGCCTTTAATATCCGAACGATTCCCACTTTGATGTTTTGCCCGCTAGACGGCCCCCGTGAGATGATGATCGGCACGATGGGAAAACTGGAGTTAAAGCAGTTGATTCAGGAAAAATTGTTGAAGTAATATAATATGATATATGGTGTGGGGTGTAGAGACGTAGCGTGTATGCTGCGTCTCTATTTTTGCTTTCTTATTATATGAATTGAATGAATAGTAACCCCAATCCTACAGAAACCCCGGTCGCTATCAATCCCGGCATCATGAAAGAATGGTTCAAGATGTATTTACCGATGCGGGTCGTGCCTGTACGATCGAAGTTGATGGCGGCTACGACTGTCGGGTAGTTTGGGATGAAGAAATAACCGTTTACGGCGGGGAATAAAGCGATCAACATATAGGGTGAGATTCCCAATGCGATCCCTAGCGGCAATAACGCACGAATGGTAGCCGCTTGGCTAAATAATAAAATGGACATTACGAAAAGGGCCAATCCGAATAACCAAGGCATCTGTGTAACTATATGCTCGATAGATCCCTTTAATTCAGTCATATTGCCGGCGATAAATGTATCTCCCATCCAAGCGATACCGAAGATCGCTACCACCGCTTGCATGCCTGCGGAAAAAACGGAACCCTGTGCGGCCTTGATACCATCTGTTTTTGTAAATAATAAGATGAAAGCGGAGGCTGTCAACATTAATACCTCAATAATATGTGACATCTGCATCGAGACCTTTTCCGTGCCGACGGTAAAGACCGGACGTAGGGACTCCATAGAACCAAAAATAACGATCGCTATCGTAGCGAGAACAAATATAGAGACCGATAAGGCCGCTTTCATTTGGTTTTCAACGCCTTTCGCCTCGTAATGCTTCGTGCTGAACTCATGGTTCGCTACCCGCTTTAAGTATTCCGGATCTTGATCCAATTCTTTACCAACCCTTAAAGAATAGATCGCTCCCGCCAATACCCCCAATAAGGTACAAGGAACAGATATCATAAGGATATTCATCAAGGAAATATGATATCCGGATAACATACTAAGCATGGCTACCGTAGCCGCCGATATCGGACTGGCCGTAATAGCCTGCTGGGAAGCGATCACGGCGATCGCCATCGGACGTTCGGGACGGATCTTCGTTTCCGTAGCGACCTCGGCGATTACCGGAAGGACCGAATAAGCCACATGCCCCGTTCCGGCTATGAAGGTAAACAAATAGGTGACGAGCGGGCTTAATATCGTGATTCGTTGAGGATTCTTGCGAAGCAATTTCTCCGCCCACTTAACCATCAGATCAAGTCCGCCAGCGGCTTGCATACAACTAGCTGCCGCTATTACGGCAACGATCATAAGCATGACATCGATAGGAGGGGAAGTGGGCTGGAGCCCGAATCCAAAGGTGAGTATACCGAGTCCGAGACCTCCTAACACGCCTAATCCGATACCACCGATACGGGCACCTATAATAATGGCTATTAAAACGAAAGCTAATTGTAACAACATGCTGTGCAATTCTTTTGATTTAGTTTGTATTGGAGACAAAAATACTTATTTTTGTTCCGCTATGAATAACAAAAACACAAAAAACGAATGAAAAGAACAAGTTTCGCTATTTTGATCGGTTTGTTTTGCCTTTTCCCTGCGCTTTTCTCGCAAGTACGCAGTGAGTTCCTGTTGGAAAAGAATTGGAAGTTCACCCGGGAAGACCGCCCGGAGTTTATCAATCCTACTTTCAATGATAGTAAGTGGCAATCGGTGACCGTTCCGCATGATTGGGCGATTTACGGCCCTTTCAGCTCTCAGAATGATAAGCAAGAGGTCGCTATCGCCCAAGACGGACAAACGGAGGCCATGGAACATGCCGGCCGAACCGGAGGTTTGCCTTTCGTGGGAGTCGGCTGGTACCGGACCGAGTTTGAGGTTCCTCAATTTACGGATGGGAAGCGTGCCACGATCCTGTTCGACGGTGCGATGAGCCATGCCAAGGTCTACGTGAACGGGCAAGAGGTTGGATATTGGCCGTATGGCTATAATTCTTTCTATTTCGATATCACGAAACAGCTCATCCCGGGGAAAAAGAACACCTTGGCGGTTCGCCTTGAGAACTTGCCGGAATCCTCCCGTTGGTATCCGGGAGCGGGACTATATAGGAATGTACATGTAATCGTGACGGAAAACGCCTATATCCCGGTCTGGGGAACTTATATTACGACCCCGACCGCCACGAAGGAATTTGCGAAAGTCAATGTACAGACGAAAATCGTACTGCCGGAAGGGGCCGATGCCAGCAAGTATAGCGTGAAAACCAGTGTATGGAATCCGAACGGGCAAAAGTTGACGGAGCAGACTACGCCTCTCTCACAGATTAAGTACAATGATAATAGCCTCTCCCAAGAGTTTATCATCCAGACCCCGACTTTATGGTCGCCGGATATGCCTGCCTTGTATTCTGCGGAGACTCGTTTATATGAGGGCGATCAACTGAAAGATCTCTATACGACCCCATTCGGTATCCGTTCGATCGAGATCATTCCGAATAAAGGCTTTTTCTTGAATGGTGAGAAGACGGTATTCAAAGGCGTTTGTAATCACCATGACTTAGGCCCGTTAGGGGCTGCCGTCAATGATGCCGCTATCCGTCGTCAGATCCGGATCTTGAAGGACATGGGATGCAACGCTATCCGTACTTCCCATAATATGCCGGCTCCCGAGTTGGTAAAGGCTTGCGATGAGATGGGTATGATGTTGATGGCAGAGAGCTTCGACGAATGGAACAAGGCGAAATGCGCGAACGGCTATAATTTGATTTTCGACGAATGGGTGGAGAAAGACCTCGTGAATTTGGTACATCATTACCGGAATAACCCGAGCGTCGTGATGTGGTGCGTCGGTAACGAGGTGCCTAACCAATGGGATGAGAGCGGTTGTAAGATCTCTAGGTTCTTGCAGGATATCTGCCATCGGGAAGACCCGACTCGTCCGGTGACGCAAGGTATGGATGCCCCGGATGCCGTCGTGAATAATAATATGGCGGCGGTGATGGATGTGGCTGGATTCAATTATCGTCCGTTCCGTTATCAAGTGAATTATAAGAAACTGCCTCAGCAAATAATCTTGGGAAGCGAGACGGCCTCCACAGTTAGCTCACGAGGGGTTTATAAATTCCCGGTAGAGCGTAAGGCGATGGCTGTCTATGAGGATCACCAAAGTTCCTCGTACGACGTGGAGCATTGCAACTGGTCTAATCTGCCGGAAGACGATTTTATCCAGCATGAGGACCTTCCGTATTGTATCGGGGAATTCGTATGGACAGGATTTGATTATCTGGGCGAGCCTACTCCTTATTATACGAATTGGCCAAGCCATAGCTCCTTGTTCGGTATTATCGATTTGGCGGGTATCCCCAAGGATCGTTACTATCTATACCGTAGTCATTGGAACAAAAGCGCCAAGACCTTGCATATCCTGCCGCATTGGACATGGCCGGGACGTGAGGGCGAGGTGACACCCGTATTCGTTTATACCAATTATCCTTCCGCCGAATTGTTTATCAACGGAAAGAGCCAAGGGAAACGTACGAAAGATCTAAGCATCGGTATCGATAGTAGTTATACCGAAGCGGCTCAAAAGAGTTTCGAGCGCCAGAAACGGTATCGCTTGATGTGGATGGATACCAAATACGAGCCGGGAACTTTGAAGGTGGTCGCTTATGATAAGGAGGGTAACGCTGTGGCCGAGGAGGAGGTTCATACCGCAGGGAAGCCGCATCATATTGAGTTATCCGCCGATCGTAACCAATTGACGGCTGACGGAAAAGACCTTTCTTTCATCAATGTTAGAGTCGTAGACAAGAACGGTAACCTTTGTCCGGATGATACCCGACAGATCCAGTTTAAGGTTCGTGGTGCCGGAGCCTACCGTGCGGCGGCAAATGGAAATAGCGCCAGTCTGGAACTCTTCCATCTTCCGGAAATGAAACTGTTTAGCGGGCAACTTACCGCTATCGTGCAGACGGCCGAGGAACCGGGAACGATCTATTTCGAGGCTTCCGCACCGGGAGTAAAAGGGGCGACCTTGGAATTGATCAGTAAATAAGCTTGATTATCATATAACGCAAACCGCGCGATTCAAGTCCGGAGACGGCTGTGAATCGCGCGGCTTTTTTATACGATATTCCCGAATACATCAAAGGTAATCGTCTCGTCCTGCCCGTTATGTGAAACCTTGAATAGGTAGAAGGTGCCATTGGCATTCAATAACGTATATATGGACTGTACCTTGTCGCTAGCGTAAGCGGAGGATTCGAAGCCTTGCATCACGATCTGCGGAACCTCTTGCTCGGACATGGCCCATGTGGTACTTTGCCACCTGTAATCCTTATTCAATTGCGCCACTTTATAAATCTGGTTATCGATCATATCCAGCTCGTAACCTAGGCTGTTCTGTTGGATATCCAGCAACTCGGCGTTGGCGAAAGTGATCTCCATCAGGTTGCTGACCTCTTTCGGGATAACGATCGGCGCGTCATTATTGATCTCATCGTCCACGGCTTTGATCAGGTTTCCATACTGTGAATAATACAGGTCTACTTCGCTATTGGACTGCTCCGCCTCGATCTTGTAAACGATTCCCATATTTAGGCGATTGATGGCGTACGTGTCATCCACGGTCCAATTTGAGTAAAAGCCTTGTTTGAAGGCGGTGGATACCGCTGCCGGTAATTGGGCGAAAGAGATGTCTATCTTTTCCATCATCCATACGCCTTGATCCGTGAACCAAGCGGTTGTCTCGGAACCTTCATTATTGAAATCTACCACATAATAGTTACCTTCGATCTCAAAAACAGGGTTCTTGGCATCGGGATATTTCTCTTGAAAAGCGTTCTCTACCGGGGGGAGAGGGATAATACCTTGATGATCATCATCATTTTTGCTACAGCCAGAGAAAAAGAGAGTCAGACCGGCTATACATGTGAATAGGATAAGTCTTGTGTTCATACATTTTGCGTTTATAAGTTTTGGGCATAGAACAACAGGCCTATCGGAAAAGTTTTGAGCGAAACCGAACACAGTGTCCGAAATCGAACAGTACTAAAAATGGATATTCTCATAGAATCAGTTACTTACGTTTTTGGCACGGGGTTTGCTCTTTGGAGGGTGGAAAATAAAAACAAACGAAATATGGACAGAGAGATATCAAAAGAGGTTCGGCAGAAGGAGCAGCGTAAACAGTTTATAAAGCTGGGGGCGGGGATTGGTATTGCCGTTGTCTTAATAGGCGGGGTGATCGGTTTCATGCAAACCAGCCTGCAACGGAAGGACTTGGTTTTTTCAACGGTAGATAAAGGAGTGATCGAGGTTTCCGTTAGCGCGTCAGGCAAGGTGGTTCCTGCTTTCGAGGAAATCATCAACTCACCGATCAACTCCCGTATCGTCGAGATTTATAAAAAGGGAGGCGATTCCGTGGATGTAGGTACTCCGATCTTGAAACTGGACTTGCTCAGCGCCGAGACGGATTATAAGAAACAATTGGACGAGGAGCAAATGAAACGCCTCCAATTGGATCAACTCCGTATCCAAAACCGCAATAAGCTTTCCGAGATGGAGATGCAATTGAAAGTCTCTCGCATGGAACTGAACCGAAAGGAAGTGGAGTTGCGCAACGAGCGTTATCTGGATAGCCTAGGCGCCGGAACGACCGATAAGGTCCGTCAAGTGGAACTGGACTATAACGTTAGCGTCTTGAAACTGAAAGAGGATGAGCAAAAATATGAGAACGAGAAATCCTTGACGGATGCCGATTATAAAGTGAAAGAACTCGACCTGAACATCTTCCGAAAGAGCCTAGCCGAGACGAAGCGTACCTTGGAAGACGCCCAGATACGCTCTCCCCGCAAGGCGATCCTGACCTACGTGAACAACGAGGTAGGTGCCCAAGTCTCTCAAGGCAGTCGTGTCGCTATCGTCTCCGACTTGTCCCATTTCAAGATAGAGGGGGAGATCGCCGATACCTATGGTGACCGGATCGCCGCCGGTAGCAAAGCCGTTGTAAAGATCGGCAACGATAAACAGGATGGGGTGGTTAGCGATGTTACCCCCTTATCGAAGAACGGTGTAATCTCTTTCACGGTACAGTTGGAGGAGGATAATCATCGCCGCTTGCGCTCCGGTTTGAAGACCGATGTATACGTGATGAATGCCATCAAGGACGATGTGCTGCGTATTTCCAACGCCTCGTTCTACGTCGGGAAAGGAGAGTATGAGTTGTTTGTTGTCAACGGAAACCAATTGATCAAGCGGAAGGTACAGCTGGGAGACAGCAACTTTGAGTATGTCGAAGTAGTCAATGGCTTGGAACCGGGCGACGAGGTAGTCGTTTCCGATATGACAAGCTTCAAGGAAAAGAATAAACTGAAATTGAAATAAAGGATGTTCAAGCAATACTTTAAACAAGCCATCCATGCGCTGAGAGAGAATCGTCTTACAAGCGTGGTTTCTATCTTGGGTACGATGCTGTCGGTGGCCATGATCTTGGTTGTCGTGTTGCAATTCCAAATCAAGCTGGTAGGTTATAGCCCCGTATCGAAGCGAGACCGGATGCTTTATATCTACTCCGTGAACACTAAATCGAAGGATGGGAGCGAGAATAACAATACGGGCCTTTCCGCCGAGACGATACGTGAATGCCTCTATACGCTGAAAAAGCCCGAGGCCGTAACCGTGACGGCACAGAATAGCCACGTTATCTCCATTCCGGGTAAACGATTGTTCGAGGAATATACTGTCTATTATACCGATCCCGCCTTTTGGAAAGTATTTGACTTCAAGTTCCTTTCCGGCAAGCCTTTTACGGAGGCCGATTTCAATTCCGGTCTGCCTCACGTGGTTATTTCCGATAAGTTGGCGGGTATCCTGTTCGGTACCCAAGACGTGGTCGGTCGTGATATCTTGGTAAATAACGTGATGCCTTGCACGATCGCGGGAGTGGTAAAGCGCCCGTCGAAAGCGGCCAGCGAGGCATTCGCCGATGTATGGATGCCTTATACGGCGAATACCCTGTACACCAATAGCGGAGGTTGCGACGGGATGTGTGGCCCTTTCGGGGCGGAGATCTTGGCGCATAAGCTCTCGGACATCGATTCCATATATGCGGAGATCCAGCAAGGGGTAGCCCGCTACAACGCCGGCAAAGCGGATTTCATCTTGACGATTCCCAAGCCTTTCACCCATCTGGAACTGGCCTTAGGTTCCGGTAGTCGGTATGGCTATAACCGGGTAGGTTGGGGCGAATACCTGAAGACAACTGGCTGGGTGCTTCTGTTCCTGCTGCTGGTACCGACCTTGAACCTGACAGGGATCGTACAATCCGCCGTACAGAAAAGGCGGCCGGAGATGGGGCTTCGCAAGGCTTTTGGGGCTACCGGTGAACGTCTGTTTACGCAGGTTGTTTGCGAGAACCTGATCATTACGTTGATAGGAGGTGTTTTGGGGGTAGGTTTGTCGGTCGTATTGCTCTATGTAGGCCGGTCGTTCTTGCTGACAAAAGATACGGTGATAACTTTTGGCATGCTTTTCCAGCCCTTGTTGTTTGTGGCGGCCCTGTTCTTTACGTTGGTATTGAATGTACTAAGCTCGGGATTACCCGCATTCCGGATAGCGAGGGAGCGGATCGTGGAATCGTTGAAGGATGCGAACGTGTGAAAAATAACTACTGAAAAGGAATGATATGATCAAGCATATACTAAGTATAATATGGAACCAGCGCCGAAGTAACGGTTGGATATTCGCGGAGTTGTTGGTGGTGGCCGGTGTGTTCTGGCTGATGGTCGATATGTTTTATGTGGACACGCGAACCTATTACTCTCCCCTCGGATTCGATATCACGAACGTATGGCGTTTCAAGTTAAGCGAGCAGGAACGGAACCCTTCGGATTCGCTTCCCGGGCTATCCGAGCCGGAGAAGCTGACCCGCTTGATGTCGCAAATACGCCAATGGTCCGAGGTGGAGGAAGTTTGCGCTACTTATTACTCCTGTCCCTACTCGATGGGAAATTCTTGGAGGGAGATAGAGCCTCTGGATGGTGACACGAGCTTAACATCTGGGGAGAATTTCCAGATCCGGAATGTCACCCCGGAATATTTCAAGCTTTTCCGGATCAAGACTCCGGAGGGGAAACCTGTAGCGGACGAGATCGCCGGGATACATAACGCCTTGGTCTTGTCCAAGGAGATGGCAGACGTGTTTTATCATGGCCGGCTGGCTCGTGGAAGGAAGGTGAGGCATAGTAAATTGGATAATACCTTTACGGTCGCCTCCGTATCAACCTCTATCCGGACCGACGAGTATAAATCTCCGGAGCCATGTTTTTTCCAGAGCCTTGAGGGGGAATTGTTTAACGAGACTGTCAATCAGTTTGGAGCCCGGAATGCGGAGCTTTGCGTCCGGATGAAAAGAAACTATACACGGGACGACATGAATCGTTTTCTGAATGAGATGGGAGACCGGTTGGCGGCGGACAATCTATTTGTCTATGGCATCAGCAATATCAGGGAGTTCCGGGATATTCATCTGGATGGTAAGGGGCGTGAGATGAGCAATAAGTTCTCCTTGATGGCCTTCATGCTGGTAAACGTCTTTTTCGGCATTATCGGTACGTTCTGGCTCCGTGCGCAGAATCGCCGGGGAGAGATCGGCTTGAGGATGGCGCTGGGTGCTTACGATGGCACGTTACGGCGGTATCTGTATCTGGAAGGTCTTTGCCTATTGGCGTTAACCCTTCCGTTTATCGCCCTCTTCGCTATCAATATGGTGGCGACGGATGCTATAGATACCTATCGCCTGCCGTTTACGACGGGGCGTTTCGCTATCTCTTTCGGTATAACTTATTTAATGATGAGCGGCATGATCTGCCTCGGTATCTGGTTGCCTGTGCGCAAGGTTACCCGAATGGTCCCGGCGGAGGCGTTGCATTACGAATAATATGTAGAATAATAACAAACGATTAGATTTATGTATAAGCAGTACATCAAACAAGCGGTTCAAATGCTGCGTGAAAATACGCTCGTAAGCGTAATCTCTATTTCGGGAACGGCCCTTGCGATCGCCATGGTGTTGGTGATGGTATTGGTGTTCCAGATTAAATCCACGGGATATGCCCCTGAGTCCAATCGGTCTAGGTTTATGTATGTCTGGGGTACGGAAGTCGGTACGAAAAATCCCAATGGCCCGGAGTATAACCGTGGAGGTATGTCCAGCGAGGTCGTGAAGGAATGTTTCTACACCTTGCGGAAACCAGAGGCCGTATCCGGCTATTGTAGTGATAGCCATTCCTTGTCATTGCCCAATAGACGGCTCTTCAAGGAGTATGAGATTTGTTATACGGACGCGGGCCATTGGAAAATATTCGACCATCCTTTCTTGGAAGGGGGCCCCTTTAGCGAGGCTGATTTTCAATCCGGTATACCGAAGATGGTGCTGTCGGAACAAGTGGCGACCGATTTGTTCGGAACGGGACAGGCCGTCGGGCGGCAGGTCGTGATGGATTTTATCACTTTCACCGTCTGCGGTGTGGTGCGTGACGTACCTTCTTCATTGATGAGCTCCTACGCTCAGGTATGGATACCCTATAGCAGCAATGAGGCCCTGACCCGTGTAAATGGGGAGTATGGGGAGAATATGGCCGGTTATTTCAGCGTGGCCTTATTGGCTCGTTCCTCTTCCGACTTCGATGCCATACGCTCGGAGCTAGACCAACAGGTCCGTCGCTACAATGACAGCAAGACCGATTATAACGTAGGTTTCCCTTCCGGGCTACTTTCCCAGTTGGATACGGCCATGGGAAGCGGCGCTTTTCAAAAGGTGGACTGGCCTACCTTCTTGGCCGGATCGGGCGCTTTCCTATTCTTTTTGCTCTTGGTCCCGGCGCTGAACTTAACGGGCGTGATCCAATCGTCCGTGCAGAAGCGGAAAGAAGAGATCGGTTTACGTAAGGCTTTCGGGGCTACGGGGCAGAATCTTTTGATGCAGATCTTATCGGAGAACTTTGTGCTGACCTTGATCGGTGGCGTGATCGGTATCGGTCTCTCGATGGTGTTGCTGGTGGTAGGGAAGCCTTTCATGTTGAGCGAGAACGTGAGCCTTACGGCGCCTATGCTTATTAAACCGGGCTTATTTATCTCCGCCCTTATCTTTACGTTCTTGCTGAATATATTAAGCGCCGGGATACCGGCATGGCGTACGACACGGCAACCGATCGTAGAAGCGTTAAAGGGGAATGAGTGAATCCAATGAATAATGAACAATGAGTTGTCAATTGTCAACTATCAACTATCAACTATCAAATTATGATTAAGCATATATTTAAAATAATATGGGCCCAGCGCAAGAGCAACGGCTGGATACTGGGCGAGTTGGTTATCGTGATGTGCGCCCTTTGGTTTATGATGGATAAGTTATGGGTGGATGTGCGCTGCTATAACGCCCCGATGGGATATGATATCTCGAATACGTGGCGTTTCAAGCTTTCCACGCTCTCGTCGAACGCCCCGGGTTATGTGCCCGACTCACTTTACGACTCGAACGCAACACAGGATTTGTTGAAGCTTATGGAACGTATCCGCCAAGAGCAGGAGGTCGAGGAAGTATGTGTTACGTATTGGTCCATGCCTTATTCAAACGGAAGTTCGTGGGGTACGCTCCTTCCCTTGGGCGCTGATACCTCGAAGGCGGTAGGACAGAACTACCACAAGCTGAAAGTATCTCCTTCTTATTTCGATGTATTCCGTATGAAGGATAAGGAGGGCCGTGCCATCACCCCGCTGGTGGAGAACGCTTACCGCCCGCTCGTCGTGACGGCGGAGGCGGAGGATTTCTTCTTCGGGGGGCAGTCCGCCATAGGCCGGCAGATCTCGGAGAATGACGACCTTTCCGAGCCTTTCACGATCGCCGCTGTCCTTCCTACCTTCCGTAGCAATGACTTCGACCGTCCGGAGAACTGCGCTTTCACGATATTGAAAGGTGAGTCCTTGCGGGAGTTCGTGAAGAATTTCGGCGTAAGGAGCGCTGAACTATCGGTACGTACGAAACGCCCGATGACCGAGGATGAGATGTACGCTTTCTTGGAGAAAACAGCGGATCGGATGACGGTAAATAACATCTTCGTCCACGGTGTCACCCTCCTTGCCGACCAGCGTGATGACCAACTCCGGTTTACCAAGAACGAGAACAGCAAGAAACTCTCCATGATGGCCTTCCTGCTCGTGAACGTATTCTTCGGTATCGTAGGCACGTTCTGGTTGCGTACCGAGCGGCGGCGTAGCGAGATCGGTCTCCGCATGGCGATCGGTTCCAGCCGGGGCAGGCTGGGCGAGTACATGTATCTGGAAGGTCTGGGTCTCTTGGCGATCACTGTTCCGATTCTACTGGTCTTCGTCTTCAATATGGCCTTTTTGGATAAGCTGGATTCCTACCGCGAGCCCCTCTCCATCCTCCGCTTTCTAGTAACCCTCAGCGTCTCCTACCTCCTGATGGCCGGCATGATCTGCATGGGAATCTGGTTCCCTGTCCGCAAGGCGGTAAAGATGGCTCCGGCGGAGGCGTTGCATTACGAATAAATTGTCTATCTTTGCGTCTGTCAATTTATTAATGAGAAAGGAGCAAGCTTATGACAGCTATAGAATTAAAAATGTCGTTACTGCAAGAGGTGATGTCTTTGGAGGATGAACAGTTGATCAAGAAGGCCCTCGACAGTGTCCGCCGTATGAAGATGGCTGCCTTCGGTAAGGCAACCCCGGTAGAGAAGCCGGCAGACGATTACGTGGAGCCTACCAAGGAGGAGATCTTGGCGGGGCTAAGGAATGCCCTGCAAGACGTGAAGGATTTGCGTGAGGGCAAGGATGTGGGGCATAAGTTTAGAGACTTAAGTGAGTTGCTCAATGAGGTATAGGATAAAAACCCATTAAGACTTCGATAAAGAGTTCAAACGTCTCTGTAAGAAGTATAGCTCATTGAAGGCTGATTTATCGGCTTTGGGTAAGTCTTTGAGCGAGAACCCCGATCAAGGGACGAGCTTAGGCAAAGGCGTTCGCAAGGTACGCATGGCCATCGCCTCCAAGGGAAAAGGAAAGAGCCATGGGGCGAGAGTGATTACTTACACGGAGGCCATTGTCTGCGCAGATAATGAGGGTACGGTTGTTCTCCTCACGATCTACGATAAGGCCGACCGTGACTCCATTTCGGCAGCCGAGATCGATGAACTGCTGAGATCCTTACGTTGGGAATTATAAAATCTGAAACTGTCCATAATCGCTGTCCGATAACGAATCAAGTGTTCGTTATCGGACAGCTTTTTTTACGGGGTGATGTTAGGAATCAGGTGGTTACGTTTTTGGCACGTTATTTGCCTCCGTAGGGGCACAAAGTCGGATGATAACAAACAATCGCTGTTTAGGTCGGGTAATAGATAATTTATAATACAAAGGTTTATGATAAAGCAATACATTAAACAAGCGTTGAGGATGATCGGGGAGAACAAGCTGTTGAGCGTGATCTCGATACTCGGTACCGCCTTGGCCATTTGCATGATCATGGTGATCGTCATCCTGTATGTCGTGAATACGGCGAGTTTCAAGCCGGAGGTAAACCGTGGCCGCACCTGCTACATAACGACCGTCATGAGCAATGGCAAGGATGATAACCGGCGCATCTCCTACTCGTCGCTGGGACTGCCCTTGGTGAAGGAATGCTGCTATCCGCTGAAAGGGGCGGAGGCCGTTACCGCCATCAATATGGATCGCTACAGGCCGTTGACCGCCTCGTCCATGGACGGGCTTAAGAACCGGACGAGTTACATCTCTTATACGGATACCGCCTTCTGGAAGATCTTCCAGTTCGATTTCCTGCAAGGAGGCCCCTTCAGCCCGGCGGCTTTCACGAGCGGTATCCGCGACGCCGTGATCAGCGAGAGCGTGGCCTTGGCCCTTTTCGGCACGGACCAAGTCGTGGGGCGGGAGATGAAGCTCGATTTCATCGTCTACAATATCTGCGGGGTCGTGAAGGACGTATCCCGGTTCGCCTCGAAAGCGTGGGCGGAGGTCTGGATCCCTTACACGGTGCGGGACGACGGGGGATACCAAGAGGGTATCAACGGCTCGTATAGCTGTTGCGTCCTGCTGAAACCGGGCGTCACGAGGGAGGAGTTGAGGACCGAGGCGTTGCGGAAGGTCGAGGAGTTCAACGCCAAGACCCGGGATGTCAAGGCCGATATCCTTCACCAGCCCTCCACCCAGATCGAGGAATGGATCGGCGGCGGTAGCGAGTTCGGGGCGAACCTCTTCTATCTCTACGTCCGTTACGGCATCATCCTTTTCATCCTCCTGCTGGTTCCGGCCTTGAACCTATCGGGCATCACCCTGTCGAGGATGCGCCGCCGGATGGCCGAGCTTGGCGTACGTCGGGCTTTCGGGGCCACGCAAGGCACCATCCTCTGGCAAGTGCTGTCCGAGAACATGGTCTTGACCCTGCTCGGCGGACTGCTGGGATTGGCGATGTCGTACGGCGCCATGTTGTTGCTGAGGGACTGGTTGCTGGTCACCTCGCTGGGGAAGACGGGGCTTTCCACCGGGATGTTTAACGGGGCGGTCTTTATCGCCGCCTTCCTGTTCTGCCTCGTGCTGAACCTGTTTTCCGCCGGCCTCCCGGCTTGGCGAATGTCAAGATTGAATATTACGGACTCTATAAATGGTTGACGCTATGTATAAGATGATTCTAAAACAACTCTGGAACGAGCGCAAGGGGAACTTGTTTATCTGGTTGGAAATGCTCGTGGTCTCTATCTTCCTTTGGTATGCGGCGGACGCCTTGTTCGTGATGTACAGACTCTACTCGCAGCCCTTGGGCTTTAACATCGAGCATACGTATCATGTGAGTTTCGGCGTGATCCCGGAGGAAAGTCCCGATTATGACACGACCTCCGTGCATAGCGAACGGGGAGGCGGGGATTATCTGACCTTGATGGATCGCATCCGCCGGAACCCCTCCGTGGAATCAATCTGTTTCACCACCGGCGTGCATTTCCATTACCGGGGATCGAACCAATACGCCACGTTCCGGAAGGACTCGTTGATCCGTAATGGCTTCGTGCGTTACGTATCGCCCACCTATTTCGAGGTGTTCGACGTAAAGACGGCACAAGGCGGGTCCCCCTCGGAGTTGGTGGACGCCCTGCGTGACAACCAAGTGGTGGTGACGGGTACGGTCGCCGACAGCTTCTTCGGCGATCTTGCGGCGGCCGTGCGCCAAGAGATCTATATCACCGACCAAGGCTCTCGTGATAGCGTGGCCTACCGTATCGGTGGTGTCTGCGAGAAACAACGTTACTGCGAGTTCACCGGCTATGATTACGCTTACTATAAGCTGGTGGACGAGAACAAGGTGGCCGAGGAGGGCGATTGGGTCGGAGAGGGCTTGAATACCTTCATCCGGGTGAAGCCCGGCGCGGACGGCGCCGCTTTCGCCGCCGATTTCCGGAAGGAGATGGAGCAGCAATTGCGCGTGGGTAATATCTATTTGAAGGATGTTTTCCCGATGTCCCATTACCGGGACCAGTTCCTTGAGCGTTGGTTGGATCAAGTCCGCCTTTACGTGGCGGGCATCGCCTTCTTCCTGCTGAATGTCCTGCTCGGCGTGGTGGGAACCTTCTGGTATCGTACGCAACAAAGGAGCGCCGAGATCGGCCTCCGCATGGCGATGGGAGCCACCCGCAAGGGCATATTCTGGCAATTGGTGAAGGAGGGCTTGGCGCTACTCACCATCGCTTTCATCCCCTCCGCCGCCATCTTCGCCAACCTGCTGTATATGGAGGTGACGCAAGGCTCGGAGATACCGCCCGACATGGCCTCACGCCTGTTGTTCGGCTTCGTGTTCTCGTATGCGGTGATGGCCGCGATGATTGTCGTGGGAATTAGTTTCCCGTCTTACCGGGCCATGCGGATGCATCCGGCGGACGCCTTGCGGCAGGAATGATCGGACACGGACGGCACGGATGGCACGGGCATCCGTGTCCGGAAACGAACCGACTGTTCGGAAATGAATCGACTGTTCGATAACGGACAGTACTTTTTTATGGAGATGTCATGGAATCAATGAGATACGTTTCTGGCACGTAATTTGCTTTTAGGTGGCAAAGCCTAGCGATAGCAAGAGTTTAACAATAACAAGAGTCAAACAATAACAATTAAAATATTACAGTCATGATCAAACTAACGAATTTACAGAAGATTTACCGTACGAAAGAGATAGAGACAGTCGCGTTGGAAAACGTGAACCTAGAGGTACAGCAAGGCGAGTTTCTCAGCATTATGGGACCCTCCGGATGCGGGAAATCCACCTTATTGAACATCATGGGCCTGCTGGACTTGCCTACCTCCGGCACGGTCGAGATCAACGGCGTGAACACGGTGGGCATGAGCGACAAGGAGTTGGCCGCTTTCCGTAACAAGCAACTGGGTTTCGTGTTCCAGAGCTTCCACTTGATCAATTCCCTGAACGTGCTGGACAACGTGGAGCTTCCCTTGCTCTATCGCAAGGTCTCTTCCTCGGAGCGCCGCAAGCTGGCCGAGGCCGTGCTGGAGAAGGTCGGCCTCAGCCACCGTATGCGCCATTTCCCGACGCAGCTCTCCGGCGGCCAGTGCCAGCGCGTGGCCATCGCCCGTGCGATCGTAGGTAACCCCGACATCATCCTCGCCGATGAGCCGACCGGTAACTTGGACTCCAAGATGGGTATCGAGGTCATGGACCTGCTTCACCAACTCAACAAGGAGGACGGCCGCACCATCGTAATGGTAACCCACAACGAGGCGCAGGCCAAGCAAACCAGCCGCACCGTGCGCTTCTTCGATGGAAGGCAGGTGCAGTAAGGGAGCCGTATACGGAGGATCTCCATGTGTGAGGCACTACTGGTGGCACCTTGCCTCATAGCTATGAGGTACGATACCTCAAACGTATGAGGCAAGGTATCACCCGTGGTGTCTCGATACCTCACATCACGGTGAAGGTAAGCGTACCATACCGGGGCTCTTTATAAAGGTGATAAGTAGGGGTGAACTGGGTGCAGACGATGGCTTCCCACTCGCCTGCCCCGAAAGCGAAGCCGGGGACGAAGCAGAGCCGCTGCCCGCTGTTGACGAGCGTCTCCTTGCGATACTCGCTCCGTTTGTCTACGACACGGGCGGCGATGTCATCGATGCTGAGCGTACGTTGCCATACGACGCTTCCCTTGTAGCTCGTGTTACCGGGCAGGTGGCTCTTGCTGACGCGGATGCTCTGCTTGCGAAACGGCTTGGGCAGCTCCGACTTAGGTATTTCTTTATCCATGATCTCGTGGTTTAATGAATGATTAAGTGGCAAAGATAAGAAAGATAACATGAATAGTATTTGGAAATACATGCTAAGCGTATAATAATTACGGAAAGCAGGCGGCAGATACCCATAAAACAAACTAACAAATAATGAACGATGTACAAGGTATACCTTAAACAAGCTTGGGCCTTGATGGGGCAGAATCGCTTCTTCACCGCCGTTTATATCATCGGTACGGGCTTGGCGATCTCGATGGTGATGGCCATAGCGGTGGTCTACCATATCCGGACGGCGAATATCGCCCCGGAGGTGAGCAGGGACCGGATGGGCTACGTATCGAACGTATCGTATGAGTTCAACGGGGGCAAAGGCTCGTTGAACAGCGGTTGCGGGCCCCGGTTCGTGAAGGAGGTCCTCTACGGCCTCGAGACACCCGAGAAAGTGGCGGTCACCACCAACGCCGCCATCATGCCTTATGAGGTGGGGGACATCTTCATCCAAGCGCCGGGTAGCGACGAGTCGCCGAAAGTACAATTGATGGGATGCGACGACGCGTTCTGGCAAGTCTACCGTTTCAGCTTCTTGGACGGGAAGCCGTTCGCCAGTGCCGAGTTCCTTTCCGGGATGCCCCGCGTGGTGCTCGACCGTTCCTTGGCACGCCGCCTGCTCGGGCGTACCGAGGTAGCCGGTCAGACCGTCTTGATCAACGATATAGAATATACGATTAGCGGCGTGGTGGAGGATATATCCGCCGTCGCTTCCGACGTTTACGCCGAGGCGTGGGTACCCTACACCTCGATGGCAAGTATCATGGATACCGCCTTGGAGGAGCGGGAAGGCTCGGTGGGACTGCTGCTCGCCAACTGCCTGCTGCGTGACGCCTCGGACCTTCCGGCCCTCTCCGCCGAGTTGGAGAAGGGAGTAAGACGCTACAACAGCGGCTTGCGGGAGGGACAGGTGAGAGTGGAGCCGCCCTGCTCGTTCGGCGACCAGTTATTGTCGCGGTTGTTCGGGCCGGAGACGTATATCGTCTTGGGCGTCGCCCTCTTCCTCTTCCTGCTAGTCCCGGCGCTGAACCTCTCGGGCCTGAACGCCTCGAGGATGCAAGACCGGGTGTCTGAGCTAGGCGTACGCAAGGCCTTCGGGGCGTCGCGGAAGACGTTGATGGGGCAGGTCTTCTGGGAGAACATGCTGCTGATGTTGCCCGGGGGCATGGCGGGATTGCTGTTCTCGTACGTGCTGGTGTCCGTATTCCGGGGCATCCTTCTTTCCCCCGGTTTGCATAGCATGGGCTCCGGGGCGGGTAACGATATCTTCCTCTCGCCGGGGATGCTGCTGAATATGGAGGTGTTCGCCTATGCGTTCGCTGTCTGCGTGGCGCTGAACCTGCTCTCTTCGATGATACCCGCTTGGCGTACCGTGCGGGTGAGTATAACGGATGCGTTGAACGATAAATAGGATACGGCTATGGTAATACATCTATTAAAGTTGATAAGGTCCCGTTTGGGAGGAAGCTGCTGGATACTGGTGGAACTGCTGGTCGTATTCGTGATCCTGTGGTTCATGATGTACTACTTCGTGGCGCAAGGGATGCTGACGCGGATGCCGGTGGGCTTCAAGCTGGATCACGTGTACAACGTGACGCTCGCCATACGGCCGTCCGACAGTCCCTCGTTCATCGCCTACGAGGAGGGGAGCGAGGAGCCGGTGCGGAACATCGAGCGTATCGTGGAGCGTATCGAGCGGCATCCCGACGTGGAGGTGGTAGGGCTCTCGTATTATTCGCTGCCTTATACCGACTCGAACATCGGCAGCAGAGTCTTGAAAGACTCGATCAACCAGCGGGTGCGGGCAATGATCGTCTCGCCGGGGTATTTCCGGGTGTTCGGCATCCGCTCCGCTACGGGAGAAAGCCCGGAGAGACTGGGGCAGACCCTGTCGGGGCTTCGGGAGGGGAGGGAGATGATCCTCTCCGCCGATCTGGCGAGCAAGCTATACGGCCATACCGACGTGATCGGGGCCGAGATCTATAATTACAACGATACCGTGCCCTGTCACGTGATAGCGGTTACGGAGCCGGTACGAAACTCCGAGTACGATTCCCGGAATCAGCATAGTGTCTTCTCTCCACTGGACTTGCGGGGGATGTCTGGCAAGGGCCAGTTGGACGAGAAGGGACTCACGCGAGTGCAGATCACGTTCCGCACCCGTCCGGAGGTCTCTACCTCCAACTACGCCGCCAAGTTCCGTAAGGAAATGAGTAGATCTTTGATGGTGGGTAATTACTGGGTATCGGAAGTGAGGGACTACGAAGGGATACGGGCCTTTTATCTCGAGAACTCGGAGCGGACGAGCGCCCATCGGCTGGTATCGGCCATGGGATTGTTCTTCTTGGTGAACGTGTTTCTGGCGGTGATCGGTACGTTCTGGTTTCACGTGAGCCGTCGCCGTTCGGAGTTGGGGCTACGTATGGCGATGGGCTCCACCCGCAAGGGTATAGAGGGGCTGATGATCGGCGAGGGCTTGTTGCTGCTGGCGATCGCTTCCGTGCCGGGCTTGCTGATCTGCCTGAATCTGGCGGTGGCCGATATCGTGCCCTGCGGCGTGATCCGCTTCACGGCCATTAGCCTGCTGACAGGGGGTGTCTTGGCGCTCATCGTCTTCTTGGCTATCTGGTACCCGGCCCGTAAGGCGGCCCGGCAGGAACCGGCTGACGCATTACGGTATGACGGATAATAGAAAACAGGTAACACCCGGTTGTAGAGACGGGGCGTGCCCCGTCTCTCACCGACTGAATCGTATAATTAAATCGACTGAATATGTATAAGATCTACTTAAAACAAGCATGGGCCCTGATCCGGCAAGAACGGCTGTTCAGCTCGGTCTATATCGTGGGGACGGGATTGGCGATCTCGCTGGTGATGGTGCTGTCCATCGTGTTTTACGTGAAAATGGCCTCTATTTATCCGGAGATGGACCGGGACCGGTTGCTGACCGTGAAGAGCGCTGCGCTGAAGAATGAGAAAGGGGGCACGAGCAGTGGCCCGGTATCGCCCCGCTTCGTGGAAGAGTGCCTTGCGGGGGTGCCCGGCTTGGAGGCGTTGGCGCTATGTTGCGATGACGCTGCCTCCGCTTTCGTGCAGCCGGTGGGCAGTCCCGTGCAGATACCGGTCATGAAGATGGGGGTAAACGATGGGTTCTGGAAAGTATTCTCCTTCCGTTTCCTGGAGGGCAAGCCTTTCACCGAGGCCGATTTCCGGTCGGGGATGCCCGTGGCGGTAATCGCCCGCTCACTGGCCAAGAGGCTTTATGGAGAAGGTAGTGCCGTGGGGCAGACCTTGAGCCTCGACTTTACCTCATTTCGTGTGGTGGGCGTGGTGGATGACGTATCTTACCTGATGGATCGGGTTTTCTCGCAGGTCTGGTACCCATATACCCAAGTGCCCGACTTCGAGGAGCGGGTCCGATACTCGGAGGCGCGTATGCCCGGGCTAGGCCCCTTGAAGGTCTATATGCTCGTGAAGGACAAGGCCGATATCGGCAAGGTGCGGGAGGCGGTGGCGGATAACGTGCGTCGCTTCAACCAATCGTTGAACGTGGATGGCAAACGTGAGTTCTCCCTTCTTGGGCAGCCGGATCGCCATTGGGAGAGTATCTTCCGGTATTGGTCGAACGTGGAGCCGGATATCGTGGGAGACTTGAGCCGTTATGGGGTGATTTTCCTGCTCCTGCTGCTCGTCCCCGCCGTCAGCCTCTCGGGCATGGCCGATTCCCGTATGGAGCGGCGTCTGGGCGAGCTGGGCGTGCGGCGTGCTTTCGGGGCTCCCAAGGGGGCGTTGATCGGGCAGGTCTTGATGGAGAACTTCCTGTATACGCTGCTGGGCGGCTTGGTGGGACTGCTGTCCTCCTTCCTGCTGGTGACGTTCGCCAGCTCGTGGGTCTTCAAGATCGGCAACGGCTTCTCGGATGCCGCCCCGGATGGCGTGGACGTATCGCTCTCCATGGGGATGCTGTTCAACCCGTGGGTCTTCTTGATCGCCTTGTGCGTATGTTTCCTGTTAAACCTGATGTCGGCGTTGTGGCCCGCTTGGCGTGCGTCAAGACGGCCTATCGTTGATTCGTTGAACGCTTAAATGGAGGGAAGAAAGATATGTGGAAAATGACTTGGATACAATTGATGAACCGCTGGCGTAGCAACGTGTGGGTGTGCGTGGAGTTGCTGCTCGCCTTTTGCTTGGCGTGGTACATGGTGGATTACTTCTTCGTGGAGATCTATAACCGTAGCCTCCCCTCCGGGCGCGACTACGCCGATGTCTGGCAGGTAGAAATGGGCCTCTTGCCGGAAACCTCCCCCGACTATCGAGCCACCGAGAGCGACTCGATCGCCATGCTGGGAAATTATGAGCGGATAAAAGACCGCTTGCGTGATTATCCGGGAGTGCAGGCGATGGGCGCGGCCTCGGGCTGTTACTCCACGCCTTATACGGGCTGTTATTACGGTATCGGTTTGGCGAACGCGGCCGATACGAGCAAGCGGGAAGCGGTCATGAGGTATGAGATGGATCCTACCACGGATTTCCTGTCGGTCTTCAACCATTCGTACGCCAAAGACGGCTGTCCGGTATCTACATCCGATTTTGATTGGGGAGACCCCCGCGCTATAGTAACCACCCGGATGGTGGAGCGAAAGGTATTTGGAGAGGCATCCGCCGTTGGGCGTGAGGTGAAAGACCCTTTCGACGAGGAGGGCCCGACTTATATCGTAAAGGGCGTATTAGAGGATATCAAGCGTTTTGACAATAGCCTACCCCAAGGTGCCGCCTTCTTGGCGATCCGTCCCTCGGCGGAGGAGATCCCCGAGATGAATTATTTCATACGGATCGATCCTGCCGTGGCAGGCCCTCGTTTCGCCGATACGTTCCGGGAGAAGATGAGCCGTGAGCTTCGGGTGGGGAACTTCTACCTGAAACGCCTGACCTCCTATGAACGGATCAAGGCCGATACCGATTATTCCTTTGGCGTTACCTACGATTACCGGGTCCGTATGGCGTTGATGGCCTTCTTGGGCTTGAATATCCTGCTTTGCGTGATGGGTACGTTCTGGTACCGGGTGCGGATGCGCCGGGGAGAGATCGGGTTGCGCATGGCGATCGGTTCGCCCCGTGAAGAGATACGTAGCCAGATGGCTCGTGAGGGCATATGCCTGTTACTCATGGCTACCCCGCTCGCCTTGTTGATAGAGGCCCAATTCGTGATGGTCGGCTTCTTGGACATCCCCAAAGGGACCTTGCCGGAGCTTTACTGGCCGGCGATCCTGCCGCTCCGTTTCTTGCTGGTGAATATCCTGACATGGATACTGCTGGCTATCGTCATCCTGCTCGCCGTCTGGCTTCCCGCCAGCAAGGCCGCCGAGATGGAGCCGGCCGAGGCGCTGCGGTATGACGGATAACAGATAATGCCCCGTCTCCCACCGACTGAATCGTATAATTAAATCAAATGAATATGTACAAGATCTATCTAAAACAAGCCTGGGCCTTATTGAAAGAGAACAAGCTCCTTTCCGGAGTCTCTATCTTCGGTACGGCCTTGGCGATTTGCATGATCATGGTGATCGTGATCGTATGGCAGATGCGTACCGCCAATTACTCACCGGAAGACTATCGAGACCGGATGATGTACGTCAGTGATACCCGTGCCTCCTACAAAGAGAACGAATCTTATAACGACTGCTACTTTCTTGCTTCCCGTGTGGTGAAAGATTGTTTCTATCCCTTGCGCTCTGCCGAGAAGGTAGGCATGGCCTATCATGGCGTGCAACGCTTGGCGGCAGTGGCGGATCATACGGTGGAGTTCAAGTGCGACGTGACCTTTACGGATGCGGCGTTCTGGAATATCTTCAACTTTCGTTTCCTCTCCGGTAAGCCTTATGGCGAGGAAGAAGTACAAAGTGGCATCATGGATGCTGTGGTAAGCGAGTCCGTGGCACGCCGGTTGTATGGCACGACCGAGGTTGTAGGCCGTACCGTCGAGATCAGCTACGTGCCCTATACCATCCGTGCCGTCGTGCGGGATGTCTCCCTGCTAGCCGAGTCTGCCTATGGCGATGTCTGGTTGCCTTATACCACCGACAATTCCCTGTATGATAATGGTTCCGACCGTCTCGTCGGGGGCTTCCGTTGTTATATCCTCGCAAGTTCGTCCGCCGACTTTGATGCGATCCACTCCGAGGCTGAGGCGAATATCGCTCGCCTTAACGAATCGCAAAGCACGCACCTACTGAAAATTGGAGGAGGACCTGATACCCATTTGGGCGATTTGGCTCGCGAGGATGCTTTCTCTGAGCCGAATGTACGGGAACTGGTCATGAAATATGTTATCATCGTTCTTGTCCTTTTGCTGATCCCTGCCATCAACATGAGCGGTATCACGCAAAGCCGGATGCGTAAACGTATGGCGGAGATCGGGGTGAGGAAGGCGTTCGGGGCGACACGCTCGGAATTACTGACGCAGGTACTCTACGGGAATCTGTTGCAGACCTTGCTGGGAGGTGTGTTAGGTCTGTTTTTCTCATACGCCTCCGTATTGCTCTTGTCCGATTGGTTGCTAGATACGGGCACGGCATCGATGGGTATCGGTCGCACCTTCGTCAATGCGGAGATGATGTTCAATCCGGTGATCTTCCTTTACGCGTTCCTTGCTTGTCTCGCGTTGAACCTGCTGAGCGCCGGAATCCCGGCTTGGCGAGCCTCACGGATGCGTATCATCTCGGCTCTCAACGAGAATGTTCATTAATCTCCCGCATTGGATGATAGCTATACTAAAATAATAGAAAGATATGATACGACATTTATTACAATTGATCTGGAACCAGCGCAAGCAAAACACTTGGTTGTGGGCTGAGTTATTGCTGGTTTCGGTCTTCCTTTGGTTCCTTGTGGACTACCTGTATGTGATGGGGCGCACGTATACGGCTCCTCTGGGCTTCGATATCCGGCATACGTACAGCATCGTGATCAGCAGCCTCTCGGAAAGAAGCCCGGATTATATCCCGAAGGAGAAGCGGGAGCGGCCGGATGGTGTTCATCTGCTGACGGCGTTGGATCGCATCCGCACCTATCCCGGCGTGGAATCGGCCTGCCTTACGGATGGGGGGATGCCTTATTATATGGGAAGCCGTAACCTCGTTTGGCGGATTGATACATTGCAGGTGCCCTGCCGCTATGCTTTCGTCACCCCGGAGTTCTTCGACGTGTTCCGTATCTATGATAAGGACGGCAAGACGGCTTCCTTGAAACGGGCCATCGAGGATAACAACTCCATCGTAATCTCCGCCGACGTGGAGACGATGAATCCCGGCCTTTCCCTACTCGGGCAAAAGGCGTACCGGGGGAATGTGACCGACGAGATCGAGGAGACGATCCGTGGTATCAGTGTCCCCATCCGCCGTCATGAGTACACCAAGGCGGAACCCAACGTCTATAGGGCCCTGCGGCTAAGCCGGATGGAGGAAGGATACTATGAGGGGATGATAGATGCCGTGCGACTCTGCGTACGTGTCCGTCCGGATGTCGATAATGCTGATTTCCCCGCACGCTTCCGCAAGGATATGGCCGAACAGCTTCGGCTAGGCAACCTCTATCTGCTAGACGTACAGCCCTTGTCATATATTCGCGACGGTTATATCCGTTCGATCGGCGTAGAGAACGAGGTGAAAACCCGTGTGGCGGTAGCCTGCTTCCTATTGGCGAATATATTCCTCGGTATCATCGGTACCTTCTGGTTCCGTACGGAATATCGCAAAGGCGAGATGGGGCTTAGGATGGCCTTAGGCTCTACCCGCCGTCAGTTGAACTCGATCATGGTGGGAGAGGGTGTCCTATTGCTGGTCTTGGCGTTCATCCCGTCCTTAGTCATCAGCTTCAACATCGCCCATATGGATTTGATAGATACCTATCAGCTTTCGTTCACGTGGCTGCGCTTTGCGATTTGCGGAGGGATTACGTTTGTCTTGATCGTCCTCATGATCATCTGTGGCGTATGGTATCCCGCCCGCTCGACAGCCCGCTTGGAGCCAGCGGAGGCGTTGCATTATGAATAAGAGTTAACTTACATATTTCACACATACACACAATTGAAAGCCCGGTCTTGTAGTGATACATGGCCGGGCTGTTTTCGTGCTTGGCAAAAATCCGCTAGTTAAAACGTCATTGACGCATATACCCCATAATGCCCGTCTCCCGCTACCGGGCTGATAGACAGGTTATGTTTCTTTGCGAACGGGCGGGTAAAGATATAGGCGCTACCGGCGCCGATAACGGCTCCCGCCGCCACGTCCCACCAATCATGCTTCTTTCCATAGACCCGGCTCCAACCCACGTAGGTAGACACGGCATAAGCCGGAATACCCCATTTCCATCCATAACGCCTTTGGATAAAAGCGGCTCCCGCGAAGGATACGGAGGTATGCATGGATGGGAACGAATGATTATCGCTGAAGTCGGGCCGCTCTTTCTTCACTAGGTATTTCAGCGCATAGGTTACGCCCAATGTCGTAACCCCGGTGAATACGCCTTGTTTCAGCCCTTGCCAGTCTTGGGTTGCCAATACGGTTGCTAGACTCGCCACCGGAGTGATAAACACCAATACGTCTCCCGAGGTCCGTATGGCTTTCCGGCTACCGGTCACCTTCAATTCTTGTCCGTTAACGGACAGACACAGCATGAGCATTGTAATTGCGAAAAGGATATGTCTCATAGATTTAAAATATAGTTGCTATTTTAGGTATAAAAATGATAAACCCGACGATGGCTGCCGCTATCGCCATCAATAATACGGCTCCCGCCGCCAAGTCTTTCGTTCGCTTGATAGCCTCATTATACTCAGGGGAGACCAAATCTGCTAGGGCCTCGATGGATGAATTGACCGCCTCGGCAGCTAATACCGCTCCGATCACGATCGTTACTGCGATCCATTCCATGCGGGAAAGTCCGAATACCACCCCGGCTATAAGTACACAAACAGCCGCGAAACAATGGATCCAAGCGTTATGCTCCTTCGTGATCAATAGCTTGATTCCGTTGAAAGCGAATTTAAAGCTTCTGGCTCTCTTTCGAAATGTGAAACCGTCATTCTTCATTTTTATAGCATCTCTTATTGAGGAGGGCAAATATAGGTATTTTTTGCCTTTATCGCATATCCTGACGAACAAACAGGATATTCACCTTTCATATTCCGCAATTCGTCAAGATTACTTGTTGGTTTTTATCTGGAACGATAACTTCGTTGATTAAAAAAGTGCCCGTGATACGAGCATAGATCAAAGTAAAAGAATAAATTTATGGCTTGAAATCAGATATGAAGATAAAATATAACTTTCTAAGTCCGTTGCTAATGGCGATATTGGCGATCTGTTGCCTGTGGATTGTTACGGATGTCGCTTATGGTGTTCGCATGTGGGAACTGGGAGTGGATGCGTGGATCGGGCGTATCAAGGCCCTTGCTATTATATTGATCGGCGTTAGCTTATCTTATTTGTTTTTTAATTACTTGGTTAATACTTTTTTAGATAGGAATAAAGAGCGGAGGTCCCGTCCGGTGTTCCGGGAATATCTGTGGGTGGTCTTGTTTAATTTAGTCGTGCTCAATATCGGCTTGTATATCGTGATCTATTCTATAAATGGAACGACCTATCGGTGGGGAGAGGCGTTAATGATCAATGCGGTAGCTGTGCCGATCTTTCTCCTATACTATTTCTTGATCCGTAATAATATATTAGCCAAACGCTATTCGGAGAAAATCGTCCAATTGGAGAAAATGAAAGTAGATCAATTGGAAACCCAATTAAAGTTGCTGAAGATGCAATACCATCCCCATTTCCTGTTTAATGCCTTGAATACGATCTATTTCTTGATTGATGAGGAAAATGAGGAAGCGATTGAGGCTGTAGAGTTACTTTCGGACTTACTCCGTTATCAATTATATGATATAAATACGAAAGTGACGATCGAAGAGGAGATTGATTATTTGCGAACATATATTCAATTCCAGCGACTTCGTATGACGAAACGCTTACAGTTCGAGGAGTCCTTTGACCCGGAATTGACCGGACAAAAAATACATCCGTTGCTTTTCCTTCCATTATTGGAGAATGCGTTTAAATATGTGGGCGAAGCGTATTGGATACAAGTATCTATGCGGAAAGAGAGGTCAAAGGTCTGCTTTGGAGTAAGCAATACTTTCAATCCGGACTCCTTGGAACAAAGAAAGGGGAAAGGCATTGGGATCGACAATCTGAGAAAACGATTGGAGCTATTGTACCCGGATAAACATGAGCTACGTATAAAAAAAGACAATACCCGTTTTAGGGTTGAGTTATGTATTGATTTATCAGAATAATATGGAAATAAAGTGTATCATAACGGATGATGAGCCAATCGCCAGAAAAGGACTTCGGCGACACATCGGTAAAATTGATTTTCTGACCATCGTCGGAGAATGTGAGGACGCTATACAACTCAATAATATGCTGAATTCGGTTCAAGCGGATTTGCTTTTTCTGGATATAGAGATGCCGGATATGTCTGGACTGGACTTTTTGGAGAGTGCTCAGAACGCTCCTAAGGTAATTATCACCTCGGCATACGAGCGGTATGCGTTGAGAGGATATGAGTTTGACGTGGTGGACTATTTATTGAAACCAATCTCTTTTTCCCGTTTCCTGAAATCGGTCAATAAAGCACATGCGTTGATGGAATCTACATCGAAAAGCGAGGAGCCTGCTTATATCTTTGTCAAGACGGAGAAGCAACTTAAAAGGCTTTATTTAAAGGAGATTCAATTTATAGAGGGCATGGAGAACTATATTGTTATCCATACCCTCACTTCCAAAGAGATCGTTCATCTCCGGTTGAAGAGTATATTGGAAACGTTGCCGGCACAAATTTTTATGCAAGTGCACCGCTCTTTCATCGTGAATCTTTCTTATGTACAAGCGATAGAAGGAAATCTATTAATCATTGGGGAGCATAAAATACCGGTGTCGCGCCCTTTACGGGAAGAGGTCTATAAATCGATCGTCAATAATCAACTCATTCAAAGATAAGTATCCAAAAACGGACACACTGTTCATTATCGAACACTTTAAATATTCCTATTTGTCGGATTATCAATAGTATATGTTTTTGGCATGCCTTTTGCCTTAGGCAGGATAAAAAAACTTATACTAAGATGAGAAGGATCTATATAGCGATGTGTTGTCTGTGGGCGGGGATTTCGGGAGTATGTGCCCAAGACAATACGAATAAAGTTCGAATAACCCTGCGGCAAGCGATCCAGATCGCACAGCTTCAATCCGTAGACGCTGCCGTGGCGCTCAATGAGTTGCGAACGGCCTATTGGGAATTCCGTACGCATCGGGCGGATCAGTTGCCGGAAGTGATATTTACGGGGACTCTGCCTTCATATAGCAAGCAATACTCGAAGTACCAGCAATCGGATGGTTCTTATACCTATGTGCAAAACAATGCCTTAGGCTTAAATGGAGAGATCTCTATCGCCCAGAACATAGCCTTGACCGGAGGTAAGATCGCCTTGAATACCTCTTTGGATTTTACCCGTCAGCTAGGTAGTGGCGCTTACAACGAGTTTATGAGCGTACCTGTTAGTTTGACATTGACGCAACCGATCTTCGGCGTGAATGACCAAAAATGGAAACGTCGTATCGAGCCTGTTCGTTACCAAGAGGCTAAGGCCGCTTATATGGAGAACGTGGAGAATGTAACGATCGCTACCATCACGAATTACTTCAACTTACTGTTGGCGGAAGATAATCTGGATATCTGTAATCAGAACTTGCTGAACGCCAATAAACTCTATGACATAGCGGTAGCGAAGCGTAAGATCGGGCATATCTCGGAGAGCGAGTTGATGCGTTTGAAACAGTCGGCCTTGCAAGCGAAAGGTAAGCTAACCGAGGCTCAATCCAATTATAACGCGATGATGTTCAAGCTCCGTTCCTTTTTAGGGATGAGCGAGCAAGACGTGATCGAGCCTGTTCTTCCCGAGGCGATAGAAGGGGTCCGTATGGATTATCAGGCGGTATTGGAGAAGGCTCAAGAAAATAACTCGTTCTCAAAGAATATCATGCGCCGTCAGTTGGAAGCGGATTATGATGTGGCGACCGCCAAAGGAAACCGTCGAAGTATTAACCTGTTTGCCTCCGTGGGTTATACCGGTAAGGATATGTCCATGCGAGGAGCTTACAATCCATTGAAAGATAACCAGATCGTAGAGGTCGGGCTTTCGATTCCTATCTTGGACTGGGGAAAACGGAAGGGAAAGGTAAAAGTAGCCGAATCGAATCGGGATGTCGTACTTTCCAAGATCCGTCAGGAGCAAATGGATTTCAATCAAGATATCTTCCTCTTGGTGGAGAATTTCAACAATCAGGCCGCTCAATTGGAGATAGCCGCCGAGGTGGACACGTTGGCGGAAAAGCGCTACAAGACCTCGATCGAGACTTTCATGATCGGAAAGATCGATATCCTAGACTTGAATGACGCCCAGAGTTCGAAGGATGATGCGAAGCAAAAGCATATCCAAGAACTGTATTATTACTGGCGTTATTTTTATAACATCCGTAGTATAACATTGTATGATTTCTTGAATAATCGTACATTAGATGCCGATTTCGAGGAAATCGTGAAACGATAAATTGATTATATGATACTGATAATAGATGATGATGCGGCTGTTCGTTCCTCGCTTACATTCCTGCTAAAACGTGCGGGTTTCCGGTCGGAGGCGGTTCCGGGGCCGAAGGAGGCCTTGGAGGTGGTCCGTGCCACGGCGCCGGAGCTGATCTTGATGGATATGAACTTCACGCTGACTACCACGGGCGAGGAGGGGATTCAATTATTGAGACAGGTGAAGATCTTTCGTCCCGATGTACCTGTGATCTTGATGACCGCTTGGGGATCGATCTCTTTGGCGGTGCAGGGAATGCAAGCCGGAGCCTTCGATTTTATCACGAAGCCTTGGAATAACTTGGTATTATTAAAATCGATCCGGACTGCCTTGGAATTGAGCGAGCAGAAGAAAGAGACAAACGCTCCCTTGAACCGTTCGGATGCCGACCATAAATTTCATTTTGATAAGATCGTGGGGCAAAGTGCCGCTTTGATGGATATATTGGGGACGGTCTCGCGTATCGCCCCGACAAATGCCTCTGTTTTGATTACCGGCGAGAGCGGTACGGGTAAAGAGCTGATAGCGGAAGCGATCCATGCGAATAGTCCCCGGTCGAAAGAGGCTTTCGTAAAGGTAAACCTAGGCGGACTATCCCAGAGTCTTTTTGAAAGCGAGATGTTCGGACATAAGAAGGGGGCTTTTACGGACGCATACATGGATCGGGTAGGACGTTTCGAGATGGCGAACAAAGGTACGATCTTCTTGGATGAGATCGGCGATTTAGAACTGTCTTGCCAAGTAAAGCTACTTCGGGTATTGCAAGACCAGACCTTTGAGGTCTTGGGGGATAGCCGCCCCCGGAAGGTGGATATACGGGTCGTAAGCGCTACGAACCGGGATTTACGATCGATGGTGGCGGACCGTACGTTCCGTGAGGATCTTTTTTACCGGATCAATTTGATCACGGTGCATTTACCCGCCTTGCGTGAGCGAAGGGAGGATATCCCATTGCTGGCCCGATATTTCGCGGATAAGCAATCGGAGGTCAATGGGCTACCGAGGGTGGAGTTCTCATCGGATGCCCAGACCTATTTAAGCCGTCTTCCTTTTCTCGGTAATATCCGTGAGTTGAAGAACTTGGTGGAGCGGACGATCCTTGTGTCGGGTAAGACGCTTTTGGATGCCGCTGATTTCGAGGTTCATTGCATGAATACATCCGGCTCTAAATCAACGATTCCGTCTTCTTTGGAGGGCTTGACCTTGGATGAGTTGGAGAAGCAAACCATCTTACGCTCCTTGGAAGCGCATGGAGGTAATTTATCGCATGTCGCTACGGCACTGGGAATCAGTCGTGCCGCATTGTACCGGAGATTAGAGAAATACGGAATCCCGATCGATAAATAAGAAGAGGCGAGGATGAGGCTGAAAGGACTATTCTGGATATTGACGACGCTGCTGTTGACTATATTGGCGGTGGTGACTTATTATGTCTTTTATACGTCTTCTATCCGGATGTTTTTTGCGGTAGAAGCCTTGGTCTTGCTTACGATCATCTATTTATTTGTCTTTTATCGCCGTATCATAAAGCCCTTGCATATCATCGGTAACGGTATGGAGTTGTTGAAAGAGCAAGACTTTAGTTCCCGCTTGGGAAAGGTCGGGCAAACGGAGGCAGACCGGGTGGTCGATGTGTTTAATAAGATGATGGAGCAGTTGAAGAATGAGCGTTTGCACCTCCGGGAGCAAAACCATTTCTTGGACTTGCTGGTCAACGCCTCTCCGATGGGAGTGATCATCTTGAACTTGGATGAGGAGATTCTATCCATGAACCCGGCCGCATGTAAATTGTTTGGAGCGCAAAGCTCGGAGGATATGGTGGGAAAACGTTTTCTTCAACTAGATTCTCCCTTGGCGGAAGAATTGGTACGGGTTCCGATGTATCAAGCGCAAACCGTCCGGTTGAACGACGCTAATATTTATAAATGTACGCATTCTTCATTCGTGGACCGGGGCTTTCACCACCAGTTTTATTTGATAGAGACGTTGACCCAAGAGGTGTTCAAGGCCGAGAAGAAAGCGTATGAGAAAGTGATACGTATGATCTCTCATGAGGTGAATAATACGACCGCGGGTATCACCTCTACCTTGGATACGTTGGAGTCTACTTTCAGCGGGATGGAAGATATGGAGGATGTCTGCGAGGTTTTGCGGGTCTCCATAGAACGCTGCTATAGCATGAGCCATTTCATCACCAATTTCGCTGATGTGGTGCGTATACCCGAGCCCCAAAGTCGTCCGCAAGAATTGAACCAAGTGGTGTCCGCTTGTAAACGCTTTATGGAGACGGTTTGCCAGAACCGGAATATCGAGATTGCTATGGATCTGAGCGAGGAATCTCCAGTCGTGAATTTGGATAATTCATTATTCGAGCAAGTCTTGGTCAATATTATCAAGAATGCCGCCGAATCCATCGAGCGGGATGGAAAGATTTATATCCGGACGACTGTGCGTCCCACCTGCTTGGAGATAGCCGATACGGGCAAGGGCATCGACAAGGAAACGGAAACTAAACTATTCAGTCCGTTCTTCTCTACGAAACCGAACGGACAAGGTATCGGCTTGATCTTTATCCGTGAGGTACTGTTAAAACATGATTGCCGATTCTCTCTCCGCTCTTACGCGGATGGATTGACAAGGTTTAAGATTTGGTTTAGTTGAAATAATCCCTTTATGGTTTGAGGTTTTTCCCTTGTAGGCTAAGGCTGTATCCTTACAGGTGTTAGCCTTTTTGTCTGCTTGTATTCATCATGCAACAGCCGTTGCATGATCATCTACCAACTGTTGCACGATCTTCTACCAGCCGTTGCATGATCGTCCAACAGTTGATAGATGATGGATGTCTCTAGAGGAAAAGTCTAAAGATAGGGATGGAAAGGACTAAAGGATACGGAGGTTTTGGGCAAGCTGTACTGGATTTTATACTATCTTTGGGCCGTATAACAAAGCAATAGAAATCTAATCTTGAATATCATGAAGAAAGTAGTATCTGTATTATTTATCCTTGCGATTATCGTATTTTCTGTATTAATGGTAAGCTATTCGAGTGATCAAAAGCCGGAGAAAGTTCTTCGCCATGTTGTTATGTTCGGTTTTAAGCCGGATGTGTCTGAGGCGCAGGTGAAAGAGGTTGAGGATGCCTTTTGTAAGTTGCCTTCTCAAATCGACTTGATCAAAGGATATGAGTGGGGAACGGATTGTAGTCCGGAGGGATTGCAACAGGGCTTGACTCATTGCTTTTTCTTGACTTTTCATTCGGATGCGGATCGGGACGCCTATTTGGTACATCCGGCGCATAAAGCATTTGGCAAGGTGTTAGGAGGGAAGGCATCGGCGGTTACGGTGTTGGATTATTGGACGAAATAAAAAGAATGGGCGGGATGAATCAATGAGTCACCCCGCCCGTTTTTATATTCCTTAGTTACTTTATATTATAACCATTGATTCATGAACTGATCCATCTCTTCCGCATGGGCTTCCAGACTTTGAAGTAGCTTGAATTGAGCTTTTGTGCGGATTAAGTTATGTTTCGGGCTATGGATCTTGTAATAGGTATCGCCGTTGATATAATCGGTTAAGAAACGAACGGTCTGCATATAAGTCAATAAGCGTCCACCGTAAGGTAGCAATTTGATCTCGGTAGGAGTTAAGAACGCCTTGGCCTTTTCCATGTATCCACGGGTATAGGCTTTGAATATCTCCATGTTAACGTTTACGTTATCCAGATTCTCATCGTCCTCGGCACCCGTATTGGCTCCGGTACGGATAAAGTCGCCGATATCGGAAAGAACGAAGCCCGGCATTACGGTATCCAAGTCGATCACGCAAAGCACCTTGTCGCTATCAGCGTCAAACATCATATTGTTAACTTTTGTATCGCAATGGTTCGTGCGTTTCTTCAATTGGCCCTCACGGTACAGGCGTTCTTGGATGCACATCGCTTCGGCACGTTTCTCGATCTCCTCTACCAAATCTTTCACCTCTTCCAACCGGCCTGCCGGATTAGCGGCTACAGCCTCATGGAATTGTCGCAAGCGGAACTCCATATTATGGAAATCCGGGATGGTCTCGCCCAGCGTACCCTCGGGTATATCGGACAACATGGTCTGGAAATCACCGAACGCTTTGCCAGCCTCATAAGAAAGCTCAGGAGTTACTTCCTCATAGCTTTTGCTGCGAGGGATGAATAGGCATACCCGCCAATAACTATCTCCATCGAAATAATATTTTTTCCCGTCTTTAGTCGGCAAGAAGGTTAATACCTTACGGTCGATATCCGTTTCACCTTTTTCCTCCAGCTTCTTGCGGATATGAGTGGTAACCACATGGATGTTATTTTGCAGCATATCCACATTGGTGAAGATTAAATGGTTGATACGCTGTAGCACGTATTTGATCTCCCCTTTCTCGTTGGTCACTTTCAATGTATCATTAATGTGTCCGTTTCCGAATGGTTCAGCGGAAACTACTTTCTCGTCCAACTGGAACTGATCCAAGATGTTTAGTAATTGTTCTTTCGTTTTTGCCATGATATTTCATTATGTTAACTCCCGCGAAGATACAAAAAAAGGCCACGATACAAATCGTGACCTTTTTTTATTTCTTAAAGAAAGAAATCTTATTTCTTGTTACGGTTACCATAACGGCTCATGAACTTATCAACACGTCCGGCTGTATCGACCAACTTAGACTTACCAGTGTAGAACGGGTGAGAAGTGTTAGAGATCTCGACCTTTACCAACGGATAAGTTACGCCGTCGATCTCGATCGTCTCTTTAGCGTTAATAGTAGAACGAGTGATGAATACATCATCGTTTGACATGTCCTTAAATACTACAGGACGATAATTTTCAGGATGAATACCTTTTTTCATTGCTTTATTATCTATTTTAATTTATACTCTGTATATATTTGGTAACCGGTATTTTGGCTTGCAAAGGTAAGGGTTTGCCACAAACAAACAAAGAAAATCGTATTATTTTTTTCAAGAGCGTTGATTTTGTGTTATTTTATATGCTTTGAAGCATCATTTGTCGTGAATCTTGATTATCTTTGTGCAAGTTTTTAATCATTAACGTAATAACATAATAACAACTATGGTAAATTACAAAGATTTGGGCTTGGTGAACACAAAAGAAATGTTCGCTAAGGCTATCAAGGGCGGATATGCTATTCCTGCTTTCAACTTCAATAACATGGAACAGATGCAGGCTATCATCAAGGCTGCTGTAGAGACAAAATCTCCGGTTATTTTGCAAGTTTCAAAGGGCGCTCGCCAGTACGCAAACGCTACTTTGCTTCGTTACATGGCACAGGGTGCTGTTGAATATGCTAAGGAATTAGGTTGCCCGAATCCTCAGATCGTTCTTCACTTAGACCATGGTGATACGTTTGAGACTTGCAAGAGCTGTATCGACTCTGGCTTCTCATCTGTAATGATCGACGGTTCTCACCTTCCTTATGAAGAGAACATCGCTTTGACTAAGAAAGTTGTTGAGTACGCTCATCAATTCGATGTAACTGTAGAAGGCGAGCTTGGTGTATTGGCAGGTGTTGAGGATGAGGTTTCTTCAGACCACCACACTTATACCAATCCTGAGGAAGTTATCGACTTCGCTACTCGTACGGGCTGCGATTCTTTGGCTATCTCAATCGGTACTTCTCACGGTGCTTATAAGTTCACTCCGGAGCAATGTACGATCGACCCTGTTACAGGTAAGATGGTTCCTCCTCCATTGGCATTCGATGTTTTGGACGCTGTTATGGAGAAACTTCCGGGATTCCCTATCGTTCTTCACGGTTCTTCTTCTGTTCCTCAGGAAGAGGTTGAGACTATCAACAAATTCGGTGGCGCTTTGAAGGCTGCTATCGGTATTCCTGAAGAGTGGTTGCGTAAGGCTGCTAAATCTTCTGTATGTAAGATCAATATCGACTCAGACTCTCGTTTGGCGATGACTGCCGCTATCCGCAAGACTTTCGCTGAGAAACCGGCTGAATTCGATCCTCGTAAATATCTGGGCCCGGCTCGTGATAACATGGAGAAACTTTACAAACACAAGATTATCAACGTTCTTGGTTCTAACGACAAGTTATAATCGGAAGTTTCTTGATATAAATAAAGAAAGCCATCTCGGTATCGGGATGGCTTTTCTTTTGGTCTGTAGTTTAGTCTTTTAATACCTTACGGAGTGCTTCCAACATCGGATCTACGGTAAGATCGTTGCCGGTAGCTTGCTTGATCCACACATTCGGGGTGAGGCGGCCTTGCTTGAAGATACGGCTAACCTCATTTGCGAAATCCTTGCCGTTGAGGTAGTTCTCAAGTTGGAACTCGATAATCTGTCCGAAAGCGTAGGCGGAAAGGTAGAGCGGATAACCGATCATATGGGAGTAAATCGCTAGGACGGTCTCGTCTTTCACACCGAATACCGGAGCGTAATACTTATTCCAGATTTCCTTGGAAAGACGGATCACGGCCTCCTGCAATTCCCCGGCGGTAGCGTTAGGATGTGCGTACATCCATTTCCATACGGAGATATCCAGCATGGAAACACCGCAAATCTCATACATGCTCCATATCTTATCCAAGATATCCATCTTTTCTTTTTCCGGATTCTCGTCTTTTATGCCCAGTAACTCAAGGTCTCTTTTCTGGGAGACAAAGGCCAGCGCTTCGGTGAAAGCCGTATTGGGAACTCCGTTGAGCATATAATAATCGACATCATATAATGAGATCGTTTGCTCTACGTTGTGCCCAAACTCATGGATGGCGATATTATATCCTTTGTAATCCATCCCTTGTGAAGGAATACGGGTACGTAAACGGGAACGCTGGCCTTTCATGGAGGCTCCCCACGCATGACCGGAACCACGGGCGGGATCGACTGCGATCTTATCCGCCAGATATTGGGCACGATCGGGGCTGAATCCTAGTTTCTGTAAGATTTCCGGTAGCTTCTTTTCCATCGTTACCGCATCGGGATACAGGGTACGGGTTTGCTCGTTTAGCTTGTTCTCGTCCAGATTGCTACGGGCCTTGAAGCCATCGTACCATATATCGTAGGCTTCCAGTTTGCGTCCGAGGCGTTTGGAGATGATTTTCCCCACTTCCTTTAGTTCGGGGGCGGAAAGGAACTGATCGAACAGGGCTTCTACATCGTTGACATCTATTTCCATATCTTCCGTGAACTTACGGTCTATATAAGTGTTTCCCGTATATTTGTCTATACGCTGCATGGCGTTGAAATTATTCAACATTTTCTGATAGCGGGCCGGGCTTTCAGGGGTACCTTCTAGTTCATTTCCAGCTTGGGATAACGTATTGGCGTACGGGTTCCATTCGTAACGATCCGAGTTGATCACCTCTTTCGGGATTTCTTGCGAGATGATTCGCTTCATGACCTCATATACCATCCGTTGTTTTTCCAATCCCTCTTTTCCTTTGTTATAATTGGCCTTGATCTCGTCGCGAAGGTTCCAATGGCAAAGTAAGCGCATGTCGGAGGGGAAAATGGTTTTTCCTTTAGGAGTTAGTAAATGCCCCATATAGATATTATAATCTGCGATGTAAATATCTGCGTCACTTTCCGTATCTGCGGCGGCTTGCTTTACTTCCGCCGGTATCCGTTCCGTAAACATATCGCCCAGACGGGCGTAGGCCCATGCTTTACGGTCATCACCTAACGCCTCTTTCTCCTTGAGAGTAAGTTGGGGAAAGTTGAGGGCGATGATGAAGCCGATCTTGTTGGCGTATAGATCGTCCATTAGGTGGGAACTGGGGCTGTAGGACCCGAATTTCTCGTCGATGGCGTGTAGAGGTCCGGTATCTAGGTTCAAATTGCGTTGCAGACAGAGTACCATCTCGTTGAAATTGCCATTGATACCTTCAAGATACTCGCTGATCTTGAGGAAAACTTGGTCTTTTTCGGCGGGATCGGATAGATAATTCTCCCGGCAGAAGGTTTGAAACGCTTGCTCATCCCCATCGGAGGTTTGCCAGAGGCGGGCTACTTGCTCGACACCCTTCGTGATTCCTGCTTGATTCTTAGCGTCCTTGGCTATTAGCTCGTCTATCGTAGCTTTTACGATAGAAGGCTGGATGCTGGCTTGCCCTTGCATAAAGCCAAAGGCACAGGCCAGTAACATACAAATACGTACGACTTGCTTTCTCATGGTATGTTTGTATAAAGTTATTTAAAACAAATGTATGAATAATATTCGTATCTTTGGCCGATTTTTCTAATTGAGTAAAAAACAAAGAGATGAAAAAGTTACTATGTATGTGGCTGGCCGTATGCGGCCTTTTGTTGATTCCCGGAAACATGAAGGGACAGTCCTTGAAAGATATCTTAAATTCATCTGCCGTAAAGAACGCCGTGACTTCTGTCACCGGAGGGAAAGCCGTGACTTTCGAGAATTTACAGGGAACTTGGATGTATGTGAACCCTGCCCTGCAACTGGAAGGTGATAATGCCTTGAAGAATGTAGCGGGAAGCTTGGCGGCTACCGAGGCAGAGAAGAAAATGAAGGAATATTGCGCGAAAGTAGGTATCGTGGAAGGTGTATTTAATTATGTCTTTAATTCGGATAGTACGTTTACGAGCGCATTGAAAAGGGGAAGCCTGAAAGGTACTTACTCGGTGAGTCCGGAAGATAAAACGGTGACGTTACGGTATACGGTGGGTAATAAGAAGCTGACCGTTTCTACGCTTACCGCCCATGTCATCCTTTCTGGTAATGAGTTGACATTGCTTTTTAACGCGGATAAATTACTGAAGTTCTTGAGCACGGTTTCTTCTATATCCTGCAATACGACCTTGAAAGCCATCAATAAGTTGGCGAGTGAGTACGATGGCATGATGCTGGGTTTCGATTTGAAGAAATAATGTAATATGATACGATTTATACCGAGGCGCTATTGGGCAGTAATAGCGGTTGCGTTGGCATTAATCATGTCCGTGTTGGACGGCACGATTGTCAACGTGGCGCTTCCTACCTTGTCCCGTGAATTCGGGACATCCCCTTCCTCCACGATCTGGATTGTCAACGCTTATCAGCTGACGATTACGATGTCTCTTTTATCGTTCTCCGCTTTGGGAGATATTTATGGATATAAGCGGATTTTCTTGATCGGGACGACAATATTCTGCTCAACGTCATTATTCTGTGCCTTATCCTCGTCTTTCGCCATGTTGACGGTCGCGAGAATATTGCAAGGGATCGGAGCCTCGGCTATCATGAGCGTGACGACCGCTTTACTTCGTATTATTTATCCTCCTCAATATATAGGGCGGGGAATGAGTATCAATGCCATGGTCGTGGCGGTATCGATTGCTGCCGGGCCGTCGTTGGCGGGCGCTATCTTATCAGTCGCTTCTTGGAATTGGTTGTTCGCTATCAACGTACCTTTAGGGATTTGCGCGATTATAACGGGTTATTTTCTTTTGCCTCAAAATCCTTGCAAGGATGGGCCGAAACGAAAATTTGATAAGATCGGTGGAATCTCGAATGCCTTGACTTTCGGATTGCTGATTTATTCGTTGGAAGGCATCGCCTATCATGAGAACTGGAGAATGATCGCTTTACAGGTTCTTCTTCTATTGGTGATCGGAACATTTTTTATCCGCAGGCAACTACGGCAGGAGGTTCCGATATTGCCATTGGACTTGATGCGGATTCCGATATTCGCTTTGTCCGTATTATCCTCGATTACTTCATTTACGGCACAGTTGTTGGCGATGGTATCATTACCCTTTTATTTGCAAAATGTAGCCGGAAGAAATGAGGTGGAGACGGGGCTGCTGTTGACTCCTTGGCCGGTAGCGACGATCTTGACCGCTCCGGTAGCCGGGAGGCTGATCGAGAAATATCATCCCGGATTGTTAGGCGGTATCGGAATGGTGGTGTATGCGACCGGACTTCTTCTATTGGCTTTATTGCCGGGGCAACCCACCGATATGGACATCGCTTGGCGATTGATGCTTTGCGGTATGGGCTTCGGCCTGTTCCAGACCCCGAATAATAGCACGATGATATCGGCCGCCCCTCGTTCCCGGAGTGGTGGGGCGAACGGTATGCAAGGTACGGCACGACTGCTGGGGCAAACGCTGGGGACGACATTTGTCGCTTTGATCTTTAGTGTTACCTCTGCGACCGATAGTATGCCGGTTTGTATGTATGTAGCGGTCGGTTTCGCTTTAGTCGCCGCTATCGTGAGTTGTCTCCGTATCTCACAGCCCGTTCCCATGCGTGGAAGGTGAGTAGGAAGATACGATTTCTAATAGGGTCTCACCGTAGTTCTCTATGATCTTTTTGCCGATTCCGGGTATCTTCAACAGTTCTTTCGAGTTCGTGGGCAAAGTGTTGCAAACGCCAATTAAGGCTTTCTGTTGCAAGATCGTGTAAGGAGGCAACTCCTTTTCTACGGCAAGCTCGTATCTCCATTGTTTCAAACGGGCATATAGCTCAGGATGTAAGACATCCGTGGAGACGGGGATCTTTTCCGCTTCCGTCGATTTCCGTGTCGATTTCCGCTTGCTGGCAACAGCCGACTCCTCAATGTTCGCTTTAGCCTTGGCGGATAGATAGTCGATGAGACGAAAACCATCTTGGCAGGCTTTTAATGTAGCGACCTTGATCGTAAGCTCATCGCTGAAAGCTTTTAATGCGGATGTAAATGCCTTACGGGCCTCTTTATTGTCGATCTCCACGTCGGAAGCCTCTATCAAGGGTTGGCAATAGGTCTCGATCTTTTCCAGAAAGTAAGCGCAACCTTTTCGGATGCGGTCTTGTATATGCTCGTCCGTATCATAGAGATTCGTGCTGGAGATCATACGGGTGAGTTGCTGGCAGAAACGTTCGCCTACTTCTACTATATCCGAACGGAAATAATCCCGTACCCGGGGATATTGGTTGCTTAATTCCGGGTATAGTTTTTGCAGATGGGTGTATGCCGCGTAAGATGTATATTGCAACTTTTGTTGTACGGGATTGAAGTCGAATAGCTCGGTTGCCAATCTCAAATAATACTGTTGTTGGGCTTGACGCAGTTGGTCTTCACACGGTTGACGCTTCGAGAGGGAAGAGGTATAACTTAATATCTTCTCATCGCTAATCATGGCGTTTCGAGTGATCGGGCTACTCAATACCATTCCTTCCAATGTCTTGCAACGGCTCAAGGCAACGTAGACTTGTCCGTGTGAGAAGGCGGCGGATGCGTCGATGATGGCATGCTCGAAAGTCAAGCCTTGGCTTTTATGGATCGTGATCGCCCAAGCGGTTTTCAGTGGGTATTGGCTGAAAGAGCCGGCGATTGTTTCCGTGATATCCTTCGTGTTCTCGTCGATCGTATATTTCACGTTTGTCCATGTCTCCCGGTCTACGGTGATATCGTTTCCTAATTCGTCGGATACGATAATCTTGCTCGGGCTGATGAAGACAATTCGGCCGATCTTTCCGTTATAATATCGCCTTTCGCCGGAAGAGTCGTTTTTTACGAACATGACTTGAGCGTCTTGCTTTAGCTCCAATACCTCGTCGGTCGGGTAGGAGTAAGCCGGAAAGTCATCCTTGATCTCCGCCTTATACGTATAAGCCGGGCCGGGTAATTCTTGCAATTTCCGGTTATTGATTTGCTGGGCTTGATAATTATGGGTTGTCAGCGTGATATAACCCGCTTTGTCATTTGGTTTAAAATTGGGGATATAACGTTGGTTTAAGGTGTGTAGCGTATTCTCGTCGAAGCGGTTTTCCCGGATATTGTTCAATAAGCGTACGAACGTATCGTCCGCTTGGCGATATACTTGAGTTAATTCGATGCAAAGATAATCACTTTCGGAAAGAGCCTTACTGTCAAAAAAGAAGGGAGAGGCGTAATGTTCTCTCAACAAATTCCATTCGTCCTCCTTCGCTACGGGGGCTAATTGTTGTAAATCTCCGATCAATAATAATTGAACGCCCCCAAAGGGTTTATTCCTATCCCGGTAACGACGTAGCATATCACTGATAGCGTCCAGCAAATCGGCACGTACCATACTGACCTCATCAATAACGAGCAGGTCCATACTACGGATGATATTGATCTTATCCCGGCTGAATTTATGAGAATAGGATTTATTTTGCCCGGAGGCCATTTCGCTACCCGGTATATACGGTCCGAAAGGTAGCTGAAAGAAGGAGTGAATGGTTACCCCTCCCGCATTAATCGCCGCCACTCCGGTAGGTGCTACCACAATCATCCGTTTTGGGGAAGTCTCTTTAAGTTTTTTCAAGAATGTGGTCTTTCCTGTTCCCGCTTTTCCGGTAAGGAAGATGTTGGTTCCGGTATTTTCCAGATAGTTGAAGGCAAGGTCCAATTGTAAATTTGTTTGCATCATATTTAAGTTCTTTTAGGTGTGTTCACAAATGTACGTATAATATTTAGACGATCAAATTCGCTATCATCTGTATAAACAAGATCAAGAATACCATCGCTATCGGATAAACCGTTGCGTAAGCTACGCTTGGGGCTGGGCTGTCTGTCATAGAATCTGCGGCGGCAAGTCCCGGGGTACTGGTCATACCGCCGGCGATTGTTCCGACTAAATCGAGAATGTTGATCTTAAAGAAATAATATCCAGCTAATACGGCTATAATCATAGGGATCATTGTTATAGCGATACCGACTCCGAATAAAGTTAAACCGCTTGATTGGAAAGTGGAAACCAGATTTACACCGGCGGATGTCCCGACCTCGGAGAGGAATAGCAATAATCCCAATTGGCGAAGCAGGTTATTAGCGGAACCGGACATTGACCAGATGATCGGACCTGTTTTTCCGATGGCGCTTAATACCAAGGCAACCATAAGGATACCGCCGGTTAGTCCCGGAGAGAATGAGAAGGAATCCGAGAAGGATATATTTAATTTTCCAAACAATACGCCTAATACGATACCCATAGCGATCGGGAAAAAGTCTGTATCCGAAAGACGTTTCTCATCATTGCCAATGAATTGGGCGAGTTCATTTACGCTTTCTTTCTCGCCGGCGACCATCAACTTATCTCCAAACTTCAACACCAAATTAGGTTCCGGGGAAAGGTCGATTCCGCTTCGACGTACACGGGTTACCGTACAGCCGAAAGTACCTTGTAAATTTAAATGGCCTAGCGATTTATTGATAATGCTCTTATTGGTCAGTAACAGGGATTGCAAGGTCTGTCCGCCACTTAACGGCAGATCTCCCTCGATACGTTCTCCCAACAATAATGTCAGTTGCTCCAAGGCTTTGTCGTTACCTACGGCCTTCAGTAAATCTCCCTCGTTAAGCGTGGTATGGGGAGTTGGCATAGATATGACATTGTCGTGTTTTATACGGGAGACTACCGCTCCGGTCATGGCCCGTACCTGCAATTGTGCCAAACTCTTTCCGCAGATGTTTTTATTCGTGACTTTAAATGCGGCGGTATGTAATGTAGGATATTGGCTTTTTCGTTGGGTTTCCAGCGCTTTAGCCTCAGCTATCAAATCCTTGCGAAGCATTTTTGGCAATAGCTTCACGAAAAGGATCACGCCGATTACGCCGAACGGATAAGCGATACCATAGGCGATGGATGCTGCGGATGATTGCGTGGAGTCGATCGCTACCGCCAAACCGGGCGTACTCGTCAATGCCCCGGCGATCAGACCGACGATACTCGGGGTATCGATATCCAAGATATACTTGAATAAGATTCCTGTCAAGCATGCCGAACCGACAATTAATAACGTTAGGATAATGAGCGTCTTGCCTTTGGAGCGGAAGGAGTCGAAAAATCCGGGGCCCGCTTGGATACCAATGGTAAAGATAAATAATACCAGCCCCATATTCCCTAATTCCTTGGGTATGATAACCCCAAAATGACCGAATAACAGGGCGATGAAAATAACTGCCGATACATCTAGCGAAAGACCTTTGATCTGTATCCGGCCTAGCATGAATCCAAGCGCTATGATCAGAAACAGAGCAAAATAAGAAGACTGAAGTAATGTTTCAAACATGTCAGATAGTTTTGAAGTGAAGCTGTTAAAGATGCAAAATTAAACTTTTTAGTCCATTCAGGCAACGGCTTGGCTGGATTTCTGTACCTTTGTGCCATATTTTAGAAAAGATAAAGTAAAGAGTATAAGCGTGAGACGATATTTTATATATCTGGGGTATAACGGAAAGAATTTTCGGGGTTGGCAGATCCAGCCGAATGGTATGACGGTGCAGCAATCTATAGAGGAGGCCTTGGCCATCTTGATGCGTAAGCCCGTGCCTATTGTGGGGGCCGGCCGTACCGATGCCGGTGTACATGCCCGCTTAATGATCGCCCATTTTGATTGGGAAGGACCGATCGAGGATTTGGCTTTCCTTGCGGAAAAATTAAATAGGCTGCTGCCTAAAGATATCGCCGTTTATAAGATCGTGCCTGTCGTACCGGAAGCGCATGCCCGCTTCGACGCCACTTCACGAACCTATAAATATTATATTACGACCAGGAAAGATCCGTTTAATTATGAGCTGGTTTATAAGCTTCCCGGTCGTTTGGATTTCGAGGCGATGAACGAGGCGTGTAAGGTCTTATTCGATTATATCGATTTTACGAGTTTCAGTAAGTTGCATACGGATGTAAAGACGAATAATTGCCATATCCAACATGCGGGTTGGACGCAAGAAGGGGATATTTGGGTGTTTACGATCCGTGCAGACCGTTTCCTTCGTAATATGGTGCGTGCGATCGTTGGTACTTTATTGGAAGTCGGAAGAGGACGTTTAACGATAGACGGCTTCCGAAACGTGATTGAGGCAAAGGATCGTTGCAAGGCCGGAACCTCCGTGCCGGGACATGCCCTGTTCTTGGTAGACGTCACGTACCCGGAAGAACTCTTTCCAGTGGAGGGTTAAACCATGTGGTTAGCTCTAGCCTTCCTCTCTGCCTTTTTGTTAGGTTGTTACGAGGTCAATAAGAAAATGTCGTTAAATGGGAATGCCGTTATTCCCGTTTTATTCTTCAATACGCTCATAAGCAGTTTGATTTTCGTCCCGTTCATCTTGCTCTCTTTTTATACGGATTGCTTGGACGGGACGATGGTGTATGTACCCCGTGCCTCTTTGGAGGACCATCTGAAGGTATTGATAAAGGCGGTGATCGTCTTATCCTCTTGGATATCGGGGTATTTTGCCTTGAAACATTTGCCGCTGACGATAACCGGGCCGATCAAGGCCAGCCAGCCCGTGCTTACATTACTGGGTGCGATGCTTCTGTTCGGGGAACGGCTGAATCTATTTCAATGGGTCGGAGTCTTGCTTTCTATCGCTTCCTTTTATCTCCTTTCCTCATCGGGGAAGAAAGAGGGGATTCATTTTGCCCATAATAAATGGATCTTCTTCACGGTCCTGTCTATCTTGACCGGGGCGATGAGCGGATTGTATGATAAGCATTTGATGCGTAGTATGGATGTAATGACGGTACAAGTCTGGTTTAATGTCTATCAATGTGTTATCATGTCATTTATCCTGTTGTTTCTATGGTATCCGAACCGGAAAAAGAGCACGCCTTTCCAATGGCGATGGAATATCATCTTTATCTCCGTATTCTTATGCGTGGCGGATTGGGTATACTTTTATGCTTTGACATTCCCGGATTCCATGATCTCGATCGTATCGATGGTACGTCGGAGTAACGTATTGGTGACATTCTTGGCGGGAGCCATCTTCTTCCATGAAAAAAACTTAAAGAACAAGGCGATCGACTTATTCCTTGTGTTGTTAGGAATGATATTCCTATATTTGGGGACAAAATAGAAAATTAGATAATGAGACGAGTTATAGTTACGTTGTTGATCTGTGTCTTTGCGTTGGGAATGAACGCACAAGATATGACAAGTGTGTTCACGGCGATGCCAGACCAATACATTCCTCAATTGGAGCACGCTTGGCGAAAGGATTTGGTGGATCTTTATACTTCAGGAAAAGAATCCCGGCTGAAAAATACGATGAATGGCTTTTCTACCTTGCAAAAGCTAACGAACGATTACCTTTTGCTACAGACTACGGAGCGTAGCACGGTAGAGATGAAATTACTTCCCTTGGTAAACAATACCTACGTGGTTTGTATGATCTCTACGGTAAACGGCCCGGTTCCGGATAGCCGTATCGAGTTTTTCACGACCAATTGGGAGCCTTTGGCAACATCCGATTTATTCACGCAGCCAACTTCCGATTGGTATATCAAGCAGGGAATGGATAAGAAAGACGAAGCCTATCAAGAGGCCGCCTCACATTTGGATATGGATTTAATTCAATATCGATTGAGTCCGGATGATCAGACTTTGACCGCCATTTATACGACTCCTCAGTATCTGAGCCAAGAGGCTCGTGAGAAAATAGAGCCGTATCTCAGTGAACCGAAAGTCTATACGTGGCAGAAATATCATTTTCAGTAATTCTTTCCTTATCCATCCACTCCGATATAGTTCATGAGGTTTTACTGCAACCCGCTTTGCAGTACTACTGCACGTGGGTTGCAGTAGTACTGCGATAAAGAGTCTTTTTTTAATGGGTAGGAGAGACTAAGATCCCTTCTTCATTAAAAAGAATCGTTATATCTCGGTCTCCTTGCTCCAGCTCGAACTCATAAGAGAGTCCTTCCGCTTTTTGAATGACATGGATATCATCGATTCGATAAGAGGCATATGCGGAGGCCTTGAATGCGGTCATCACGATATCGGGTACTTGGGAAGAGCGTATTTCCCACTCTGTATATAACCATTTGTTCTGGGTATCCAGCCAAACTTCCTTATGGATATTCTCATGAAGGATATCCACCTCGGTACCTTTTGCCTCCGTATCTATCTCAAGGATTGTCGCTCCCGGATACATCTCTGAAATGAGTTCCTTAATAGCGCTGGGGGTAACGGAGGGACGATGCTCGTTGTCGCCGTTACCATCGGTTACTTCCTTGATGAGAATACCGCCTTCCGTATAATGTAGGTCTGCATCTTGCTCGCCATTTTCAACGTCGAGAACGTAAATGGTACCAGCGTCCGGACGTTCTAGCATATCTACATCGTCTATCTTCCATTTAGCGTATAGGCTTGCCTCGAAACTGTTTTTTACGGTTTGGGGCAAAGCCTTGTAAGGAAGATCGGTCTCTGTCAGCATCCAGTTGCCTTGCGGATCAAACCACGCTTCAGCCTCATATGAACCGGTGTAAAATTCTGCTTTGACATAGCCTGCCTCGTTCTCCCAACTGACACGTTGCGCATCCGGATATTTTGTGTCAAAGGCTTTTGTTACAATACTCTCAGGTGTGAATTTGTCATCATCGTCATCACATGACATGAATACGAATGAGCTGCAAACCAAAGTTGCCATTATGAATGCTTTTGTTTTCATACGATTGATTTTAATTAAAAATATATTAATACTTATCTTAGAGTGTCTATTAGTCATCGATATCAATCAAGTTCCCTTTTAAGTCGAATGTCATCTCAAGACCGTTATCTAGCTTTATCTCATAATCCCGTATCTCTTTTTCTATTTTAACAACCTTATTCGATGAATAGTTTTTCTTGATAAGGTCTTGTATTACCTCCGGAATGATCGCTTGCGGGATAGGGAGCCCATGCCGTTTAATCTCTTTCCATTCTCCTTTATGGTTAAACTCAACATTGGTCCCGTCCGTGAGGATCACGTCGTAACTGCTAATCCGGATCAGATTTTTCTCTATTTGGATATGCGATACCGGGATGTCCTTAAAATGATCCGATATGAATTGGCGGCTGGAAACCGGCAATACGTTGGTGTCACTCGTGATCTTATCGTTGCCGGCACAAGCCATGACAGATAATAATGATAAGACTATCAGTAAATAATTGATCCTTTTCATATGCCTTGTTTTTTATTATACCGCAAAGAAAAGGATGCATTTTGGAAAAAATTGGGAATTTCGGCCGTTAATAGAATAATAATGTGAATGTATGCATACCATTTGCGTATTGGTAATCTATCCGGATCGAATATAGATCGACTATTGATTTGACAATGGCCAACCCAAGGCCCGTCGATTCTTGTTGTTTGCTTTGGCTGGCAAAACGGGCAAATAATAATTCCTTATCAAGGGTTTTGTCGATTCCCGTATTTGCGATCGTAAGCATACGGCGAGAGATCGTGATTCCTATATCCCCTTTCTCGTAATTATGGACATAGGCGTTTTTAATGAGATTGGTGATTAACGTAGTGGCCAGCGATTCATTCATGGTGCATACCAAACTCTCTTTTTCTGAAACTCGTAAGTGGAGAGCTTTTCTTTCGTATATGTCATTAATTCCTTCTAATATCTTATGGATAAGATGATTTAGGCAAATATCCCGGGTCTCGGGGAATTGTTTGTTATCTATCCGAGAAAGTAATAGGAGGGATTTATTCAACCGGATGATGCCGTTCAACGCTTGATGCAAGCCAGCGATCTCTTTCAGTTGATCTTCCGTGCAATCTGGATGTTCGCTTAATAATTCTAATTTGTTCATGCATACGGCCAATGGAGTTTGTAACTCGTGGGCGGCATTCTCTACGAAATGTCTTTGTTTGTTGTATAGCTTGTCACTCTGGTTGACGCTTTCTTGAACGGTCTCGTTTAATATCTTAAATTCCTCGATGGGTGTAGGGTTGTTTAATGGAGGATTATATTTGCCTACTTGAAAACTTTTCAGCCAGCTTAATAGCTTATATAAAGGCTTAAAGCTTCTTTTGAATCCTCGATGGATCACGAATAAGATGCAACTTATCAATGCGATATATAAGACGGCCATGCTCCAGATAATCGTCTCGATCATATCTTCTTGTTCTAAGGTGGATAACTCCAGCGTCAGTTCGTAGAATTTACGATCTTTTGTCATGAAATAAGTGCGTAAGGCACGAACCGGTTCGTATTCTTGCTCTATCTCTATGTATACCGTAGTATCGTAGAACTCGTCCTTATCTAGTTTCGCTTCGCTTTCCGGAACCTCACGAATGTAGTACCGGGTCATGATATCCACATGATCTTTCAGCAATGTGCTGTCCGCTAAGGCGGAGCGGATGATAATCTCTTTGTAGTTCTCAAGGCTGTCATTCGTCTCGTCTTCTACCTCATGTAGAATCATAAGGCAGAAAACACATCCCCAAGCGGCGAAAATGACCAATATGGGGACAAATAAATTGCGGAGGGTGTAATGGATTAGCTTCATATTTATTCCTCGTCGGTCATTTTGTAACCGAAGCCATAGACCGCCTTTATTTCGGGGATGGCTCCGGCGGCTTTTAATTTCTTTCGCAAGTTTTTTACTTGGCTATAGATGAAGTCGAAATTATCGGCTTGGTCTATATAATCTCCCCAGACGGACTCGGCTAAAGTAGCTTTGCTGATCAAACGGTTGGGGTTGGATATGAAATAGTAGAGCAGATCGAACTCCTTACGGTTCAATACGATCTCTTTCCCGTTTATATAGACGGAATGTTTATCGGGATATATCGTTAGGTTCGCTAAAGACAGTTGCAATTCCCCATCTTGTTGCTTGCGGCGGATAACGCTCTTGATGCGGGCGTTCAATTCCGCCAGATGGAAAGGCTTGGTCAGATAATCATCGGCCCCAAGATCTAATCCTGTAACTTTATCCTCGATAGAGTCTTTTGCGGAGATAATGATGATGCTGTCTTTCTTGCGTAAGGCCTTTAATTCCTTCAAAAGGGTAAGGCCGCTACCTCCCGGAAGCATGATGTCTAATACGATACAATCGTAATCATAATCATTTATTTTAAGAGAAGCTTCCCGGAAAGAGGAAGCGCTCTCTATCACATATCGTTCTTTCTCAAGAGAACGAACGATAACTTCTCTCAATGCGTTTTCATCTTCGACTACCAGAATTTTCATAGGCTAGCTTGTTAATCATACAAAGCTACTGAAATATTCTGGTAAAAATCTGGAATAAGAAAAGATTCAGTACCGTTCTACTTCAATAATTGGGCCTCTGAGTTAAACGTGAGGCGAACCTCATTGTTCTCATGCTCTAGTTTGAATACGTAAAATGTTCCCGAAGGCTTGTCTATTTGTGTCACCTCATCTATCTTATATTCATGATAAGCCGAATTTGTTAGGTTGTCCATGATGTCTACGGGAACATCTTCGGCATGGATATCGAATTTCGTGCTTAGCCACTCGTTATTTTTGCCGAGCAGAACCTCTTTCTTAACGCCTTTATCCTTGATGTCGACTTCTACACCTGCGGCATCTTTATCGTAATCGGTAATGGTCGCCCCCGGATATTTTATCTGGATCACCTTTTGAATCGCTTGAGGGACCGATTTGTCATCGGAACCTTGTTTCTTTTGTTGGCAACCTACGGTGAGGAATAAGCAGTAGCTCATGAATAAAATGGCTGTAAATGATACTTTTAGTTTCATAACGTTTAAGTTTTCTATTACAAACAAGCGGGTGACAGGCAAAGTTTTTTCCAAATAAGTTAATTTTCCATGATATGTTTTTCTTCCTTTGTCGTCTTGATTATAGAAATGGAACTTGAGACGTTTAAAATAACCGTACTACCTCTCCGGCAGAAGATGTTGAATTTCTCCCAGAGACTGGTTGAGGACACAGCCGATGCTGAGGATGTGGTGCAAGAGGCATTCATAAAGCTTTGGTATATCCGGGAAAAACTGGATGCCTACCATAGCGTGGAGGCGCTGGCTATGCAGGTTACGAAAAATCTCTCATTGGATAAGATAAAGTTGCGAAAGCCGCAGGGATCGGAGTTGGAGAGCGTTACGTTGGTATCGGATGCGGTAAGCCCCGACGAACAACTGGAGCAAAGGGATGCCGCCGAATGCATACGGCACTTGATCGCCCAGTTGCCCGCTTTGCAGCAAACCATTATCCGGATGAAGGATGTAGAGGGCTATGAGTTAGCCGAGATTGCGGAGATCACGGCTACACCGGTCGAGAATGTCCGGGTGAATCTCTCAAGGGCTCGGAAAAAGATACGGGAACAGTTTTTACAATTAAATAAACAAGAGAAATGGACATAGACGAGTTATTAAACCGATATTTTGAAGGAGAAACCTCTTCGGAAGAAGAGCGGGAACTTCGAGCCTTCTTTACTTCCGGGAATGTTCCGGACAGGTTGGCGGTCTATACGCCTATGTTTACCTATTTGGAGGAAGAGAGCCGGAAGGAGCGACAGCCGGATGAGGCATTGATTCCGATTGATGAGGATATCCTTTTTATGCTGGATGCGGAAAAGGTGGAGGAAAAGAAGACGTTTACTTTACGATCCGTGTTGTATTTGGTATCCGGTATCGCCGCCAGTTTCTTGCTGCTTTTGGGGCTTAACCATCTGTTGAATCCGGTAGATCCTTGCTTCTGCTCGGATAATTATGTCGTTATAAACGGTCGTTGTTATACGGATATTCATAAAGTTCGCTCCATGGCGCTGGAAGCTTTGCAGGAGGTGGCCACACCTGCGGATGAGTACTTTCCGGAAGCGGATCGTGATGAGGCCGACCGTATGATTATAGATAACCAATTGGACGAGCTTCGTTCTTTATTTGATGATAATGAATAAAAATACTGTAAATATGAGACGGTTCGAATACATGTTATGGTTGCTGGTGGCGGTATTTTGCTTAATGCCTTGTGGTGTCTCGGCTGCCGAGACACAGAAAGACTTGAAGATTCAGGAAGTTTTTCAACGATATGGCAAAAAACGTAATGTCACGATGGTGGAGTTGTCTAACGAGATGTTGGAAACGTATGGCATGACTCGTTATAAGAGTATTACGATCAAAGATGATCCGGAAGCCCTGCGGTTTACCCGCCAATGTCTGGAAGCGGACCAGAAAGGGGCCCGGAAGATCAAAGAGGTGACGGACGATGGAGGGATAGTCTCCGCTTATTACCAGTTGAAGGGCGTAGAAGCAGATATCAACCGTTTTGTCCTTTTTAAGGTCAGCAAGAAAGGGGTAATAACCTTGGTGTACATCGAGGGAGATTTGGATAGTGATGATTTAATCACGCTATTATTTACGAAGAAAGATTTATAAACAAACAAAACAGATAGGAAGATGAAAAGAATACTTTTAGTCTTAATGGCTTGCTTCCCGGTAATCGGGTTGATGGCTGCTGAGGTTGAGCCTTTGGCTGGGGATACGATTATCACCCTTGAGAGAAAACGTATCGAGGTGAAAGATAATGGCGATCGCATGAAAGTCAGGGTGTATGAGGTAGACGAGGATGGTGATTCCGTGGATGACGAGTTGATCTTCGAAGGGCATTACCGGGATGGACAAAGCTATGAACGCCGTAAACACGTGAAGTCTATCAATATCCCTGTGCCTACTTGGGATAAGGACTTCAATCCGCATTGGGCCGGTTTTGGAATGGGCTTCGCGAACTTTGCGGATGGGAGTTTACATGTAAATGATGTAGACGGAGTCTCCCTTCGTAGTGGAAACTCATTGGAATATAATTTGAATGTATTGGAAAAAGCGTTCCCGTTCTCTCGGTATCGTTGGGCAGTGGTGATCGGTGCCGGTATGCGTTGGAGCCGTTACCGTATAGATTCGAATGAGTATTTCAAGGAGATAGACGGTGTTACGGCTTTGCGTCCGGCTCCTGAGGGTGTTACGTTGAAAGCGAGTAAGTTGAATATCACGAGTCTGACCATTCCGTTGTTATTGGAATGGCAACCTAAAAAGCGTTCGAGTGAATTCTTCTTGTCTGCGGGTGTAGTCGGTGTGATCAAGACTTGTTCTTCCTCGAAGATCGTATATAATGACGCTTCCGGTAAAAAGCACAAAGAGAAAATGGATTCCGGTATGAATATCCGTCCGGTAACTATGGATTTCTTATTTCAAGCCGGTTGGGATTGGATCGGTCTTTACGCCAAGTACTCACCGATCGACCTCTTTGAAAATGGGAAAGGTCCGAAGGTGCATCCGGTTTCTATCGGCTTGCAGTTGCATTTGTAGATCGTTGAGGTTTTACGGAAAAAGAACGTACGATATGCCGGATCTTGTTAACCAAGGTTCGGCATCGTTTTTCTTTCTTGTTGGCGTAAATAGGATCGGTATCCTACGTACGTTACGATCAAGGGAAAAGGAGAATAGCGTACGATACAGACACCGACGATGGCCCCGATCGACATTAACAGAACTAATTTAAGACGACTTACGGTCCATACTTTTTTATCTACGATCCACATTCCGATCGTGAGCGCCGCCATCTCCGGGAAGATAATCTCTTTCTCTCCCATAAGCTCAGAGACACCCACCATTAATAAGATCATTAATAAAGCGCAAATATATCGTTTACGTTGAACAGGGTCGTTGAATAATTGTTTATTGCTCATAATGTGTTCTTTGGGAAAACGTCGCAAAGGTACGGCATTTATCTTGAAAAAACTTATTTTATACTTTTTTGATGGGGATCGGGAAGTATTGCAAACTTATCCGGCGATATGGCCATTTCTTAATCGTGGAAATAAGATGAACTTTGCAATATAAATAGAAGACAAAGTAATAAATAAAAAGGAGGTTCAAGATGGGTTTTATTAAGGTCGGTGCCGTATTGTTCGCAAGTCTTTTGGTAGGAATGGCGAACGCTAGTAATGGAAATAAGAATAATAACAATAAAACAGAAAATAAAATGACAGTAACAGAATTAACACAAGAAGATTTCGTAAAGAAAGTGTATGACTTTGAGACAAACCCGAACGCATGGAAGTTCGAGGGTGATAAACCTGCGGTTATCGATTTCTATGCCACTTGGTGTGGCCCTTGTAAGATGATGTCTCCTATCTTGGATGAGATCAGCAAAGAGTACGAGGGTAAAATCAACGTATATAAGGTGAATGTCGATAAAGAGGCGGATTTAGCGAGTGTTTTCGGTATCCGTAGTATTCCTTCTTTATTGTTTGTACCGATGAAGAAAGAACCGAGTATGGTTCAAGGGGCTATGCCGAAGAATGAGTTGAAGAAATTGGTAGATGATATTTTATTAGAGTCGAAATAACTCGTATAGTGTATTTTGGGGATTAGTGACGCGGAAGTTTGCTGGGAATAAAGTGAACTTCCGCTTTTTGTTTATATAATATTGTTATCTTTATCCGTCTTAAAATCCGGAAGAAATCTATGGAATATATTTTTAATACTCGCTTAAGAGGTAATATAGCGTTGACCGATTCGTATCACACGAACCTTGCTTTGCAGAAAGATAATACGCTTTACAAGTTTATTTGGGTACAAAGCGGTTCGTTGCAACTGGAGATCGATCACGTACCGACTACCTTAGTGAAAGGTGAGATTATTCCCTTGACTCCTTTGCACCATATCGAGTTCAAGGCGATCAATGGCGAGTACTTGACCCTTCTGTTTAACAGTAATTTCTATTGTATTTTCGGACATGACAATGAGGTGTCGTGTAATGGTTTTCTTTTTAACGGGACTTCCAATGTGATGCAATTGAAATTGAGCGAATCCCAAGTTGCCTCTTTGCGCGATATCACAGACAGCCTAACGAGTGAGTACGCCATAAAGGATAATTTGCAAGAGGAGATGCTGCGTATCTTACTGAAACGTTTCATTATTTTGTGCACCCGGATCGCACGTGAGAAGTTTTCGGTAAGCCCGGAACGGGAAAAGGCGTTCGATATGGTTCGCCAGTTCTATGTATTGGTAGATAACCATTTTAAGGAAAAGAAGATGGTCCAAGATTATGCGGATATGCTGCATCGCTCCCCAAAAAACCTATCCAACCTTTTTACGACTTGCGGATTACCTTCTCCGTTACGGATCATTCACGAACGAATTGAGGCTGAGGCCAAACGATTGCTATTATATAGCCAGAAGAGCGCGAAGGAAATCACGGAGATCTTGGGCTTCGAGGATCAAGCCACATTCAGCCGTTTTTTCAAGAAAATGACGGGAGAAAGCGTCTCTGAGTACCGGAAAAGAGAGAAACGGGAATAATTGCTAACTCATCCGGTAAAATCGCCATTTACGGGATAGGTGTTTCTACCGATCTTTGCGGTATAAGTTCAATACTATAAAACAAATAATAAGATGAAAAAGTTGAATGACCTGTTTTACTCGTTTTTGCAAGTGGCGGCCTCTACTCAGAAGCTAGGTATTCATTTGATCCGTATATCGATCTTGATCATATTTGTGTGGATCGGCGGTTTGAAGTTCTGGAATTATGAAGCGGAAGGCATCGTTCCGTTTGTGGCGAACAGCCCTTTCATGAGTTTCTTCTATACGAAAAGCGCTCCCGAATATAAGACGTATAAATTAAAAGAGGGTGAGTTCGATCAAGCGAAGCATGAGTGGCATCAAGAGAATAACACGTATGGCTTCTCTCGTGGCTTGGGAATCTTGATCATGGCGATTGGTATCTTGACTTTCCTCGGCATTTTCTCGCCGAAGATCGGTTTGGTAGGAGCGGGGTTGGCTATAATCATGACGTTCGGGACGTTGTCCTTCTTGGTCACGACTCCGGAGGTCTGGGTACCTAATCTTGGCAGCGGGGAATTTGGTTTCCCGTTATTATCGGGGGCCGGGCGATTGGTGATAAAAGATACGGCGATACTGGCCGGTGCGATCGTGGTGCTGTCGGATTCGGCGCAACGGATCTTGAAAAAGAAATAAGCGAAACAAGAAAAAGGGGAATGGTTTTAATGCCATTCCCCTTTTTCTTGTTGGTTACCGTTTATTCTGTACGATATTCGGGTTTGCATCGATCTCGCTTTGCGGAATCGGGAGTGCTACCCGGGGATCGGAAGCGTTGATCACCTGTGCGTCGGTAGGTAATTGCGGCAAATGCCAACCGCCCTTGCGGATTACCGGAATATTGTTACGCATGTAATCAAAGAACGCATGTCCTTCGCCAACCAATTCTTTGCGGCGTTCTTTAAGGATTCTCTCTAGAGAAAGCTCGGAGTCGCTAACGGATTTATTGGGGTTGGCTCGGCTTACGATTTGATTCAGGTAGCCTAACGCCTCGCTACGTTTTCCTAGCTTGAAAGCCGCCTCGGCCGCATTTAAGTATATCTCGGACAGACGGATGATGCATAGGTCATTGTCTTGCGGATTGCCGGTCAATACATCTCCTGTTTTTCCGGGATACTTCGCCAGATATTTAGGATGTCCGGTCGAACCGGTTGGAAGGATATCCTCGTCCGGTTTTTGAGGTAAGCGGCATAAGGCATGGCGAACATCATCCGGGTCTTCACCCAGTAAATCCAAGAAATCTTTCGTCAAGACCAAATTGTTCCAATCTTTCACGTTATCGGCATATACCATGGGAGCGCCTTCTCCGCCACTACCGCCGGAAGGCTCGGTAAGCGTAAAGTAGAACTCGAACAGGGATTCGGAATTGAAGTCTTTTCCCCATACGGAGGTATACTCATCGTGCGTGAACAAGGTATAAAGACCTCCGTTATTGATTACTTCTTGAGCGTATTTAAGGGCGTTCTCGTTGTCGTTCATATATAAATAGATACGAGATAGAAGTGCTTTCACGCTCCATACATTTTGGTGACCGTCGGATTTGGTTGTAACAAGGTTGGGTAAGGCTTCGGTCAGGTCTTTGATCACTTGGTTGTAGCATTCGGCTACCGTGTTGCGAGACGGTTGGTGAGTCGGCAACTCCGTCTTGATCTCGATGGGCACACCCAAGGACGCCCCATTATCCAGTGTATAAGGCATGCCAAAGAGGCGGGTTAAATCGAATAAGGCTAAGCCACGCATAGCCAACGCCTCTGCTTTTATACGGGCGATTTCTTGCGTGTCGGAGGTTTGGACGTTACCGTTGTCTATTTTCTCGATTAAGCTGTTCGCTTGATGAATCACGATATAGGGTTGGTTCCATACTCTCGTGATATTAAAAGCGTCGTCGGCGGCTACGTTGAACAGATAGTACGGAGATACACGTCTGCCGGGACCTTTGTCAATACGAGCTTGTACGTCTTCGCCACGGCAGTCGGCATAATAGAGGTAGTTGTCTCCATAATAACTATGCTCGGATGCTATGCGATAGATTCCATTTAATGCGGTTTTAGCGTCTTCCAGTGACTGAATAGCGTTATCGCTGGTCACGGAAGTGGAGGGATCCAGATCCAGCCAATCTCCGGAGCAAGCCGTGAATAAGAAAGGAAGAGCGCTTACGATATATTTAATTGACCATTTCATTGTATTTCTTTTTTATCGAATGAATTGTTGTGTTTAGAAATTAACTTCCACGCCGAAGCTAAAGGTTCGCATGGGCGGTGTCTCACAGAATACCTCGCCGGATACGGGCACTTCCGGATCATATTGCTTCCATTTCGCCCAAGTCAGCAAGTTGCTGCCGGAGAAATAGACACGGACTTTATCCAGCAAGACTTTATCGGTCCAGTTATGAGGCAGGGTAAACCCGAACGTCAGGTTCTTTAACCGCAAGTGATCCGTACTATGTACGAAGCGAGAAGAACCACCGCTCACTTTGTCGGAGCGTCCCAATACGAAACGGGGAATGTCGGTGATATCACCGGGCTTTTGCCAACGGTCTAACTCATAGATGGGCAGGTTGCGGTTTCCTTCGCTGGCTCCGTCTGTCTCGATATACGTACCGGTCTTGTCGAAAGAATAGCCGCCCAATGAATAAGAGAGCGTAAAGGCCAAGTCGAACCATTTATAAGAAAGGATATTGGTAAGGCCTCCGGATATCTTCGGATCTACTTGTTTATAAGGAACCGCTTGCGCCTCATTGACATCTTGGGTCAAGGTGCGGTCTAGATTGCCATTCTCGTCTTCCGTATTTTTATAATACAGCGCATTTCCGCTCGAGGGATCTACCCCGGCGAATTCCTTTACATAGAATGTATTGAATGGCAATCCTATTTTCCGGATAAACCAACTACTTTCCACCACTTGATCGAGATTACCATCAAGGGCCACGATCTTATTCTTGTTATGTGTCAAGTTCAATACCGTAGTCCAATTAAAATCTGCGTTCGAGATATTCAAGGAACGAACCTCCAGCTCGACACCTTTATTGTTTAACTGCCCCAGATTACCCAGATAGTTCAGGAATCCGGTCGTGGCGCTGATCGGACGGTTGTAAAGCAAATCCTTGGTGTCACGATTGTAATACTCGAGCGTTACGAAGATGCGATCGATAAACGCGAGGTCTAGTCCGAGGTTCATATTATAGTTCTTCTCCCATTTTAGATTGGGATTGGCTTGTGTGCTTTCATACGAACCGGGGTTATCCATATAGTTCTTTCCGTAACTATATAAGCCCATATAACCGTAATAAGATCCCGGCTGATTACCGTTCACGCCATAAGAGGCACGGATCTTGACATCGCTCAACACCGGCTTTACGGCTTTCATGAAATCCTCGGCTCCCAGATGCCACATGCCTGAGACCGACCAGAAATTACCCCAGCGATGTTCCGGCGCCAATCGGGAACTACCATCCCGGCGGAAACTTCCGGCGATATAATACCGGTTGTCGTAATCGTAATTCAAGCGGGTTAGATAAGAAAGCAACCGATAATCCTGTGTAGAGGATACGAAACTGTTTATAACGGCGGCATTGTCCGGCTCGAATAATTGGTCGGACGGCATCTTGCTTTTCTCACCGGCGGCTTTATCCGTCTGGAAACTTTCCGCCTCATAAGCGGCTAGTACATCCAGATGATGTTTGTTGGCGAATGTCTTCACGTAGTTCAACGAGGTAGAAGAGATCAATTTCCCGTATTCGATAAAACCTTTGGACGATTGGGCATCGCTACCGCTCTTGGGACCCGCCCCGCTTAATGCGTTGAAATAGCGGGCATCCTTTTGGATGCTATAATCATAGCTGAGTACTTCCTTTAATTTAAGTCCTTTGATAATCTCTACCGCACCGTGCGCCGTACCGAAGATACGGGTCATACGAACCCGGTTATAGTCGGTACGCATATCCCGCAAAGGATTTACGTTCGTTCCGGGATAGGTATTGGCGTAGGAACCATCCTCGTTAAATACCGGGTAGGAGGGAGGAGTGGCTACCGCCATGCAATAGAAAGGATTGATACTGGATGTACGTTCCTCGTTCATCTCTTGATTCACTTGCGAGAACATGAGGTTCGCTCCGGCCTCGCCTCGTTTGCCGATCTTTTGTTGCACGTTAAAGCGTCCGGAGTACCGTTCCATCGATGAGTTCTCCACCAGACCCTCTTGTTTTTGATAACCCAAGGAGCTGTAGACCGTCGTGTTCTCGGAACCGCCGGAAATGGAAGCCTCATAATTTTGATGTACGGCCCGTCTCATCAACACGTCTTTCCAATCGGTATAGCCTAAAGCAGGAACAGAGGTGTATGCCCCGATATTGGCGTTGGCGTACTCTTCCGGAGTCTGGGTGAAAGATGCGGGATCTTTGGCGATCTGGTCTTGTGCGTAATTAACCAAGCCTTCATAAAGTAGTTCCCGGCGTTGCTCTCCGTTGAGGGTCGGGCGGAAGTCTACCGCTGCGTCCGAGAATCCGGCGCTAGCGTTCAACGTGACCCGGGTACGTCCTTTCGATCCTTGTTTGGTCGTGATCAAGATAACACCGTTGGCCGCACGGGAACCGTAAAGGGAGGCGGCGGCGGCATCCTTTATAACCGTGATATTCTCGATATCGGAAGGATTGATCGTACTCATGATGTTGGTCTTGGCATTGTTCATGTAGGAGGCCTCCGAACCGCTTCCGGTACTTAGGTTTCCCGAGGTGACGGGAACTCCGTCTATCACAAACAAAGGTTCGTTCGATGCGTTGAACGAGCCCATACCACGGATGCGGATGGATGCGTTCGCTCCCGGTTGCCCGGAGCTTCCCGTGATATTGACACCGGAGGTCATGCCTTGTAGTTTCTGTTCTATGGAAACCACCGGCATCTCTTTCAGCAGGTCAGCCCGTAAAGTGTTGGCGGAACCGGTAAAGGAAGAACGTGAGAAGTTACCGTAACCGGTTACCACGACCTCATCGAGGTTCATCGCCTCCGGTTGTAAAGCCACGTTTAAGATACCGTTTTTCGGGATAGGTACTTGGGTCTGCTTCATGCCGATGTAATCGACAATAATGAATTTGGCGTCAGGATCAACTTCCAGCGTGAAATGCCCGTCGAGATCGGTCTCCGCTCCCGACAGGCTCCCTTTTACGATAACGGTCGCTCCGATCAGAGGCTCCTTGTCCTCTTGGGAAATCACCGTTCCTTCGATCTGTCTTTTTTGGGCATACGCTACCCCGGGCAATAGAAGTAGACATAGGAATAGTATGCCCCATGTTTTTACATTTCTCATCTCTTTTTGTTTAAAACGTCTTATTAATACCTATACTAACTAAAGGATTATCTGAAAAAGGCGTGCCAGATGTGATAAATCCTGTAGGTTTCTTTATAATTGTTTTCTTATGAGATTATTACGAAAAGCTTTGAATACGGGTGTGGAGGTGGCATTGTGTAATATTTCCTCATTTGATGTGCAATTTTTCTACACTACTTGTTATCTTTGTGAAAGATGATTTAATAGGATTCGTTTATGGACACAAGAAAGATTGAGGATGTTCCTTTCGAGGAAGTACATGAGATACAAAGATATGGGACTTATTTCTCGGAGAAGAGTTTCTGGAAGAAGATAGAGCGGGTAGCGAAGAAAGTGGGGGCTACGGTATTGCGTCCTGTCTTCACGCTGTATTATATGTTGCAGGATGAAAAGGTGCCTCTTCAACATAAGGCTTATATAATCGGGGCTTTAGGGTACTTTATACTGCCTTTCGACTTGATCCCGGAGAGCGTGCTCCCCATTATCGGCTTCACGGACGATGTAGCGGTGATGACTTTCGTATTGAAAATGGTGAAGGATAGCATTACACCGGAGATCCGGAGAAAAGCGGATCAGAAAATACTGGATCTATTTCCTGATCCTGCTTGATAGGGCGTTATAGCAACGGGCGAATATCGGGAAGCTCCTCGCTTCCCTTTTTCATTTCCGGAAGGAGGATTAAGGGGATTTCCGGGAATTTGGCCTTTAGATACTCCAAGGTATTCGCCTCGATCAGCGGGTCGATGCTTGGATATTGGTTATAGACGATGGCTTTTACCTCGATGCCGTATCGTTCGCAGGCGTACAGGCTGAGCAAAGTATGATTGATACTTCCCAGCTTACCGGACGTGACTAGTATCAAGGGATACGCCTGTTCCTTTACATAATCGATCGTAAGGGATTCCATGTCGTTCGGCACCATCAGTCCTCCGGCTCCTTCCAGTAATACATACTCGTAGGTCTCTCGCAATCGCCGGGTGGATTGGGTGATCGTGTCTAAATCGATACGTCTTCCATCTTTCGCCGCCGCCATATGGGGAGAGCAAGGATAGGTGAAGATATAAGGACAAGTCAACCCTCGCGTGTCCTCGTCGGTAAAGGGTATCCCTTGGATTTGGCGGTGTGCCTCTATATCCTCTGATACGTGCTCGCATCCGGTCTGTATCATCTTTTGGGTGATCACTTTCTTTCCGGCTTTCGCCAATGCCTTGGCGATCATTCCGGTGGCTACGGTCTTTCCGACGTTCGTGTCTATGCCGGAGATAAATAATACATTTTCTTTCGTTTGATGGCTCATTGTTCTGTTGTTTAAATAGTTGCTTGATTAATCTTTTGTCTCTATGGATATTCCCCCTTGTCTCTAAGAGATTTATTCCTTTTCTTCTGTGCTATTGATCTTTTCACCCTTGTGAAAAGAACGTATCACCTAGGTGAAAAGATCGTTTCACCCTTGTGATACGATCATATCATATAGGTGAAAGGATCAATACTTCGGAAGAGGCGACCTACCTCACCTTTATCTTTTGACCACTAAGATATAGAGTGGACGGTAAGTTAATGTGACTCCACCATCCGCCGAGGGGAATCTCTCTTGATAATCCCGGCAGAAACGTTCCTGTTTTCCCCGTGTCCAGACGCAAGAGGCGTTGGCCGTGACACCCGTGTACTTTAGATGTCTTAGCACCTCCAGCGGGTGCCGGAAGGTCAAGGCGATATTTCCTTCCTCTTCATGGACGATCCGGAAGCCGGTGGATAACCACTCCCTTAATTGTCCGGCGGTAGGATAGGTGAGCCCTTCTCCGGTCAGTTCCTTGATCTCGTGAAGGTTGTCTGGCGTGAAGGTGTTGAAAGCCAGCATGCCTCCGGGCGATAGGGTGGACGATAGCTTATGGAGGAAATGCGGAAGGTCTTTCATCCATTGTAGGGCGGAGGCCGAGGCAATCAAGTCGAACGTGCCGGGAAAAGCCAGTCGCTCGGCATCACCGGCCAAGAATAGAGGAGGGGCGGAAGGAAACAACTCCTCGATGGCGCTTTGCCAAGTCTCGCAAAGATCGTTGAGTACCCATTCCTCGATTTGGCATTCTTGTTTTAATAAACGGGTGAATCCGCCGCTTCCGCAACCGATTTCCAGCACCCTGCGGAAATGAGAGGAGGTGTATACGGTCAATAGCTGTACCAGATGGGCGCATATCCGTTTCTGGGCTTCCGCGTGATCGTCGTATGTATTCACCGCTTGGCTGAAACGCCGGCGGATCCGTTCTTGTTCGATTACTTCCATAATTCGTTCCATGATTGATAGTGGTAAAAAGGAAGATGAGGCGCCTTGATCTCTTGGATGGGGCAACGGCCTTGCCAGTAGTTCCGGAGGTTGGTTGCCGGGAATATCTTATCTTCGGTGGACAGGATGGCTTGATCCCAGAAGGCGGATATCCGCGGATCGGCTGATTCGAGCTTTTCCGGGAGGATCTGATTATATAGAGATTCCAGTTCCTCCTTGATCTCTTCCAGCGGACGTGGTGAGAGTTCCGAATAGCGATTGAATGTCTCCTTGTCTCCGCACATCCTGCGGTTAAAGCGACGCATGCCTTCCTCGCTGATATGATGGAGGGTTCCCTCGAAGATTGCGGTCGGGATGCCTAGCGTATCGTGCATGGGAAAAGGGGTACCGTTCAGGGCGGTCGCCGTGGTAAAGGATCGGTGGCCTGCCCAGAGCCGGGTGGCTACCCATACGCCTAAAGACCAAGCGACCAGATGCACCTCCTTATAGGGGGCGAACGTCTCTTCGAACCCGAGCGTCCTGTAATCGTAGGCAATCCATAGGTCTGTCTGCTCCGGTACTTCCAGATGGCGGAAAAGCTCCGGCGAGGTGGACCAGCCGGCGAGACAGAGGATCAGACTAGGGGATCGCTTATTTATTATCTTATCTATATACATACTATCAATTCAATTTATATACATACTATCTATCCAGTTCTCTATCCGGGGGGGTAGAGACGGGGCGTGTCCCGGTGGGAGACGAGGTACGCCCCGTCTCTACAATCAGTTGATGCATATTTTTTATCGTGAGGTTTGCCGTAAGGGAGAAGCGGATACGGGAGGTACCTTTGGGCACTGTCGGCGGGCGAACCGGGAGACAGTAGAAGCCTTTTCGTTGTAGCTCTTCCGCTTTCCGTACGCAATCCTCGCTCTCTCCCACGATGAAAGGGATGATGTGGCTTTGGCTGATCTCGCCACCTTTGCTCGTTAAAGCTTCCGCTAACAATCGGCTATACGCTAGAAGATTCTCCCGTTCCTTCGTGAACGAGGGGAGTTGCTCCCAGATGAAGGAAGTCCATGCGATTTGGAACGGTGGCAGGGCCGTACTGAATATGAGCGGTCGCATCGTATTGACCAGATATTCCCGTATCGTATGGGAACAAACCAAATAGGCCCCCATAGATGCTAACGCCTTGCCGAAAGTACCGACCAATAGATCGATCTCTTGGATACAGCCTTGTTCCTCGGCGATACCTAGCCCCGTCTTTCCACGGGCTCCGATGGCATGAGCCTCGTCTACGTACAATAGGATATTGGGATATTGCCTTTTGATAGCTATCAGGCGGTTTAAATCCGCTACATCCCCGTCCATGCTGAAAATGCTTTCGGTCAAGATGATGATCGTCTCGTATTGACAGGCGTTCTTTTGTACGAGGCGTTCCAGTTGGTCATAGTCGTTGTGGCGGTAACGGAGGAATGGGGAGCCACTCAACAAGATGCCATCGATGATGCTGGCGTGCACCAGCTTGTCGGCGAGTAATAAGGTCTGTTTATCGGTTAAGGCCGGGAGGATTCCGGTGTTGGCATGATAGCCGCTATTGAAGATCAATGCGGCTTCCCGGTCGAAGGAGCGGGCGATCTGTTTCTCCAGTTTCGTATATACGGAGAAATTACCCGTTAGCAAGCGGGATGATGAGGAGGAGTAGGGATAGAAGCGGTCTTGTGTGGATGCTTGAAACTCCTCTTGTAAATCCTGCCGGCTGGCTAATCCAAGATAATCGTTGGAAGAGAGATTCAGCATACGCATTCCCTCTTTTAATATCCATATTCCTTGATGCTCGACTTCCGGTAGGTGCCTAAGATTCCCGGAGGCTCGTAAAGCCGTAAGTTGCTCGTTATATGATTTCATATATCTATATATTACCCGGTTGTAGATATGTTAATTATGCGTTAATACTCTCAATAATCCGGAGGTTAGTCTGGATAGTTCATACGTGGAGATAACGAAAGGAGGCATGAGATAAACCAGCCGTCCGAATGGACGTACCCATATCCCTTCCTCTACGAATCGACGTTGCAATACCGCCATATCCACCGGATGCTTCATCTCGATCACCCCGATCGCCCCCAATACCCGTACCTCAGCGACTTCAGGCAGCTTGGCGGCTGGCGCTAACTCCGCCCGCAATTGTTCCTCTATAAGCTTCACTTTCTCCTGCCAATGACTGGCGATCAATAAAGAGATCGAGGCCGAAGCGATAGCGCATGCCAAGGGATTTCCCATAAACGTAGGTCCATGCATAAAGCATCCCGCCTCGCCGGAACAGATCGTGTCGGCTATCGGCTTTGTCGTGATCGTGGCGGAAAGCGTAAGATAACCTCCCGTCAATGCCTTTCCGATACACATGATATCGGGTTCGACTCCCGCATGTTCCCATGCGAACAACTTTCCGGTACGCCCGAAGCCAGTCGCTATCTCGTCGAATATCAATAAGACGTTATACCGGTCGCAAAGTTCCCGGGCACGAACGAGGAAAGTGGGGGAGTAGAAATACATGCCTCCTGCCCCCTGTACGACCGGTTCCAAGATCAAGGCGGCGATCTCGTCGGCATGCCGCTCTAGTAAATCCCGCAAGGGAGCCATGGCCTCCTCTCTCCATTCCTCGCCGAATCGGACCGAAGGTTGAGGTATGAAGTATTGGATGGGTAGGCTTCCGGAGAAGATCCCATGCATACCTGTCACCGGATCGCATACCGACATGGCGTGCCAAGTATCCCCGTGATAACCGCTACGGATCGTGGCGAAGGTATGTTTTCCCGGTATGCCTTTGGACTGCCAGTATTGGATCGCCATCTTTAAGGCTACCTCCACGGCGACCGAGCCGCTATCCGCTAGGAATATCTTTTCTAGGGAAGGGGGCAATAGCGGTAGTAATTTAGCGGCCAACTCGACAGCCGGCTCGTGCGTGAATCCCCCGAACATGATATGGCTCATCTTATCCAGTTGGGTTTTAGCCGCCGCGTTAAGTACCGGATGGTTGTATCCGTGGACTGCCGCCCACCAAGAAGACATTCCGTCTATTAGCTCCCTGCCGTCCGCAAGGGTTATCGTTACGCCCTCCGCTTTGGATACCGGATAGACGGGAAGTGGATCGATGGTCGAGGTGTAGGGATGCCATAGATGATCCCGGTCGTATTGTAAAAGTTCGGTTGTTGTCATTTTTCCCAATCGGTGTTTTCGGTGAGTGAATAGCCTTCGGAGGTAAATAAGACTTTGTCTTCCTCTACCTTGCTTCCGATAGTCGTTAATAAGTCTCCGATGATCGCGGAGTTAATCCCTATATATAGGGATTTCCGTTGCGTGGCCTCGCTTAATTGTGCCCGTCCGCCGGAGAAACGGAGAAATGCGTTCGGATTGATCAAGCGGAAAAGGGCGATCGTTGTTAGCCATTCCTCTTCTTCTAGGATCTGTGTATTCTCCATAGGAGTTCCCGGTATCGGCTGTAATAAATTGAGAGGGATGGATAAGATACCTTCTTTTTGTAAGAAACAAGCCATCTCGATTCGCTCCTCCATCGTCTCGCCCATGCCGATAATACCACCGCAGCAGATGCGGAAACCGATTTCCCGGGCGGTATGGATGGTTTCCATCTTCTGCTCGATCGTATGCGTGGAACAAAGTTGACGGAAATAGGAAGGGGCGGTCTCGATATTGCAGTGATAATTCTCCACTCCGCTATCGTAAAGCGATTGGAGTTGGGAGCGGGTTAGCAATCCCATGGAGGCACAGCATTTAATATCGCTTTGCCGCTTGATTTGCCGGATCGTACCGGTGATCTGTTCCAATTCTTTATCCGATACTCGCTTACCGCTAGTCACCAAGGCAAAACGCCGGATGCCCTGTTTCCGGTTATATACCGCATGATAGACACATTCCTTGGCCGGAAGCAAAGGATATAAGTTTACGAGGGTCTTGTAATGTCCCGATTGTGCGCACCATTTACAATCCTCGCTGCAATTACCGCTTTTGGCGTTGATGATGGAACAAGTGTCGAACTTATTCCCCATAAAATGGCGGGTGATTTGGTGGGCGGCCTCGTAAAGCGCCTCTTTGTCCGGGTGATTCGCCAAGCTTAAAGCCTGTTCCTCAGTAATCTTCCCACCCTCTAGGATGTACTGCTTTGCTTCTTCTATTGTCATTTTCTCTCATTTAATAATTCCACGTATATATACCCAGTTGTAGAGACGGGGCGTGCCCCGTCTCTACAACCAGATGGAAATAAGAAAGGCGGGAAGTATCCGAAAGAATACTTCCCGCCTTTACTATATTATATAATGTATAGTGAGCTACACGATGAGCCGGATGAGCGATCTCATTTGATACCAATACCGGGAGTAATGCCGTAAACAGTCCATGCGATACCGCGAGGCTCCGTTTGTTCTCCTCGGTATTCTCCCTCTCCTCGTCATCCTCTTCGAAAAATCCGTCCGTGAACGTACCGATACCGGTATGTAAAGACTGGTTCTTTTTCTCGAAGCGATCGGCTACGGAAAAGGATAATTGTCCGATCGTAACAGCCCTCTGTACACTGATGAAAGCCGCATACGCCTTCCGGCTCCATCTTCTGAAACGGAGTGCCTGCGAACGATATGTATACGACTTTCTCATCCTCTAATTTTCAATTGTCAAGCCACTTTATCCAGTTTCTTCATGATAGAGAACATGAACAACGCGGACAGTAAACAAAGAACGATCAACACGCTCCATACCATCCATAACTGCATGCCTCCCCACAAATAGCCGATGATAGCGACCAGATAGTTACCGATAGCCGTAGCCACGAACCACCCACCCATCATCATACCTTTGTATTTAGGAGGAGCCACTTTGGATACGAAAGAGATACCCATCGGAGAAAGCAATAATTCGGCGAAGGTCAATACCAGATAAGTCGAGATCAACCAGTTCGGAGAAACCAATACCTGCAATTTGCTATCTGCCGCTAAAGCGTCCGGTGTAGGCAAGCCCATAGAACCGATCGCTAAGATCAAGAAACCGCAAGCGGCGATCATCATACCCAATCCGATCTTACGAGGAGCGGACGGCTCTTTCTTCTTATTAGCCAGGTAACCAAAGAGCGCCAATGATACCGGAGTCAATACAACCACGAAGAACGGGTTAAATTGCTGGAAGGTCTGCGGAAGGATCGTTACGGTTTCCGGCATAGCCATATATTTGATACCTAGAGCGGCTAATGCGGCCACGGTCACGATGCCGGCGATCGTTTTGCCTTTGCTCGTTGTGGATTGTGCGATAGCGAATCCTCCATACACGGCGATAACCAATAATGTTAAGTTAATCACATCAAAGCCGATACGATCCAGTCCGGTCACTTGGTTGGCCGTATAGTCGCGAGCGAAGAACGTCATTGTCAGACCATTTTGATGGAAAGCCATCCAGAAGAACAATACCACGGCGAATACCAGCAGCAAGGCGGTGATACGTTGTTTCGTCTCGGCGGGTGACAATTCCTCTTGCGGAGCGTGGGAAGCCTGTGCTTGTTTGGTATTGACATCCGCATGCTTAAAGGTAGAGCGGAATCCCATATAGATAGCCATCGATATGATCAATGAGATACAAGCTACGCCGAATCCATAGTTGTATGCCTCGGACAACTTCTCGATATACGTGGAACAGAACGTAGCCATATCGCCAGTGAAACCTTGTGCGCTTTGCAGAGCGGCGAGTGCCTCTTTGTTCTCTGCGGAGATGGTTCCGTTTAAGAATTGGTGAGCGAGTGCCGGAATTTGTGACTCGTAGAAAAGGTTATACTTACCCAACATCCAGTCTGTCATTTTAGTGGCAGCCGTAGGTGCGTACATGGCACCGATATTGATCGCCATATAAAACAAACTAAAGGCTTGGTCACGTTTACTTCTATATTCCGGGGCATCATAAAGATTACCTACCATCACTTGTAAGTTACCTTTAAATAATCCGGTACCGCAAGCGATTAGCGCTAGCGAGCCGAACATCATGATTTTTCCCGAGGCGGCATCTGTTGGGATGGCTAATAAAAGATAACCGACAAACATGATGATGATACCCGAGGTAACCATCTTTCCATAACCGAACTTATCGGCCATCATACCGCCAATCAATGGCATAAAATACACGAACGCTAAGAAGCTAGCGAAAATCGTTGATGTCTCAGCGGCCGTATAGCCGAATTTCGCTTGCAAGAATAATGTGAAAATCGCAAGCATCGTGTAATAACCGAAGCGTTCGCCCGTGTTTGCGAGTGCTAGGGCATAGAGACCTTTAGGTTGTCCTTGTAACATGTGTTTTAGATAATATTAGTTTATACTTATTGAATAATTTGCTTTATGGCGCCGGTTTCCGGATAGAAAAGAACCTTGACAGGGGCTTTCTTATCCTCAAACATAACAGGGGCTAATCCTTCCCGTGTTCCGAATTGAGTGATTTGGGCCTCTCCTTTGTAGAGTGTTTTTTTGTTCATTAGTATTTCTATGCTGGCTTTTCCCGGAACATTGTAGACGATTCCTTTCAATGATTTGTCTTTCTTCTCGGCTTCCTTGGCATCAAGGATCGGAGCTCTTTCTGTCGCTTTCAAGTTCATATAGACAGGGGTACCGCCCAAATCGTCAGCGTCTACGATACCTAGCTGCTTGGAGAAACGGAACAATACTTCTTTGTCTAGGTTGTCGTGAGGGATAATGCTTACCTCATAATGCTCGGTTTCTTTGGTCAAGATTCCGGTGAATAGGTTTGTTAATGCTTTTTCTTGCTCCTCCAATTGCTGGATCACCAGTTTCATGGCTTCACCATCGGGGGGTAAATTATCCGCCTCGCCGGTCAAGATGTTCAAACGGCTTTCCCGGATACGGTAAATTTGTTTAGCGGCCACCTCCGCTTGTTTGGCGGTGGAGCCTGCCATTAGTAATTCCTCCGAGAAAACGGAAGCGTCTGTCACTTTTTGCTGAGGACCTTTATTTTTCTTTACAGCATCTAGCTCGGATTCAACAGGCGTATATTCTGCGTTTATCGAGCATAATAATCCATCTTCGGTAAGATAAGCGTAAGGGGCGACCGTACCTTGCTTGAATTCTACGATATAGGTATTATCCGCATCGGGTAATCCCCGGTTGATCAGACTGATTTTTCCGAGATCGAAATAAACCTTGTCTTCCGTGACTGCATCCTTTACGCCTAGATACTTCTCTGCATATTGGTAGTAAGGCCCGGCTTTACAAGTTACTTTCGTCACTTCGGCGTCTACGACTAGCGAGGTCTTGGGCAACGAGTAGGTGATTCCGAAATTATTTGCTTTTACGGCGTTCTTTTTTACCACCTTGGTTTGTGCCATAAGCGGCATTCCGAGGAGTAAACTAGCTATAATGATTATATTCTTCATATCCCAGTTTATTTTAATTCTGTAATATTATTGCGCAAAACTAGGAAATATTTTGCTTAAAACCAATTGGAAGCATTCTTATTGCATGAAAATCCCGGACAACGTTAAGAATTTCTAGATTCGTATTGTTCGGGATTCTGAGGATGTCCGGGGAGAAAGCTTAAAATAGCACGTCTATATAGATCGGCAGGTGATCGGACGACTGGATATCGATCACTTGGTCGTTGATAATCCTAAATTCATGCTTTAGGTCGCCGAAGATATAATCTAAACGCAAGCGGGGATGATCCGAGGGGTAGGTCTCTAACGTAGGGTCGGATAAGAGCCTCCACGTTTGTTTCATCGCCTTGAATTCTTTAGAGTCTGGCTCCATGTTGAAGTCTCCGGTGATCAGGATTGGTTTGTTTTCTCTTTTCATCGTCTCATTGATGAGTCGTATAGAGGCCAGGCGAGAGTCTGGGTCGAGCGAGAAATGTGTGTTACACAAGGTATAGTTCGGATATTCGAGACAAAGGAAGGTACGTGGCTCTTCCTTTCCCGGCAGGGGTATGTATTGGTAGCTGCGAGGTTTCTTGCGGGAGAGTGCGGCGATTCCGTATAATCCCTTAGAACGTTCTGTGGCGGGTGCGAAGATTGGATACATGCCGGTCAACCGTGCCAATTCTGCATATTGGTTGATCCATCCAGAGCGTTCGCATACACTGTCCACCTCTTGTAGCCCGACATAGTCCGGCTGGACCTTGTTGATCACTTCAGCGATTCGCTTCAAATTGGTCTGTTGGTCCATACCGATCCCGATGCGGATGTTGTAGCTCATGATTCTTAACGATTGTCGTGTCTTGCATAGGCCACTTCCCAAATTTAGGAGGGCGATGGTTAGGAGAAATAAGATTCGTTTCATGGATTTCTAAGGTATTTCGTGAATAGAAACCCCCGCAGACAACAAGAAAGGACTGTCTGCGGGGGGCTACAGTTATAAAAATTGAAGATTAATAATTATCGTTCTGTGTTAATGCGCCTCCTACATAGTCGATCTCGCTTTGTGGAATCGGGTAGGGGTATGTCTTATCGGTGACGAGTGTCCCGGCACCGGAATACTTGCCCTCATCAGTCTTGCCGAATTTCTGCATCGTAGATACGAAGGTGCCCCAGCGAATTAAGTCGTAGAAGCGTAATCCCTCGCCTGCAAGTTCGATACGGCGTTCGTGGCGAACGGCGGCACGCAGATCATCGGAAGCTTTCACTTTATACTTAGCGTTGAAAGTATCCTCGGTCACTCGATCGCTCTCCTTGAGATTGAACTTACGGTATTTTGCGTAGCTATCTGTCAAGGAGGTTGTCACGAAGGCACGGTAACGTACTTGGTTGATCAGGTCGGCCGCCAGTTGTTTGTCGCCACCCGTCTCGATCAGGCACTCAGCGTACATCAGCAATACATCGGCATAGCGGATGTGATAGTGGGTCCAATCCGTGTTCAATAAATCGTTTAGTGGCCGTCTGGAGAAGTCTGGATACTGCTTGCGGCTGTGTTGCTGTGGGAAATTGTCGTAGCCGGAATAGTCGTGTACCTCTTCGGAACCATCGTTCTTGACGAATATATCGCCGGATGACAATACCGTGTGTACCAAGCGTGGATCGCCTACCTCATATTCGTCTACCAAATCCTTCGTCGGACACTCGCCGCCCCATCCGCCGGCAATACCGCGACCGACATTCATTTGTGGACAAACGCTACCGCCAGTGTAGCTAGGAATGTAAGAGCGCAGGGTGATGAAGACGGACTCTTTTGACATATAGCCCTCTGTAGCGCTATTGAATAGCTTCTCGTAGTCATCTACTAATTCATAGCTTCCGGATTCGACAACTGCCTTCAGGTCTTTCAGAGCCTCTCCGTAGTTGCCGTAGAACATCAATACCCTAGCACGGAAAGCCATGGCGGCCTCTTTGGTGATTCGCCCAATCTCGCTGGTCGGAAGGCTTTTTGCATTAGGTAGATTAGGTTCGGCAATTGCGGTGTTCAGGTCTTTCAGGATAAAGTTCATGACCTCCTCCTTGCTGGATTTCGTGATCGTACTTTTGTCGACGACTTCCATGGGCTTGTCAATTAGTGGAATATTCTGGAAGATTGTAGCTAGGTCGTAGTAATAGAACGCACGCATGAATTGAGCCTCTGCGATCCATCGCTGTTTGGTTTCTGTGCTGACCAAGCCTCCGGCATCATCGATCAATTCTGATTCAGGTGTGATTAGCGACAGGAATACGTTGCAGGCTGAGATCGCTGTTTGGTAGCGATGAGTCCAAAGGTCGGACAAGACTTGATTAGTCGCCATTGGTGTTCCGCGGGCGATTTCCGTGATACGAACGCGGTCTCCTGCATCAGAGCCGCCTTTGGAGCAGTCATCACTCAATTGATCTCCCAAGACAAATTTCATGTCCTGATAGTTCCAGCTATCCTGTAAGGGCTGATAGCAATTGACCAAAAGTTTGTAGCCGGCATCCTTGGTACTCAGATAAGTTACCTCATCCAATGTTCCCAATGGCGGGCGGTCTAGAAAGTCGCTGTTACAGCTTGTCGTAAGGGCACCGACGCATGCGATCGATACAAGTAATTTCCCTATGTTAACTATAGATTTCATAATAATTCATTTTAAGATTATAATTTCAAACTAAGACCGAACATGAATGTACGCGGTTGCGGATAGAATCCCATATCACAGCCTTTGTAAAGAGGCGAGTTATTGATCTCTCCGATCTCAGGATCTAGTCCGGAATAACCGGTGATCGTGAATAAGTTCTGTGCGGCAACAAAGAAACGAAGGTTGTTGATCGTGATCTTCTTAGTCCATTCGGACGGAAGCGTATAACCGATTGTCAGGTTCTTCAAGCGAACATAAGAACCGTTTTCCACATACCAATCGGACATCTCCAAGTTCATGCGGCTATCCGCATCGATTGCGAAGTTCTCGTTTGTACTACCTGGTCCGTTCCAGTAGGTTGTTAATATATCCTTCGGAGCATTGTACCAACCGGTACCTGAATAGATGTCATATTTCAATATGTTTAAGATGTCGTTGCCGACTGATCCTTGGAAGAAGGCGGAAATGTCGAATCCTTTCCATTCTGCGCCTAAGGTCAAACCAAAGGTGAAGTCTGGATGAGGATTTCCTGTCATCGTGCGGTCTTCGTCGTCTAGTTTACCATCTTTGTTCAAATCTTGGAACTTTAAGTCGCCCGGCTTTGCGTTTGGCATTACCATTTGACCGTTGTTCTTGTAGTTGTCGATCTCTTCTTGGGTCTGGAAGACACCATCGGTTTTATATCCGTAGAAATAACCGATCGGTTGTCCTGGCTCTGTCATCGTATAGGAGAAGTATCCTAGATGGATGCCTTTACCCGGAATATTCGCTCCACTGCCTAGGCTTTTTACCTTATTTTTATAGGTGGATACGTTTCCGTTGATATGATATTGGAAGTCGTTCCCGATCTTACCGTCGTATCCTAGTGTTACTTCAAAACCTTTATTGCTTACGCTACCGGCATTCATCCACGGCGTGTTGGGGAATCCTAGTGAACTGGGCACGGGTACTTGCACCAACATATCACTTGTCTGACGGTCAAAGTAGTCGAAGGTTGCTCTCAAGGAACCTTGGAAAAAGGCCAAATCCAATCCGAAGTCCAGTTGGCGAGTAGTCTCCCATTTCAGATCCGGATTACCCACCTGCGTACGTCCGGCATACAAGTTCGTCTGATACGGATTACCGAAGAGGTAGTAGCTACCATTTCCGAATGTATTCATATAGGCTCCGGAGGAGATAGTCTGGTTACCGATCTCACCCCAAGCTGCTCTTAACTTACCTTGTGACAGCCACTCAAGGTTATTCATGAAGCTCTCTTCCGAGAAATTCCAACCGGCGGATACGGAGGGGAAGCAACCCCAGCGATTACCATCCGCAAATTTAGAGGATCCATCCCAACGGATATTGGCTGTGATCATATAACGGTTGTCAAAGGAATAAAATACACGTCCGAAATAAGAATTCAGCGTACTTGTGGCGTAGTAGCCTGATGCGGCGGGATTCATGGTACCGGCGTTGATGATCTGCTGGTTCGGGTTGTTGTTGACCTGTCCTTCTTTATAGGCGTAGATCTCTTCGTAGCGTTCTTTCTCCGCGGAGGTACCGACCATGGCTGTTACCGCATGTTTGTCGAATTTTTGATTGTAAGTTAGGTAATTGTCGAATACCCAGTAATCTTTATTCGCTACGCTCCGACTGGCGCCCGCATAAGTGGAGTACTCATCTCCATCCAGATAGTAAGAAGGACGGAAAGAGTCGCTTTGGTTACGGACTAAGTCAAGAGCGATACTGGATTTGAAGGTCAAGAAGGGTAACAACTTGACTTCGCCGGAGATATTACTTTTCGTGGCGATCCCGTGCCATTGATTTAATGCGGAGCGGTCTACCTGTCCAACCGTGTTCGGTTTGTTTGAGTAAATTACGCCTGTATAGCGAGACCAAGGATTGGTCGGCTCATAACCACCCATAATCCGGTTTTGCAAGAAATCTGGGATATCCACTAGGTTGTCGCGATATACCGGAGTGATTGGGTCTGCCGCAAGGGTACTGAACACGGTTGCTGTGTAAGAGTTATTCTCATCTAGGTTGCGCCTGGATTCGTACGTGACGTTCACATTTGCGGAGAGGTTCAACCACTTGGTTACCTCAGAGTCTACGTTCAACCGACCGGAGAGGCGTTCATAGTCGGAACCTTTCAAGATTCCTTGTTGATCCATATAGCCGAAGCTAGCACGGTATCTGAGTTTCTTCATACCTCCGGAGAAAGCTAGGTTGTAATTCTGACTGATAGCTTCCTTGGGTTTACGGGTGCTCTCTTTCCACCAATCCGTACCGGATCGTCCTCCGTTTTTCCCTAGGAAAGTAAGGATCTGCTCTCGCTTCTCTGATGTGGCGAAATCATCGATCAAGGCTTTCCCGGATGCGGCGTAAGCCCGGTTCTTATATTCCATGAAACCTTCGGCGTCTAGCATGTCATACGTTTTCACTACATCTTGGAAACCAATGTTCATATCAAACTCGATGTTGCTTCGGTAACTCTCGCCGGAAGCTCCTCGCTTTGTGGATACTAGGATCACACCGTTGGCAGCACGGGCACCATAGATCGCTTGTGCGGAAGCGTCTTTCAATACCTCTATGCTCTCGATATCACGGGCATTTAACCAACCGATATCACCTTGAGGTAGACCATCTACTACATACAACGGATCATTATTATTGATAGTACCGACACCACGGATACGGACATTACCGAGTGAACCTGGGCTACCGGAACTAGATGTTATGGTTACACCGGCTGCTTTTCCTTGCAAGGCGTCGGCGGCGCTGCGAAGCGGTAGGTTCGAGATCTCGTCTCCTTTTACTTGAGAAACAGCTCCGGTTAAATCTCTTTTCTTGAAGGAACCGTAACCAACAACTACTACCTCATCCAACTTTTGAGTGTCTTCCGCTAAAGTGACGTTGAGGTTGCTTTTATTGCCTACGTTGATACTTTGTTGGAGATAGCCGATGTACGAGAATTCAACGGTAGCATTGGAGGGAACATTCTCTAGAATGTAGTTTCCGTCCATATCGGTCATAGATCCGATTGTAGTACCTTTCACTACAACGTTTACTCCGATCAGAGGCTCCCCATCTTGTCCTACTACTTGTCCGGTTAGCCGTTTGCGATTTTGGTTGGTGGATGGCAACTCCGTATCTTTCATGGTCTTGTTGGTAAGTACTACGTGATTCTTGACGATCTTATACGTAATATCCGTACCTCTAAAGACATTGTTTAATACTTGTTCTATGGATTCTTCATGGATATTGACATCAACCCGTTTATTCAAATTGATTTGATTGTCATTATAAAAGAATTTATATTCACTTTGGTCTTCAATCGCCTTAAAAACTTCAGTGATAGTTCCTTTTGTGATATTTAAGGATATAATTTGTGCTGATGCCGCTACTGTGTACGGCTGGAAAAAGGTTAAGCACAAACCTAAAAATAATGATTTTTTCAGGGTTCTGTAATTAGTTCTACCGGAACCATTGACATTCCCCGATATGAAATATCAGAGATGGATAAACAAGAGGCTGTGGAAGATAATGATCCTTATTCGATACTTAGTATTTTTGAAATAGAACGAATCACGGAAAATACGATAGAGGAATTACCGGATCAATGTAAATCCATTTTTAAATTGAGTCGTATAAGTGGACTCAAGAACCAAGAGATCGCAGATAAATTGGATATCTCCGTCCGTACAGTGGAAACACAGATATATAGAGCCCTTAAGATTTTGAAAAGTAGATTGAAAGATTATCTGGTTTCTTGAAAAAATATAATACAAAAATCTATCAATCTTGTAAGTAGCACATCGTTTTGAAGTGTCATACATATAGAATCGAGAAAAAACAATGAAAGAATATATAAAAAATATAATTGCGGAAAGTCTCAAAGACGAAGTAGATGTTGATAGGGAGTGGGAGCGTTTGTTTTCATCCATAGAGAAAAAAACTATTTCCAAAATGAAAACAAGAAGGCTATTCCTTCAATACATGAAATATGCCGCTGCCGTGGTTTTGGGCATAGGTATTTCACTATCAACGTTGTATCTTACGAATCAAGAGAACTTATCGACAGTTGGAAATTATAAATTAGTAACGAGCAAAGGAGAGAAGAGCTATTTGCAATTACCGGATGGTACGAAGGTTTGGCTTAACTCTTGTACAACTCTAGAATATGCGGAGAACTACGGCCATTCCAATCGTAGCATTTATTTGGATGGAGAAGCTTATTTTGAAGTCGCAAAGAATAAAGACTTACCATTTGTTGTAAAGGCAAACGGTATCGATGTGAAAGCGATTGGTACGGCCTTTAATGTTTCCGCTTATATGGAAGACTCGCAACTAACCACAACCTTGTTCAATGGCAAGGTCGCTGTACAACCTACGTTGACTAAACAAGAGGTCTTACTTGAGCCTAACCAAGTGGCGGTTTATGATAAAAGTAGAAATAAGATAGAAGTAGTGCCTTACGATAAGAAACTATTCGCTCAATGGAGAGGAGGTTTCTTGTCTTTTGAAATGATGTATCTGCAAGATATAACAAAGTTGTTGGAAAGGAACTATAACGTTGTATTTCGTTATGAAAATCAAGGGATAAAAAAATTAAGGTTTAGCGGAAGTTTCCGTAACAACGAAGATTTATCGGAGATTCTCAATGTGATAAAGACGAATACGGGCATTCGCTATCAAATACTGAAAGATACTATAGTAATCAAATAATAAATCATTGAATTATTAATCTTAAAAACAGTCTTGCTTATGAGAAATGGATGATTTTTAGTGTAATACGGATAAAAACGTAACATTGTTAGATCTTATTATTAATCTTAAATTTATTAATTATGGCTAATCAGATAGGGAGTTCCGGTAGAACGAAGGTAATTAAGGCATTCGTTCTGTATAGCCCTGTATAAATAAGCGTTTAAAGACGTGTGAATATCGATGTTCTCACGCTTTTCCCAGAAGCGGAGGAAGACGTTTTGTAAGATGTCTTTTGCGTCTTCCGGGTCGGGGATAAATTTTCGGCAATGTATATAAAGTTGGAGATAAACAGACTTGAACAGGGTATTAAAGGCGGCTATATCTCCTTGTTTGATCAATTCGATTATTTTGTTGTCAGATGCCATTTTATTCCCGTGTATTATTAGAAAGGTGGAGCGTATAGGCAAGGAGAACATTCCTTGGGCCTATACGCTTACTGCCTGTCAATTAATGCTAACCCTATTATAAGATTTCGTTTGCGGTTTTATTGAAATATTGGATACATTCTTTAATATCCGGTACTGAGTTTTCCCAGTTGTATTCATACTCGATAGAGAATACTCCCTTGAAATTCTGGGATTTGAGTTCTTTCAACATTCCCTTTACATCTAGGATGCCTGTGCCCCAGATCACGTCGTGCTGCTCATTCTCTCCTGCTTTTTTCGGGGCGATATCCTTGAAATGCAAAGAGATGATTCGACCTTTGAGTTGCTTTAAGCAATCAATCTGGTTTAGCCCCTCCCGACGCCAATGCCCCACATCTGAACAAGAACCTAGCAAGTGGCTGCGTCCGGAAATGGCTTTCAACAAGTTCTCCGGTTTCCAATACTCGGAAGGCTGCGGGTGATTATGGACGGAGATCTTAATGTTGTATTGCTTGGACAATTTTTCTACCAGGTCCCAATCGCTTAAAGCCGGTTCGCAAGTAATGAACTCTAGGTCCATCGCTTTCGCGAATTTGAACATTTTTTCCCAATCGGACGACTTTTCGGCTACATACACCCCGGTTCCTACGATCTTGATACCTTTGGATGCCGCAAGCTCCTTGATCTCTTTCTGAGTTTGTGCATCGAGGTTAAAATCGAATACTTTATCTCCCCATTTACCACCGAGCTTATGGCCGGGATAAATCTCGATGTATTTCAATCCCAGTTCTTGTGTCTTATCGAGAGCTTCCGTCAAAGGGAACAGGTGGAAACTATAGGATTGCATCCCTAGACGCCATCCGTTCTTCTCGGCCTTCGTTTGCGCTTCGGTTGGAATAGCCAATAGGCAGCAAACGATCGCTATCATTATTTTATAGATATGTCTTATCATATTCGGTTGTTATTAAAAGGTTTATCTTGGCATATTCGGCAAAGAGAAACCGTTGTTGTACGTATGCTTGATCCATTCGTTGGCCATCTCCGCAGCGTTAAACTCGGCGAAGCGACGGTCGAAACGCGGATCTCCGTCAATTACCTTGAAATCATCCACCGTGACGATCTTGATCTTATCGTTCGGGGAGATGTTCGTAAACCGCATATTCTCTCCATCCCATTGCAACTCACGATGCAAACCTTGCAGTCCGGAGAGGCGAACGGCCAAGACTCCCATCACGACCATCTCGTTGAACGGACCGGAGAACTGGAAGTTGGATGAGGCTTCCGTACGATTTTCCGGGGATTCCTTACATGCACGGATCCAGTCTTGCTCATGGGCGTTGGTAGACCATATGTCTCCATTGCCGCCTTTCACTCTCGGGATCGTCGGTTTGGGCTGGTTGAAATGTTCCATGTCGGAAACCGGTAATAAGGTCGGGTTCATTCCGTAACAGCCTGTCATGATCTTTCCTTTCGTTCCGATGAAGATGATACCGCCGTTCTCGTCGCCCATCATCTGCCCGTCTTTCAATTCTTCCGGACGGGGAGGCATCAAGCCACCATCGTACCAATAGACTTTTACTTCCGGCATCTTGACATTTCCTTTGGGCGGACGTGCGGGGAATGTATACGTTACGATCTGTGCGTGAGGAGGGGAGTACAGATTACTCAAAGTCGAGCTGCCGATTACGCTGGTCGGATATTTTAAGTCGAGTGCCCAATACAACGGGTCCATGATATGGCAAGCCATATCGCCCAAGGCCCCGGTTCCGAAGTCCCACCATCCACGCCAGTTCCAAGGGGTATAGACCGGATTATAAGGCCGCTTTTGAGCCGGGCCGATCCATAAATCCCAATCCAGTGTCTTCGGGCACTTCGGGGTATCGTTCGGCTTCATCAAGCCTTGGGGCCAGATGGGGCGGTCTGTCCAACAATGTACCTCATATACATCGCCGATTACGCCAGACTGTATCCACTCCGCGATCTGCCGGCACCAGTCGAATGAGTTACCTTGGTTACCCATTTGGGTGGCTACCTTATATTTCTTCGCCAGTTTGGTAAGCAAACGCGATTCGTAAACGGAGTGGGTAAGCGGTTTTTGCGTATAGCAATGCTTGCCTAGCGTGATTGCGTGGGCGGTCACGCCGGCATGTGTATGGTCTGGGGTGGCTACCATAATCGCGTCGATGGACTTACCCATCTCATCGAACATGACACGCCAGTCTTTAAAGCGTTTAGCCTTCGGATAGTCCTTGAAGGTCTTGTCCGCATAGTGCCAATCTACATCGCATAAAGCTACGATATTCTCCGTGTTCATGTTGGCGAGGTTACGACGTCCCATACCGCCGACACCGATACCCGCGATATTCAGTTTGTCACTAGGAGCTGTATAGCCAAAAGATTTACCGAGCACGGAACCCGGAACGATCGTTAGTCCGGCTGCCGCTACGGCTCCGGTCTTGAGGAAACTTCTTCTCGAAATGTTTTTCATAACTATTAAATTTTAAGAAAACGATATACTATAATGTTTGTAAATGAAGGTTGCGCCAAAGAACCTTGATGCCGCCACCATCATGTATTTGTAACGCGATACGCCCTTGACCGGCTCCGATCTTTTCATCCCGGATGTTTACCATCTCCTCTCCGTTGAGCCAAGTCTGTACATTATCTCCTTGTACCCGGATACGCATCGTGTTCCACTCTCCTTGTTTTAGGATGTTCTCCTTCTCGTCCGGGATCTGTATCAACCATCCTCGTCCGTAGGATTCGTAGATACCGCCCGTGTCAAAGCCTTTGGGGGCGACTTCCACTTGCCAGCCGTTTACCTTTACATCTTTTTCTTCTACAAAGGAACGAATAAATATGCCAGAATTACCATCCGCTTCCTGTTTAAATTCCACGGTAAGGTCAAAATCGTCGTAATATTCCCGGGTGGCTAGATAGCCGTATTGTTTATCCGGGCCACTTTCGCATACTAATAAACCATCTTTTACATACCATAATTCTGTGCCGTATTTATCCCAGTTCGTAATGTCCTCGCCGTTGAATAAACGAGCCTCTCGTGTCTTGTGGGGAAGTTCCTTGATCTTGATATTACGGAACCATGCGGGATAACCGTGGTCTTGCAAACAAATCAAGCCTTTATGCGCTAATCCGTATTCGGGAGCGTTCGCCCATTTACCGCTGTTCTTACGGGAGAACCAATCATCAGACCATGCATCGAACTCTACGGTTTTGTGCCCGTTCATAAAGTAGGTGACATGTCCGTTGTCAAAAATAATCTTAGAGTTGTTCCATTCGCCGGCCGGATGTACTTTTATCGTGTTGAAGTCCGGTAAATACATCGCGTAATCCACTCCGCAACGTTGCCAATCTTCCAATGGCTCCGCGAAATTGATATCATCAATCAATTGATACTCGGGGCCGGTAACGTAGGGAACCGGGAATTGAGGACGTTCTACCACATGGTATAATAAACCGCTATTTCCTCCTTTCGAGATTTTCCAGTCCCACGAAAGCTCAAAATTCTCATAAGCCTTGTCGGTGACGATGTATCCGCTGGCATCGCTACCTTGCCCGTCCGCTTGGATGGTTCCGTTTACAACTTCCCAAGGTCCGGTCAAGGCGGTTCCGTTATAATCCCGCCAGCCATCCAAGGTTTCCCCATCGAATAGAAGTTCCCAACCTTCCGCTTTCTCTTGTTCGGTCAATGTGTTATGCTTCGTGTTATCACAGGCGATTAAACCGAAAGCAGCTGTCATTACGAACGATACGATTGTTATTTTCATGTACGTATAGCTTTATTGTTAATACAAATTTGTCGGTGTTTTATATATGAGACAACTCTGGGGCAAGGGATACGTAAGCTCTTTTTCCTTTTTTATTTATTTTAACGGAAGTGTATGGCAATCGGTCATTTATTAGTCGGCAAACGCAGTAGTACTGACTTTGCCAAGTAATATATACTAACATCGCCAACGCAGTATATCTGATTTGGATACACTAAATACATTATATGATGTAGCCAAATGTTGCTGTAATAGTTATGGTATCAACGACTGAAGCTTTTCTTTACAGAAAATACTACAATAAGCCAGTAATCGAATACTTTATTTAAAGTGTTGATAATCAATATTGTGAAAATATCATGATGTTTATGCTGAAACACGTACGTGTTTTCGAAAAAAGTCGTACATGTTTAAAAAAATTCATGTACGTGTTTTTCTATAAAATGATAGGGATACAACTATACATGTTTAAAAGTTACAATAACTCTACTTTACAGGGCTTTGTCATAAAAGATATCGCTGACAATTATCGAGTGAGTAAGAAAAGGTTGAAATGTGATAGCAAAAGGCGTTGGGGTACCATGAAAATTTACTACCACCATTCTATATGTACACTGTAAGTCCGTATAATATATGGAATAGCGGTAGTAATTGTAACAAACGAGAGTAAAAACGCCCGTTGTTTTTGCTGGATTTATTTGATTTGCTTAAACGCTTTTCCGAGCATATCCGTGATGTCGCTGGCGATCATGCTCTCTTCCGAGCGGAAAGCGGCGGCGAGATCACCGGCTGTGCCGTGCAAGAATACTCCGACTACAGCGGCAGTTTCCGGAGAATAGTCTTGCGCCAATAAGCTGAGGATGATACCCGTCAGCACGTCTCCGCTACCGGCGGTTGCCATGCCCGGATTTCCGCAACTATTGAAATAAATGTTTCCTGCCGGAGAACAAATAGCGGTATAAGCACCTTTCAATACGATACAAATCTTATGTTCGGCGGCGAAAGATTGCGCTTTCATCAAACGGTCGTATGAGTTCGTGCTTTCACCCGCTATCCGGTCGAACTCCTTCGGATGGGGAGTGAGGATGCTCCGTGGCGGGATCTTATTGAATAAGTCCTTGTTGGATGCCATTATATTAATAGCGTCCGCATCGATAACGACTGGTTTTGTGCTGGATTGCAGGATACGTTCGATCGCTGCTGCGGATTCTAAATGCTGTCCGAGTCCCGGTCCCATACCAACAGCGGAGTAACTACCTATCTCGGGAACCGTAGAGAAATAATCAGGATTTGCGTCTAGACTTAACATCGCTTCCGGGAAAGCGGTCTGGAAGATTGATTCGCCTCGGGTCGGGATATGCACGGTCAATAGTCCGGCTCCACTCCGTAAGCATGCCTTTGCGGATAATAGGGCGGCTCCCATTTTTCCTTTACTTCCGGCGATCAATAAAGCATGTCCGAACGTTCCCTTATGGGCGAAACGTTTGCGAGACTTTAACGAATAGGATATATCTTCTTCCGTAACCAATGAGTAAGGGGAAGCCGTCTCATAAATTGCGTCCGGATGGATTCCGATATCCAGTATTTTCCACTCGCCTACGTATTGCTCATTCTCCGGAAAAAGAAACGCCAGTTTCGGGAAGCCGAATGTCAAGGTTAAGCTGGCCTTGATGATCGCCTCCGAGTCATTCTTACGATTATCTTCCCCGAATAAGCCGGAAGGAATATCGATCGCTACGACTTCCGCCTCGGATTGGTTGATATAATTGACCATAGCGGCGAAACCTCCGGTGAGAGGACGGTTTAATCCCGAACCGAACAAGCCATCGATCACCACGTCTCGGTCGGTTAGCGTCGGCGGCTCAAAGTCACGGACCACTTCCGTAAATTCGATCCGTTCCATGTCGAGCAGACGCTGCTTGTTTTGCTCACACTCTACGGACAGATGCTCCGTCGGGTTGAATAAATACGTCTCTACCCGGTATGATTCCTCGTTCAAAAGGCGGGCGATGGCCAAAGCGTCGGCTCCGTTGTTGCCTTGACCGGCGAAAATCACGATGCGGACCTGCTTGGAGTAGCGCCGGCAAAACTCATGGACGAACGTCGTAGCGGCACGCTCCACTAAGTCGATCGAACTAATTGGCTCGTGTTGAATCGTATATTGGTCGAGCTCCTTTACCTTGTCTGTAGCGAATATCTTAATCATAATTCTAGATGTCTGGGGTTTTATTCTGCTTACAAATGTATAACAAACTTTGGTATGTTGCTACACTTTTTTGTGCATCGCCGAAAAAGTTGTACATTTGTCCCCTCGAAAACCGAAAGATTTATGGACAGAATTCGTCTAAAAGACAAAGAATTTGAACTGTTTATTCCGGAGTCGGATATTCAGGCGGCTATCGCTAAAATGGCCGTTCAGATTAAAGCGGATGTGGAAGGGAAAAATCCTCTATTCGTGGGTGTGCTAAACGGGGCTTTTATGTTTGTCGCCGAGCTGATGCGTGAGCTGGATGTTCCGTATGAGCTGACATTCGCTCGTTATTCCTCGTATCAAGGAACTTCCAGTACGGGCATATTGAATGAGATCATGCCGGTGCAGGCTGATATTCGCGGACGTATGGTGATCTTATTGGAGGATATTATCGATACGGGCTTTACGATGAGCTACGTGATGGAGAAGCTTCGGAGCGAGGGTGCCGCCGATGTAAGATTGGCAACGATGCTTTTCAAGCCGGAATCCTTGAAATGCGAGTTGACTCCGGATTATGTAGGCTTACAGATACCCGCTGATTTTATCGTGGGACATGGTTTGGATTATGATGAGTTGGGCCGCTCATATAAGGATATCTACAAGGTTGTGGAATAAAATAGTATACATTATATATAATAAAGGAACAATAGTATGTTGAACGTGGTTATTTTTGGTGCTCCCGGTTCAGGTAAGGGAACACAAAGTGAGTTGATTATTAAAGAATACGGTTTGGATCATATCTCTACTGGCGATGTATTGCGTGGCGAGATGAAGGCTGAGACTGAACTGGGCAAGATCGCTAAGGATTATATCGAGAAGGGACAATTGGTTCCGGACGAGTTGATCGTTGATATGTTGGCGAATGTATTGGATAGCAAGAAGCCGGCTAAGGGCGTAATCTTCGATGGTTTCCCTCGTACGATCCCTCAAGCGAAAGCCTTGAAGAAGATGTTGAACGAGCGTGGAACAGACGTTTCCGTTATGTTGAACCTTCAAGTAGAGGAAGAGGAGTTGATCAAGCGTTTATTGGAGCGCGGTAAAGTATCCGGACGTTCTGACGATAACTTGGAGACGATCAAATCCAGACTGGATGTTTACCATACTCAAACAGCTCCTTTGGCAGACTACTATGTAGGTGAAGGCAAGCACGTAGCCATCAAAGGGATGGGAACAATCGAGGAAATCTTCGGTCGTATCAAAGAGGCGGTTAATAACGTAAAATAATTGAAATAAACCAATATGGCTGAATCGAACTTTGTAGATTATGTCAAGATCTATTGCCGCTCAGGAAAGGGTGGAAGAGGATCTTCTCACTTCCGTCGTGAGAAATACATTCCGAAAGGAGGTCCCGACGGGGGCGATGGAGGGAGAGGAGGTCATGTGTATCTCCGTGGTAACCGGAATTACTGGACGCTCCTTCACTTGAAATATGAGCGTCATATCATGGCCACCAATGGTGAGAGTGGTAGCGCGAAGCGTAGCTCGGGTAAAGACGGGGAGGATCGAGTAATCGAGGTTCCTTGCGGTACGGTTGTTTACGATGCTGAGACCGGAGAGTTTATTTGCGACGTTACGGAAGACGGTCAGCAAGTGATGTTGCTGAAAGGCGGTCGTGGCGGTCTGGGGAATTTTAACTTCAAGACGGCTACCAATCAAGCGCCCCGTTATTCGCAACCGGGTGAGCCGGCATTGGAACGTACGGTGATTCTTCAGTTGAAATTGCTGGCCGATGTCGGTTTGGTAGGCTTCCCGAATGCGGGTAAATCTACCTTGCTTTCTGTCGTATCCGCCGCTAAACCGAAGATCGCTAATTATCCTTTTACTACGTTGGAGCCTAATTTAGGCATCGTGAGTTATCGCGATAACCGTTCGTTCGTAATGGCCGATATACCGGGTATTATCGAAGGAGCAAGCGAGGGAAAAGGTTTGGGACTTCGTTTCTTACGTCATATCGAACGTAATTCCTTGTTATTGTTCATGGTTCCCGCTGAGGCAGACGATATCAAGAAAGAATACGAGATCTTGCATAATGAGTTAGTGAAGTATAATCCGGAATTGCTGGATAAACGCCGTGTACTGGCCATCACCAAGAGCGATATGCTGGATGAGGAATTGATCGAGGCTTTGTCGCAAGACTTGCCGGAGGGAATTCCGTATGTCTTTATATCTTCTATCACGGGACTGGGTATTGTCGAGTTGAAAGACCTTTTATGGAAAGAGCTGAATAAGGAGAATTTCCATGAGGCAGAGCGAATTGTCCATAAGAATATAGATGTAAGCACGTTGGAATTTGAGGACGACGACGAATACATCTTCCCCGTGGATGAGGACGAGGATGACCCGGATGAGGAATACGAGGAATACTGGGACGATGATGAAGATGAAGATACAAGAAAATAAGCAAATAGAGGTGTCGCGGTTCTCCGGGTTAAGCGGATACCGCGACATTTCTCATTTTACGACAACACGTCATGGCGGCGTGAGTACGGGAACGTACGCTTCGATGAATCCGGGCGTTTATACCGAGGATGATCCGGGCTTCATCCGGAAGAACTTGGAACTTCTTTCGGATGCGGTCGGGATTTCCCTAGAGAATATGGTTATACCTCATCAGACCCATGAGGATCGAGTATTGGCGATCGACGCGTCTTTCCTTTCGCTGAATGATAAAGAGCGAAAGCTACGTTTGGAAGGCGTGGACGCTTTGGTGACGAATGTTCCGGATGTATGTGTAGCCGTATCTACGGCGGATTGTGTCCCTGTCTTGTTATATGCGCCGGATCGTAAAGTGGTAGCTGCCGTCCATGCGGGTTGGCGGGGTACGGTTTTACACATAGCTCGTAAGGCGGCAAGCTTGATGATCGAGGCATACGATTGCGATCCTACTCAATTGGTTGCCGGAATAGGTCCCTCTATCAGTCAAGCGGCATTTGAGGTGGGAGAGGAAGTCGTAAAAGCTTTTCAAATGGCGGGCTTCCCAATGGAGCGGATTCTTCGACGTAATGCGGAGACTCAAAAAGCGCATATCGATCTATGGGAAACCAACCGTTTACAATTGTTAGAGGCAGGATTGCTCTCCGAGCATATAGAGATCGCTGGCATCTGTACTTATATTCGGTATGAGGATTATTTCTCCGCTCGTCGCCTCGGTGTCAAAAGCGGCCGGATCCTTACCGGGATATGCTTGAAAAAATCTTAGTTATATTGGCTCAAACTTATAATAGACATGATTTCAATCACTCTTTCATCTGAGATATCGGAGGCTTGCCCCGATCTTCACGTGTTGGCTATCGCCTGCCAAGTAAAGAACACGGAGCCCGATGAACGACTTTGGGAAGAAATAACCCGTGTTGAGGAGGACATCCGTTCTACCTGTAAGATAGAGGATATTAATAAGTGGACTCCTATTTTCGCTACCCGTCAAGCTTATAAACGTCTGGGGAAAGACCCGAACCGGTATCGCCCTTCCGCCGAGGCGTTAAGACGGCGGATACTTCGCGGGCTTCCTTTATATAAGATAGATACCTTGGTGGATATCGTCAATCTGGTTTCTATCCGTAGCGGTTATTCTATCGGAGGATTTGACGCAGATAAGATTGTAGGCGGATTGGAACTAGGTGTCGGAAAAGAGGGGGAAATTTATCACGGTATCGGACGTGGTGAATTGAATATCGCCGGTCTTCCAGTCTACAGGGATGGAGTAGCGGGTGTCGGAACGCCTACCAGCGATGAGGAACGTACCAAGATTGAAATGTCGACCACTTCATTGTTAATGATTCTGAATGGTTATTCCGGTAAGGAGGGCTTATTGGAAGCGGGTGGTTACTCGGTTGACTTATTAAAAAGATATGTCTCAGCGGTAAACGTGGAAGCGGAACTGATATGCCGAGAAAACAGAGGAAAAATAACGTTATAACCGTGTTAATATTGTTTACAAAGCGAAAAATGTCCATCTTTTATGCTAAAAAACATCTATAATCTTTTGTTTTAATCATTTAATCTATAAATTTGTCCCCAGTAATCAAATGTTATCATAAAATGATTGAATTAATTGGTACAAACGCCGGCCTTGTATGGAACGTTTTAAATGAAGGCGGTAAAATGAGTTTTAAGGCAGTGAAGAAAGCCACGAAGATTAAAGCGGAAAAAGATATGTACGCCGCTTTTGGTTGGTTGGCGAAAGAAGGTAAATTAGCTTTCGAGGAGATTGAAGGTGAAATGTATGTTTCTTTAGTGTAAACAAGAGGAACGTTTACAAGAATTAGGGAGGGCTGTTCGATTTTTTTGGACGGCCTTTTTATTTGTCCATACGTTTTCTGTCAAAATAATTAAGTCTACAGTTGGTTAATTCAATTCAAAAACTTACTTTTGTGTAGAATTTGGTGTGAAATGACCGAAGATCATAAGAGATTGTTAGCTGTATTTGAGGTTAGAGTTCGTGATTTGATGGCGTTATGCGATCAGCAGAAACGTAGAATTGACGAACTTACAGCTGCTTTGAGCCTTAAAGACGAGGAGTTGCGGCAGGCGAAGGATATGATTGAAGGATTGAATGCCAAATGTGATAACATGCTGACGGCGCGAATTGTTTCTACGAATGAGGAAGAGATGAAGAACGCCCGGATGCGGTTATCAAAATTAGTGCGGGAAGTAGACAAGTGCATCGCACTTTTAAATGAATAGAAGCGATGGACGAAGAATTTCTTATAAATATAGTGATAGCCGGAAAGAAATATCCGCTTACGATCAAACGTCATGAGGAAGAGTTGGCACGTGCCGCCGCTGATCAGATCAACAGCAAGATTCTTCAATACAGGCAGCATTTTGCGGTCGAGGTGGATACGAAAGATTTGTTAGCCATGGTGGCTTTTCAACTCTCGATGCATAATCTGGAGTTGGAAAAACGGAATGATACAAATCCTTTTACGGATAAGATACAGGAGCTTACAACCGAGTTGGAAGGATATCTGAAGAAATAACATACATATTGTAAGAAGAGAGTTTCCGCACTGCTTTGCACGGTAAGACCGTGTGATGGTAGTGCTTTTTTTGTATATAAATAAATGAATCTTAAATTATTAGTTAAATGGTTGGAATGTATATAATCATACCGATAGTAACCTTCATCATTGGTGGGTTGCTTGCGTGGCTGGGCATGCGTTTCCTTCTGAAGTCGAAGTACGACTCCGTGCTTCAAGAGGCGGAGAAGGAGGCCGAGGTGATAAAGAAGAACAAGATGCTGGAAGTAAAGGAGAAGTTTCTTCATTTGAAAGCGGACTTGGAAAAACAGGTATCACAGCGTAACGCTAAGATCCAGTCTGTCGAGACTAAATTGAAACAAAGAGAACTGACGATGAATCAACGTCAGGAAGAGTTACAGCGTAGGAATAACGAGGTAGAGGCTGTAAAGGAGAATTTATCTTCTCAGTTGGAGTTGGTGGAGAAGAAGAAGCAAGATTTGGATAAACTTCATCAGAAGGAAGTGGAGCATTTGGAGGCTATCTCCGGGTTGTCCGCCGAGGAAGCCAAAGAGCGTTTGATCGAGTCCTTAAAGGATGAGGCAAAGACGCAAGCCGCTTCTTACATCAACGAGATCGTCGAGGAGGCGAAGATGACCGCAAATAAGGAGGCGAAGAAGATCGTGATCCAGTCTATCCAACGGGTAGCGACGGAGACGGCTATCGAGAACTCTATTACCGTGTTCCATATTGAATCGGACGAGATCAAAGGCCGTATCATCGGTCGTGAGGGACGTAATATCCGTGCTTTGGAGGCCGCTACCGGTATTGAGATCGTGGTGGATGATACGCCTGAGGCTATCGTTCTTTCCGGATTCGACCCGGTTCGCCGTGAGATCGCTCGTTTGGCCTTGCATCAATTGGTACAGGACGGACGTATCCATCCGGCTCGTATCGAGGAGGTGGTAACGAAGGTGAAGAAGCAAGTGGAAGACGAGGTCGTAGAGACCGGTAAGCGTACCGTGATCGATTTGGGAGTGCACGGTTTGCATCCGGAATTGATTCGTATGATCGGTAAGATGAAGTATCGTTCTTCTTATGGACAAAACTTGTTGCAACATGCTCGTGAGACGGCCAACCTTTGTGCCGTGATGGCTTCCGAGTTGGGATTGAACCCGAAGAAAGCGAAACGTGCCGGATTGTTACATGATATTGGTAAAGTGCCCGATGATGAGCCGGAATTGCCGCACGCTATCTTGGGTATGAAGCTTTGCGAGAAATATAAGGAGAAACCGGATATTTGCAACGCCGTAGGCGCTCACCACGATGAGGTGGAGATGCAGACGCTGTTGGCTCCGATCGTACAGGTTTGCGACGCTATTTCAGGTGCTCGTCCGGGCGCACGTCGTGAGATCGTAGAGGCTTATATCAAGCGTTTGAATGATTTGGAACAATTGGCTTTATCGTATCCGGGTGTTGTCAAGACTTACGCTATCCAAGCGGGTAGAGAGTTGCGCGTAATCGTTGGCGCTGATAAGATTGACGATAAGGACACCGAGAACTTGTCCGCTGAGATCGCTAAGAAGATTCAGGATGAGATGACTTATCCGGGACAGGTTAAGATCACGGTGATCCGTGAGACTCGTGCGGTAAGCTACGCTAAGTAAGAATATATTTAATATAAATAAAAAAGGCCGGCTTGTGTAAGTCGGCCTTTTTTATATCTGTCGCTATCGATTTCCCAGATCGTCGTATAAAGTTTGTAATAGGACTTTTCCTTTCTCCAAGCGGGTCTCGTTTCCGCTTTCAGGTTCTTCTACTAAAATCTTGTTCCCTTCATTGTCGTATACGGAAACACCGGATTCGTCTATAAAGCCAAATCCATTATTGAATGTATAAAAGGCGTAATGCGGGACGCAAGGATTCAATATATCTTTGCTGAATGAGAACTCATCCGTGGGGAGACCCATCTGATTTAATAAGGTGGCTGCCAAATCGGTTTGGTTCGCATACGTATCGATCACTTTAGGTTCGGCGATCGCTCCGCCTAGCCATAGCATAGGTATGTGGAAACGTAAAGGTCCGTACTCCTGCATGTTTTCAGGGTAACGGTATCCGTGGTCGGAGACAAAGATGACTACCGTATTTTTCCATGCCGGCAGTTCCTTGAACGTATCAATGAAATTACCGATACAGCTATCCGTAAACGCGACGGAGTTTAGATAAGGATGCTCCAAATGGTGAAACGGGACCTCGAATGGCTCATGGCTACTTAATGTCAGGAATGTACTTAACCAAGGTTTGCCGTCGACTGGTCTTTGCTTGATATCCTCGTAAAGATGCGAGAACGTGATATCGTCGTTTGCTCCCCATTTACTCAGACGGCTGCTCAAGGGAAAATCACGGTCTGCCGTTATCTTGCTGTAGCCGGAACTATAGAAATAACTTTGCATATTCGTGAAATTGATATCACCTCCATAGAGCATATCCGCCGTATATCCTTCTTTGTTAAGACTCTTTGCGATAGATGGAAGGGTCAGGCTTTTCACCGGATACTTCATGATGGAGGTGGTGGGTTGGGCTAAATAGCCGTTCAATACGGAGACTAAGCCTCGGTCGGTACGGAACGAGTTGGCATATAGGTTCGTGAATAATACACCTTCTTTGCTCAGCCGATTCAAGTTCGGCGTAATTCCCGGCTCACCACCAACAGCCTCGATAGCATTTGCCGTGAAACTCTCCATGATGATAATGAGAATATTGGGACGAGTCGTTGTCAATAGCTTGACAGGCTCTGTAGGTATGGAATCTCCCGGGCATAAGGAGTCTTGGGCTTGAATGAGCGTATCGAATAAGGCTTTCCGCTTTTCCTCCGGATAGAAATCGAATTGCGAGGCAAAATCCTGTTGCTTACTCAATGAGGCTATCAGACTGAAACACGGGTTGATCGCCGAATGATTCAAGAACTGGTTCTGGCTGAAATAAACCATGCCGACATTTGCCGTAGACGTAGTTACGCCTCCCCGGATCGGAATAAACAATATTCCCCCTGCTAAGAGGATGGCGAAAGTACTTCCCAATTGTTCCAATCCCGTAGGTGGAAAGCTAGGCTTTACTGGCGCGAACCGGAGGATGAAGGTGAACCAAGCATAGATACTTAGCGTATATGCCACGAATACCAATAATTGGATAAAGAACATTCCCAACGGAACACTCGCCATCGCATCGGCGGGCGATTGCAGGTAGAAGAATAAAGTAGCGTCCAACCTGAATCCCCAAAAGCTGTATAAAGCCACATCTACGGAGAAGATCGCAGATACCAGAATTCCCATGATCAAGAAGTACCCTTTCAATACCTTCTTCAACCAAGCGCCCGGAAGCCAAACTGATACTAAAGTCAATAGGAGAGGGATGGCCGTAAGGTATCCCGCTATCGTACAATCCAGCTTCAGCCCATGAAGCATAACCTGTAGGAAGTCCGTGAAGGTACAAGCCTCGGACAACGCATGCTGATAAAACATAAATACCGGTTTTTGAATAACAAAAACCGGTAGCCATGCGATAAAAACGATTAGTATGAATAATAATCTTTTTTTCATTTCGAATATAACTTTTCCCGTAACTCCGCGATAGCCGGATCTGTGATGTAATCATCGTAATCCATCATCTTATCGATGATACCGTTAGGAGTCAGCTCGATGATACGGTTCGATACAGTCTGTATGAACTCGTGGTCATGACTGGAGAACAGGATATTTCCCTTGAATGTCTTCAATGTATTATTGAAGGCTTGGATGGATTCCAAGTCCAAGTGATTGGTCGGAGTATCCAAGATCAAGCAGTTGGCGTCGGTGAGCATCATGCGTGAGATCATACAACGCATCTTCTCACCTCCGGAAAGTACGCTTACCTTTTTCATGAGCTCCTCGCCCGAGAACAACATACGTCCGAGGAAGCCTTTCAAGAATACCTCGTTAGTATCCGGCGAGAACTGGCATAACCAATCGAGCAGGTTGATATCTGTATTGAAATATTTGGAGTTATCGAGAGGAAGATAAGAGGTCGTGATCGTCTGTCCCCATTGATACGTACCGGCATCCGCTTTCTCCTCACCGTTGATGATCTGGAACAAGGCGGTCATGGCACGAGGGTCGTGACTGATAAATACGATCTTGTCATCCTTCTCCACGAAGAAGTTCAAGTCCTTGAACAATACCTGTCCGTCGAAACTCTTCGACAATCCTTTCACCTCAAGGATCTGGTTGCCCGGTTCGCGGTTAGGCGTGAACAAGATTCCCGGATAGCGGCGTGAGGACGGTTTGATCTCCTCGATATTCAGCTTCTCCAACATCTTCTTGCGACTGGTGGTCTGCTTGGACTTCGCTACGTTGGCGCTGAAACGGCGGATAAATTCTTCCAACTCTTTCTTCTTCTCCTCGGCTTTCTTATTCTGGTTCTGCTGTTGACGAAGGGCTAACTGGCTAGACTCGTACCAGAAGCTATAGTTTCCGGCGAATAATTGTAATTTACCAAAGTCGATATCCACGGTATGCGTACAAACGGAGTCGAGGAAGTGACGGTCGTGGCTAACAACCAATACGGTATGCTCGAAATTAGAGAGATAATTCTCCAACCAAGAAACCGTCTCAAGGTCCAAGTCGTTCGTCGGCTCATCCAATAATAGGTTATCGGGCTGTCCGAACAAGGCACGGGCCAATAAGACACGTACTTTCTGCTTACCGCTCAAGTCCTTCATATACATATAATGCAAATCCTCCTTGATGCCTAGTCCGCTCAATAGGTTGGCGGCGTCGCTCTCTGCGTTCCAGCCTTCCATCTCGGCGAATTTCTCTTCCAGTTCCGATACGCGGATACCGTCGGCGTCACTGAAATCAGGTTTCTCGTAAAGGGCGTTTTTCTCGCTCATCACCTCCCATAAGGTCGTATGTCCCATCAATACGGTATCCATAACCGTATATTCATCGAACGCGAAGTGATCTTGGCTCAATACGGAAAGACGTTCGCCCGGTCCTAGGTTAACGCTACCTCTGGTAGGGTCTAATTGCTTGCTGATTACACGGAGAAACGTAGATTTTCCGGCCCCGTTAGCACCGATAATACCGTAGCAATTGCCCGGTGTAAACTTCATGTTCACATCCTGAAAAAGGATGCGTTTTCCAAACTGTACGTCCAGATTGTTAACTGTTATCATATTTCGTATACCTATTAAATTGCGATTGAGGATGCAAAGGTACGAAAAATATTGTTTATCTTATCATTGGATGTCATACATCCCGCTCGTTCTCTCCCTTTTTTAGGCTAATTATCTTTTGGGCGTTGAGCGGTGAGATAACGCTTTTCCCGGTTTTGGCTTCCAGCTCTAATCGGGCGTTACGAGCCACCTCGCCTCCTTGTTGGGCGACATTTATGTGCTCGCTAAAGGTGTCTGGTTCCGATGCTTCTGATATTTCCTTGGTAGATAACTCGGCCAGCATGTTTAATACAAGCTCTTTGTTTGTCATATTATCTCGAAGATTCTCTTTTCTTAATCCTTTGAATCGTTTATATTCCTTGGAGGTCATGTCGGACCATGACTTATAGATTATGTCGGTTAATGTAGCGAAATGGAGGCCTTCTTCCAGTCCTCTCTTCTTCCATTCGTCTGTTAGATCTTTCCGTATCTCGATGGATTTCAATCGTTGGTTGATCCAATTATCCGAATAGCCCAATCGTTTATAATCGGCCATGGCTTGCTCGATAGACAATTCCGGGTCTTGCATTTGATCCAAACGTTCCTTCGCTACTTGGGCGATCCATAACTTAAAAGGTTCTGCTTTTGGAGATGGTACTGATTGGATAAGGCGGAAGAGTTGCTCGGTATTGGCTACGTCGGTTAAATATTTCTTGCCATCAGCGGCCTGCATTTTCAGTTGACTACAATTTGTAGTCAACTCGCTACCTTCTCTTTTCAATCTGGTTTTTAATACACTCCAGTATTTTCGAGGGTTGGGGCTATCTGTTAAAATAGATATAACATCAACGATCGAGAAATACCATTCCTCTTGTTCGTCATCCCATATGGCGCGAACTTTTCTTTCTTCGAATAAGCGGATAGATTCTTTTTGTGTCATTTGTAGTTGCTTTGAGTAGTTATAGACAAAGGTAAATGAGAATTTAGTATATCCATAGTTTAATAGTTTGATTAAAAGTTTATTTATCGCAAAGTAAGTATATTAATCTCATTTAAGCAAACGATACGCGGTTTAAATGAGAAGGTACGAAAAATATTGCTTATCTTTGCATTATACATTAATATCCAATTGTGTAATGAATAAACAATCTGTCATATCTCTTCTTCGGAAAGCAAAGCAGCCTTTGTCGCAGAGTTGCGGTGTAAAGCAGTTGGGGCTTTTTGGCTCTACTGTTCGTGAGAGCAATACGGAAAGTAGTGATGTGGATATATTGATCGACTTTGAGGATGATAAAGAGACTTATTCCAATTTCCTTTTGGCTTGTGAGATATTAGAGAAGCTTTTTGACAGATTGAAAGTGGACATAGTCACCCTTAAAGGGTTAAGCCCTTTTATTGGCCAGCAGATATTAAAGGAGGTAGAATATGTGTAAGACCCCTATCGCTTATTTGCTGCATATATTGGAGGAATGTAACTACATCCTTTCTGTAGTTACGGATGATCTGCCTATGTATCAATTTCTTTCGGATGAAACGTTAAAGAGGGCGGTTTGCCGTAGTTTGGAGATTGTCGGTGAAGCGACTAAGAAAATTCCCGCAGATGTTAAATATCAATGGAGTGACATTCAATGGAAACATATGGCTGGAATGAGAGATCGGTTGATTCATGACTATATGGGTGTTAATTATCTGATTGTTTGGGATGTGGCAAAGAATATTATTCCAAAATTGCAACCTCAAATAGAAGCGGTGATAGAGAAAGAACAGAGTCGTTGAGAGAGTTGTTGTGTTAGATATGTTTAGAAACCCTGCTATTTCGTAGGTGCTTATCTAGCATGGAACAGTTTTATGTCGTATATTTGCGGCGAATATAAAAACGAAATAATAAGAAACAGAGAGTAAACGATAGAGATATAAGAGATTGACATATTAGTATTTGCTATTTATTTCTTAATGTAGTAAAACGACCAAATAATAAAGCTCAAGAAGAAATAAGTTCGATAGTGAGTACACCCAAACGGGGTGTGTTCCTAGTGCTTATTTGGTTTGGGCTTGGGTGCTTGGTCGTACCTTCTACGTTCTGAATAAGTAGGGTTCACACCTTTTTTGTGTCCTTATGCCTCTTATTTATTAACCCCATAATAGTATAGCCTATGATTTAAACCCATTCTTTCCTTATTTCCTTAATTTATGCTTCGCCGCATTTCTCCGGAAGAAAAACGACCAATTTTATTCTTAAAGCCCAGAGAAAGGTAAAGGTGGATGCGCCCCCGTTTTATTTTGTTTCGAAATGGGTGCGACACGCTTTTGCATTCTTTTCCCTGTTGGATGGAGATGCAGAGCGTGGCGCACTTTTAGTTTCAAACAATTTAAAAACGAATCTTTTTACGATGACAAATGATGAGTTGCAATCGAAGACGATTGCCTTTTTGCGCTTTCCCTTGATCGTGGGGGTGGTATTGATACATTGCTATTATAAAGAATTGCCGATAGGTGGTGTTAAGGTTCCCGTAATGGATGAATATCCCATTTATAAATTAATAGCGGACCTGTTTTCTCAAGTGCTGGCACGTACTGCCGTACCCCTTTTTTTCTTGATATCCGGTTATCTGTTCTTTTATAAGAGTTCCTTTAGTTGGCCTATGTATGGCTCTAAATTGCGAAAGCGGGCACAAACCTTGCTGTTGCCTTATCTATTTTGGAATGGAGCATTGGTGGGTTTGCACCTCTTGATAGAACTTTTGTTTCCATCTGTGCTTGCCGGTGAGGTTAAACCTGTGCTGGATTACGGATGGTGTGATTGGTGGGATATCTTTTGGGCGAGAGAACCTAGTGAGCCGGGAGGAATGCCGATGCCGATCAACTATCCGTTGTGGTTTATCCGTGATTTGATGGTATTGGTGGTATTCTCGCCATTGGTGTATGCTATGGTACGCTATTTACGGCAATATGCGTTAGCGCTACTTGGCTTTCTTTGGCTCATTTACGATGGGGTCAGTTCGCCGGGTTTAAGTCCGACCGCTTGGTTCTTTTTCTCGCTTGGTGCTTTCTATAGCGTGCATCGGCGGAATTTTGTAGTGGAGACGCATCCTTTATTACGGGGGGCGGCATTGCTTTATGTGGTTTTGGCTTTAGCGGATCTTCTTTCAAAGGAATTAGGATGGAATGTTTATGTGCATAATGTAGGCATTCTTGTGGGCTGTGTCTTTGCGATCTCTCTTTCGGCGTATGGATTGGAAAAGGCTCTTTGGCGGACTAACTCCTTCTTGGAGGGGGCTAGTTTCTTTGTCTTTGCCTCTCATGTTATCGTGCAGATCTTTATATATCGATTGATATTATGGTTCTTCCGGTCTTCTGCTGAATGGGCGATTATTGGGATTTACTTCGGGGTTGCTTTGGGAGCTATTTTGATCTGCTTGGCTTTCTATGCCATGCTTCGGCGCTTTCTGCCTAGGCTTCTCTCTGCAATCACGGGAGGCCGATAGCTTTCTGTGGGGGTGATGACTTGTCAGTGGGAGGCGCTTTGCTGTGACTATTTGGTCAGGATTGGCGTTTTTCGCTGACAATGCCTTTTTATAGGCAGGGTGAACTGGAGGGAAAGGAGAGCGAAAAAGGTCGGTTTTTACCGGTTTTCGGGTCTGCGGATAGGCATTGTAAGGTTGTTACGATCCAGTTGTAGGGTGTTTACGGCGGCGTTGTTAGTTGCTTTCGACTACGAATGCTATTGTTTTCGGAGCGAAACACTATTGTTTTCGAGTGAAAAGTCTATTGTTTTCGAATAAGAAGTCTATTGTTTGTATGTTTGAGGGTGATAAGAGACGGGAATCCTCGCTAGAATAAAAGCCCCAAAAACGATATGTTATTGAAAGATAACTAATTGCGGATTTTTATTCTCAAATATGGAAACCGACTGTACTCTGGGGCGAAATATTCGATTCTCTGGAGCTTTAGAATACAAAATGTCAGAATGTCAAATTGGGCGATCTTCTATTATTAACAAAGGAAATCTCATTATCTTAGGGCAATGTCATAGGTTGTAAAGACGGGGCGTGCCCCGTCTCCCGTATCATGTGCGATGGATTCATGTTTCTTTGGCTATGGATGAAATTTGGTATGGTTGCCTTGTTTTTATCTGAATAATAAGGCTGGATTGGAAATAAATATCTACTTTTGTGCTCTAAAACATTAAAGTAAACGAAAATAGAAAGATGGCTGCAACGAAACGAATGAAACGTGCCTTGGTCTCTGTGTTTCACAAAGACGGGCTGGACGAAATCCTAAAGAAATTGCATAGCGAGGGTGTGAGCTTTGTATCAACAGGTGGTACTCAATCATTTATCGAGTCATTGGGTTTGCCTTGTGATGCGGTAGAGGACTTGACTTCTTATCCGTCTATTTTGGGCGGTCGTGTGAAGACGCTTCATCCGAAGGTATTCGGTGGTATCTTGGCTCGCCGTGAGAACGAGAATGACCAGAAACAATTAGCTGAATATGAGATCCCGGAGATTGACTTGGTTATCGTTGACCTATATCCTTTCGAGGAGACTGTCGCTTCCGGCGCTGAGGAACAAGCAATTATTGAGAAAATAGATATAGGCGGTATCTCTTTGATACGTGCCGCCGCGAAGAACTTCAAGGATGTGGTAATCGTAGCTTCCAAGGCTCAATACCAGCCGTTGATGGATCTTTTGAACGAGAAGGGCGCTGAGACAAGCATCGAGGATCGTAGATGGTTCGCCAAAGAGGCGTTCGCCGTTTCCTCGGGTTACGACTCCGCTATCTTCAATTATTTTGATGGCCGCGAAGGTTCCCATTTCCGTGCAACGGTAGATAGCCCGATGCATTTGCGTTATGGCGAGAATCCTCATCAAGCCGCTAAGTTCTATGGTAAGTTTAACGATATGTTCGATCAAATCCATGGAAAAGAGATTTCTTACAACAACTTATTGGATATCGACGCTGCCGTGAACTTGATCGATGAGTTCGACGAGCTGACGTTCGCTATCTTAAAACATAATAACGCTTGCGGTATCGCTTCCCGCGGTAATGTGGTTGAGGCTTGGAAAGAGGCTTTGGCCGGTGACCCGGTTTCCGCTTTCGGTGGCATCTTGATCACGAATACTACGATTAACAAGGAAGTGGCCGAGGAAATCAACAAGATTTTCTTCGAGGTGATTATCGCCCCGGCTTACGACGCTGACGCGCTGGAGGTACTTCAACAGAAGAAGAACCGTATCATCTTGATCCGTAAGGATTGCAAGACTTGCCCGATGCAGTTCCGTTCTTTATTGAATGGTGTCTTGATGCAGGAGAAGGACTTGAGTATCCAAGGTAAGGCTGATTTGGAACCTATGACGGATAAGCAGCCGACAGCCTCGGAGGTTGAGGACCTGTTGTTCGCCAACAAGATCGTGAAGAACAGCAAGTCCAACGCGATCACCTTGGTGAAGAACAAGCAGCTTTGCGCCAGCGGTATCGGGCAGACCTCTCGTGTGGACTCTTTGAGACAAGCCATAGAGAAGGCTAAATCATTCGGCTTCGACTTGAATGGCGCCGTGATGGCTTCCGACGCTTTCTTCCCGTTTCCCGATTGCGTTGAGATCGCAGACCAAGCAGGTATCACGGCCGTAATCCAGCCGGGAGGCTCTATCAATGATAAGTTGTCTGTCGAGTACTGTAACCAACATGGTTTGGCTATGGTGAAGACAGGTGTTCGTCATTTTAAACATTAATAATAAGACTAATGGGATTGTTTTCTTTCACACAAGAAGTTGCCATAGATTTGGGTACCGCTAATACCATTATCACGTGTAATGATAAGATGGTGGTAGACGAACCTTCGGTGATTGCTTTGGATGCTCGCTCGGACAAGGTGCTGGCTGTCGGTAAGGTGGCCCGTGAGATGTACGAGAAGACGCACCCGAATATTCGTACCGTACGACCGCTTCGTGAGGGAGTTATCGCGGATTTCTACGCTGCCGAGCAAATGATTCGCGGCTTTATCAAGATGGCGAGCGGAAGGAAGCGCTGGTTCGCTCCGTCCTTACGTATGGTGATCGGTATCCCTTCAGGTAGTACGGAGGTAGAGATACGTGCCGTGCGAGACTCTGCCGAGCATGCCGGTGGACGTGATGTGTACATGGTTTTTGAGCCGATGGCTGCCGCTATCGGTGTCGGTATAGATGTCTTGGCCCCCGAGGGTAATATGATCGTGGATATAGGAGGTGGTACTACCGAGATCGCTGTCATATCCTTAGGTGGTATCGTGTCGAATAAATCAATCCGTATGGCGGGTGACGATTTAACGGCTGATATCGTGGAGTATATGCGTCGCCAACACAACGTGAAGGTGAGTGAGCGTATGGCCGAGCGTATCAAGATCAACGTGGGTTCCGCGCTTACGGTATTGGAGGACGCTCCGGAGGATTACGTGGTTCACGGCCCGAATCAGATGACTGCCTTACCGATGGAGGTACCCGTCTCTTATCAGGAGATCGCCCACTGTTTGGATAAGTCTATCTCGAAGATAGAGGCGGCTATCTTGAGTGCCTTGGAGCAAACCCCTCCCGAGTTATATGCCGATATCGTGAAAAACGGTATCTATTTGGCTGGCGGTGGCGCTATGCTTCGCGGTTTGGATAAGCGCTTGCGGGATAAGATGAATATCCAGTTCCATATCGCCGAGGATCCGTTGCATGCCGTGGCGAAAGGTACGGGAGTCGCTTTGAAGAATATTGAGAAGTTTAATTTCTTAATCCGATAAGAGTAAATAATTGAGAATTGAGAATTGAAAGTTGAAAATTAGCGAGCCGATAGGTCTGGTTCTTTTCAATTTTCAATTCTCAACTTTCAGTTTTCAATTCCTATGCGTAAGTTACTAGAATTCCTGATCGGGAAGAGGCATTGGTTTTTGTTCATTCTGCTTGAGGCTGTTTCGTTGATGTTGGTCTATCGTAATAACGCGTACCAACGGAATATTATATTCAGCTCAGCGAATGTCGTGACAGGATATATCGCCTCGATATCCGGATCTGTCACTTCTTATTTGAATCTTCGGGATATCAATAAGGAGTTATTGGAGCGTAACGGACAGTTGGAATTGCAAATGCTGGATCTGCAAGATCAGTTAGATGCGCTGATTGCGGATACGGTTAGTTTTAAGGGATTTGCGCCGGATTCGACGGAGCAATTTCCTTATTCGTTTGTCGTGGCGGATGTAGTGAACAACAGTGTCACGCATTTGTCTAATTATATTACCGTGGATAAAGGGAAGCTGGACGGGATCATGCCCGATATGGGAGTTGTCTCGGAACGAGGTGTGGTGGGTATCGTATCGACGGTTTCCGATCATTTCTCCGTGATCATTCCGTTGCTGAATCCTAAGTTCCGGTTGAGTTGTAAGGTATTAGGTAGTAGTTATTTCGGGTCATTAAGCTGGAATGGACGCAATACGCTGTACGCCAACCTCGATGAGTTGCCGCGCCATGTGGAGTTCCAGAAAGGCGATACGATCGTGACGAGCGGTTACTCAGCCGTATTCCCCTCGGGTATTATCGTAGGTACGGTCGCTGATTTCGAGAAACAACACGATGATAATTTCTATTCATTACAGGTCGAGCTGGCTACGGATTTTCAAGCGTTGAACAACGTGCGTATTATCAAGAATTTCCGTCAGACGGAGCAAATTGGTGTAGAACAAGAGGCGAAAAGAAATGATTAATAATTTACTGCGTGGTTTCATATATTTCGTGGTGTTTGTGTTGATTCAGGTCTTGGTCTTGAACAACATTCATTTCTTGCGGATCGCTACCCCGTTTCTGTATCTCTATTTCATTATTAAGATGCCGGTCGGTAGCTCACGGACGCAAGTCGTTTTCTTCTCTTTCATAGCCGGGGTGGTTATTGATACGTTCAGCAACACACCGGGTATGCATGCGGCCGCCTGTACATTGGCGGGATTTTGCAGGGAGCCGTTAATCCGTGTATTCATGGGGAAAGATTTGCCGGAAGGTATTTACCCGTCTTATAAGACCTTTGGTTTCGGAGGCTTTTTCCGATATGTGTTATCGTTTGTGTTGATACAACATACGACTCTTTTTGTGATTGAGTCGTTGACTTTATTTGACCCGTTGTTTCTGGTTGTCCGTATCCTCTCGAGCGTGGTGATGACAACCTTATTGATTTGTACGGTAGAAGCATTCAATATAGAGTCTCAGAAAAGTGGAGAATAATACCAAGTATGAGTTTGAGAACAGGCGCTATGTCTTAGGTGGGGCGGTGATCCTGTTGGTTATCATCTTTATTATCCGTTTGTTCATCCTTCAGGTGGTCGACAACGATTATAAAGCTTGGGCGGATAGTAACGCTTTCTTGAAAAAAACCTTATATCCTTCCCGGGGTATGATGTACGATCGTAATGGTAAATTGTTGGTCTATAACCAGCCCGCTTACGACGTGATGCTTATCATGCGTGAGATACAGCCTTTCGATACCCTCGATTTCTGTGATGTGCTGGGCATCACGAAAGAGCAATTCCTCAAACGTATAGCGGATATTAAGAACCGGCGGTTAAATCCCGGTTATTCTTCCTATGTCCCTCAAGTATTTATGAACCAGCTTTCTGCGCAGGAATATGGCGTGTTGCAGGAGAAGTTATACAAATTTCCCGGTTTCTATATCCAGAATCGCACGATCCGCCAATACGAGTATCCCAATGCCGCTCTTGTGCTGGGAAATATCGGCGAGGTAAACCGGAAAGATATAGAGAATGACGCTTATTATACACAAGGCGATTACTCCGGCAGAACCGGGATCGAGCAATCGTACGAGGAATATTTGCGGGGCGTGAAAGGAGTCGAGATCCTGTTGCGTGACGCTCACGGACGTATCAAGGGGCGATACGAGGAAGGCAGGCACGATATCCAGCCGGAATCCGGCAAGAACTTGAAATTATCCTTGGATATGGACTTGCAGGCTTATGGGGAGAAGTTAATGCAGAATAAATTAGGGGGTATCGTGATGATAGAGCCGGAGACAGGGGAGGTACTTTGTATGGTTTCCGCTCCTACATATGATCCGAGTATCTTGATCGGGCGCCAGCGGGGAAAGAACTACGTGGCTTTGCAGAAGGACCCGTTGAAACCTTTATTCAACCGCCCGCTCATGGCGCAATATCCTCCCGGATCTACATTTAAACCGACTCAAGGTTTGATCTTCTTGCAAGAAGGGGTGATTACTCCGGAAACTCAATATACCTGTGCGCATGGATATACCTTCCGGGGAGGTAAGCCGGCTTGTCACGGGCATCCGTCTCCTCTGAATCTGGTCGGGGCGTTGGCGACCTCTTGTAACTCTTTTTTCCCTTGGGGACTGCATGATATGATCGACAGCCGGAAGCGATATCCGTCGGTACAGGAGGCTTTTGAGGTTTGGAAGAACCACATGGTCTCAATGGGATATGGCTATAAGTTGGGAATCGATCTTCCGGGGGAGAAGCGAGGGTTCATTCCGAATAGTAAGTTCTACGATAAGGTGTACCGGGGACGTTGGAATTCCAGTACGGTTATCTCGATCGCTATCGGTCAGGGTGAGATATTGGCTACGCCTTTGCAAATCTGTAATTTGGCGGCTACTGTCGCTAATCGGGGATATTATATTACTCCGCATGTCGTGAAAGAGATCCAAGACACTCCGCTGGATACATTATATAGTAAGAGGCATTATACATCGGTGGATACGCATTATTATAGTTATATTGCCGAGGGTATGCGAGGGGCTGTTACGGGAACCGCTTATGGTGGAACCTGTCGTGGGGCGGCTTTACCGGATATCGAGGTCTGTGGAAAGACGGGAACGTCGGAGAACCCGCATGGTAAGGACCATTCTATTTTTATGGGATTCGCTCCTTATCAAAAGCCGAAGGTCGCCATTGCCGTGTTTGTGGAAAACGCCGGATTCGGTGCTACCTATGCGGTGCCTATCGGTAAATTGATGTTGGAGAAATATTTGAAAGGAGAAATATCCGAGGCTAACAAGGCGACGGAGGAATATATTATGAATGCCGTAATACTACCGAACAATGCGCTATAGGAAAACGGAAATATGGAAGTCGGTAGACTGGATTACCATTTTGTTGTATTTGATTATGGTAATCGCCGGTTGGTTTAGTATTTGTGGGGCGAGCTACGAGTTTGATAACGTTGGCTTGTTCGATCCGTCGGGTCGTCCGGGGATGCAGATGATTTGGATCGGTACCTCACTCGCCCTTATTTTCGTGATATTGATGCTGGAAAGTGACTTCTTCGATATATTCGCCTATCTGATCTATGCGTGCGTGATCGTATTGTTGATCGCCACTATATTTTTAGCACCTAATATCAAGGGATCGCATTCTTGGCTCGTATTGGGACCTATCCGTTTGCAACCAGCGGAGTTGGCTAAGTTCGCTACCGCTTTGGCCGTGGCGAAGTTTATGAATGGCTATGGCTTTAAGCTAACGACGGTCAAGAATTTCTCAATCACTTTGTTCTTGATCTTCTTGCCGATGGTTTGTATTCTTTTACAGAAAGAGACGGGGTCGGCATTGGTTTACTTGGCATTCTTCCTGATGTTATACCGGGAAGGAATGACTGGATATATTTTGTTGATAGGAGTTTGTGCGGTCGTCTTTTTCGTTACGGGAATGAAATATTCAGAGGTGATGGTGGGTATTACCCCATTGGGTGAATTAATCGTCTCTTGCCTTGTCTTATTAATAACCATGGGATTAGTTGGGAGTGTCCGTAAGGATTATATAAGCGTTAAGATCATGCTTGGGGGAATTGCTTCGACATTCTTGATCGGGTATGTCGTTTCTTTGTTTGTCCCGGTAAACTTCGCTTGGATATCGATAGGCTTGGTAGGAGCCGCATCAATCTATTTATTCTATTTATCCATTCGAAACTGGGTATGGCATTATGCGTTAATCGCTCTGTTCGCTTTAGGTTCTATCTGTTTCCTATTTTCTGTGGATTATGTGTTTAATGACATATTGGAACCTCACCAACAAATTCGTATTAAAGTCTCTTTAGGCTTGGAGGATGATCCTAGCGGAGCGGGGTATAATGTGAATCAATCCAAGATCGCTATCGGTTCCGGAGGATTATCCGGAAAAGGATTCTTGAATGGGACGCAGACCAAATTGAAGTATGTGCCGGAACAGGATACGGATTTTATCTTTTGTACGGTAGGCGAGGAGCAAGGCTTTTTGGGAGCCTCTGCCGTATTGATCGTATTCGGACTTTTTATTCTTCGTCTGATTGTATTGGCGGAGCGGCAAGATAATGCTTTCGGGCGAGTCTATGGCTATAGCGTAGCCTCCATATTCTTTTTCCATCTGGCGATTAATGTCGGCATGGTGACGGGATTGACTCCGGTTATCGGCATTCCCTTGCCTTTCTTTAGCTATGGAGGTTCCTCGCTCTGGGGATTTACGATCTTATTGTTTATTTTTCTTCGTTTGGACGCTTCCCGGAAGGAGCGTTAGTGGAAGAAGGTAAGACCCGTAAGCCGATTTCCTGAATGCCCGGAAGTTGGTCGTTACGCATCCCCTGCCGGAAGCTAAAGGTATATTGCCCTTTAACGGGGAAATAGTAAGCAGACCGTATCGGGAAACTGGATTGAAACAAGGAGATCCCGTGCCCATACCATTTCCCAAACTCATCAGCTAACATACATTCGATCGTATCCCTTTTTAAAGGACCTATCGGAAGTTCCTCGCTGCAAAATACCCATAGGTTCTGATACGGATACATATTATTGTTCCGTACTTCCAAGGTTAGGTCGTACGGAACCGATATATCCTCAATCAAGAAAGTGAAATAGTACTCCTTATTCTTCTCCCACGAGGTGTTCTGGATAGCTTGATACTGATCGTATACAGCTTCATTCTCGCAAGAGAAGCATAAGAAGCATGTTACACAGGCGGCAATGAACTTTTTAAGCCTCAGGCTTTGTCTCTGGCCTATTCTCCGTTTTATCAGGTCTGGCCTGTTTGATCGGTTGCTGAGGTTTGTCATTATTCGCAGGCTTGTCATTGTTGGATTGCTTATCGTTATTAGCTCTCGGCCTTTGTTTCGGGCGATTGTTTCGGTTGTTCTCCCTGTTATTATCACGGTTGTTCTCCCGATTCTCCCGACTGTTTTCCCGGCTATTATCTTTGTTATTCTCCCGGTTATTCTCTCTGTCCCGGTTATTCTCACGATTGCTATTCCTATTATTTCCTCCGTTGCGGCGATTATTGCCACCGGCTCCGTTTCCTCCGTTGTTCTTATTCTCAGAAACAGGTGCGTCGGTGTTGGTAACTGCCGTCGCGGTGGTGTTAGCTCCGTTCCCGTTTCCATTGTTCTCGCCATTATTCTTGTTGGCAGGACGTTTTTTCTTTTTCTTTTTAACAGAGTCGAAACGTGTGACGCTTTCTTGCCCAAGAATATCTTGAGCGTCTCGTTTCGGTGGTTGTGGCTTCGTATCCGCCTCTAGAGATATCGGCTTCATGCCTTTCTTATTCATATTAATGACATCGAAAGCACGGCTTGCCGGAATCGTGATAAGATTAGCCGCAAATGATTTATCCGTAGAATAGGTGATTTCCCGTTTGAAAATATCCGTCTTGAAATGATAGTAATTATTATCTTTGGTCTCCAAGACAATCTCCCGGGAGGGAAGGCGTTTCTGGGCTTCCACATATGTATCTACCTCATAGTTGATACAACATTTCAATTTAGCGCATTGTCCGGCCAATTTCTGGGGATTCATGGAAATATCTTGATAACGGGCAGCTCCGGTAGCGACCGATACAAAACTTGTCATCCAACTGGAACAGCAAAGTTCTCTACCGCAAGGGCCGATACCACCGATACGTCCGGCTTCTTGACGAGCACCGATCTGCTTCATCTCGATACGAACACGAAAAGCCTCCGCTAGCACTTTAATTAGTTGACGGAAATCTACACGTTCATCCGCTATATAATAAAAGATCGCCTTATTACCGTCACCTTGATACTCTACATCACCGATTTTCATATTCAATCCTAAATCGGCTGCGATTTGCCGCGAGCGAATCATAGTGGCATGTTCCTTTGCTTTCGCTTCCTCATATTTCTCGATATCGGTCGGTTTTGCCTTTCGGTAAATCCGTTTTGGCTCAGCTTCCGTGCGCACGTTGTTCTTCTTCATTTGCAGCAGAACCAATTTACCCGTTAAAGAAACCGTACCGATATCATGACCGGGACTTGCCTCTACGGCTACTATATCACCTTTTTCCAAAGGTATTTTAGCACTATTCAAGTAATACCCTTTGCGGGTATTTTTAAATTGAACCTCTACGAAATCAGTCGAGCCTTCCGCGTCGGGTACATCGCACAACCAATCATAGGTATTCAGTTTATTGTTTTGCCTTTTGCTGCAACCTTTGCAGCCCATATGGCTACTTCCTTTATCTAATATGAAATCCATTTATTTTTAATTTGTAAGAGGGCCATCGACATAACCGCCCAATTTATCTAAATATGCAAAAATAGTGATTTATTCCCATTCAAAATCATAGTTATGATTTTTTCAGTTATAAAAAAAGACCCGAAGATAGGTGTTATACCTAACCTTCGGGCCTTTTCTTATATATTTACACGATTAGTCTACCAACCCATGGCTCTTGAATACCTTGTGGATTGTCTCCAAAGCGTAATCTAGTTGCTCTTTCGTGTGGGTAGCCATAAGGGAGAAGCGGATCAGTGTATCCTCGGAAGCAACTGCGGGAGCTACTACCGGGTTTACGAAGATTCCGGCCTCAAATAATTCTTTTACGATAAGGAATGTCAAGTCGTTGTCACGGATAAACAACGGGATGATCGGGGTAGAAGTATGTCCGATCTCACAACCCATGTTACGGAAACCATCCAATGCGTAATGAGTCAAATCCCATAAATGTTGGATACGTTCCGGTTCGCTTAACATGATATCTAATGCCGCGTTCGCTGCGGCAGTAGCGGCAGGCGTATTGCTTGCGCTAAAGATATAGGAACGGGAGTGGTGACGTAAGTAATTGATAACCGGTTCGTCCGATGCGATAAAACCACCGATAGAAGCGAAAGACTTACTGAAAGTTCCCATGATCAAATCAACATCGTTCGTAACGCCGAAGTGATTACAAGTACCGCGGCCATGATCACCGAATACACCGATACCATGAGCCTCGTCAACCATTACACTTGCGTTATATTTCTTTGCGAGAGCTACGATTTCCGGTAATTTAGCGACATCACCTTCCATGCTGAAGACACCGTCGATAACGATAAGTTTCACCTTGTCTGGCTCGCATTTCTGGAGTTGTTTCTCCAAGGAGTCCATATCGTTATGCTTGAATTTCAATTTCGTGGAGAAAGAAAGACGATGTCCTTCGATAATGGATGCATGATCCAACTCATCCCAAAGGATATAGTCCTCACGTCCGGTGATACAGGATACAACACCTAGATTAACTTGGAAACCTGTAGAGTATACGATGGCGTCTTCTTTACCAACAAATTCTGCTAAACGTTTTTCCAACTGGAGGTGTAAGTCCAACGTTCCGTTTAAGAAACGTGAGCCGGCACAACCTGTACCATACTTTTTAATGGCCTCGATCGCTGCTTCTTTTACTTTAGGATGATTGGTTAATCCTAAGTACGCATTAGAACCAAACATCAAGACTTTCTTCCCGCTGATTAGAACTTCCGTGTCCTGATCGCTCTGGATTTCCCTGAAGTAAGGATAGATTCCCATTGCCATGGCTCTTTGAGGAGCGTCGTACTTTGCTAGTTTCTCTTGTAAAAGTTTCATATTATTATAAAAGAGAATGATTTATCTCGCTATTTATTTATTCTAATAAAGAACACAGGTTCGCCGCGTACATAATCCCATGTTTCGGCAAATCCAGCCGCAAAAGTAGTAAAAAAATAACTTATAGTAGTCGAAATGCTTTAAAAGTTTTATAAAAGCATTATTTTTGTCCTCTCAAATAAAAAAGAAGAAGTGAGGATGAGCGAACGGGATATAAAAGTACAAGCTATCATAAACCCTATATCAGGTGTAGGGTCGAAGCGCAAGATACCTAAGATGATCGAAGGGATCTGCTCGAAAAAGAACTGTTCGTTAAACATTTCTTTTACAGAGTATGCAGGCCATGCCAGCGAGTTGACTCGGCAAGCCATAGAGGAAGGAGCTGAATATATTTTGGCGGTAGGCGGTGACGGGACGGTGAATGAGATAGCGAGAGCTATGATCCATTCGAACGCGATCTTAGGTATCATCCCGAAAGGTTCGGGCAATGGCTTAGCTAGAGAATTGCACATACCGATGGACGTGAAAAGGGCTATCGATCTGATCGCGAAAGGGCATGTTACGACGATAGATTGCTGCCGGGCGAACGGACAGGTCTTTTTCTGTACCTGTGGAGTCGGTTTTGATGCCGCCGTCAGCCAGAAATTCGCGAATGAGAAACGGCGCGGCTCTCTTACTTATATAAAGAATACGATAGAGGAGTATCTGAGCTATAAGCCTGAGCCTTATGAATTGGTGGTAGATAATCAGACGATCAAGGAGAAGGCGTTTCTAGTCGCTTGTGCGAATGCTTCGCAATATGGTAATAACGCGTTTATCGCTCCGCACGCGAATATACAGGACGGACGGATGGACGTTACGATCTTATCCCCTTTTATGCCATTGGATATCGCTCCTTTGGCCATCCAATTGTTTACCAAACAGATTGATCGGAATAGTAAGATTAAGACGATGAAAGCCCAGCAAGTCACGATTATTCGCCAACATCCGGGCGTGATGCACTTGGATGGAGAACCGATCATGGCAGATCGCCGTATCGATATTACGGTGGAACCAAAGGCCTTACATGTGCTGACTCCGGAGGTTGTGTCTTTCACCAAGGAGGTACATAATTTATTTGACGAGGTAACTCGCTTCTTCGATAAAAAGCTTCCTTACATTTTCAAGTAAAAGTCTTTAGCTATAGCGGTGAATTCATCGCTATATCGATGCCGCTCGATTTCTAGGGTCAGATGAGACGACTTGGGTTTTGCTACCGGCGTCGCTGAGAGTTCTATTAATAAGCGCTTAGGAGGGGCGTCCGGTATGGGGGAAACGTGGGCTTCTCTCGATGGCGATAAAGACTCTTCTCGAGCGAGGTCTATTAAAGACTCCCGTTGATCAAAGGGAAGCACCAAGGCGATATTTCCTTCGGGTGCCAACAGTTTGCGACTATCACGCAATAAATCCGGGAGAGATAGAGTATCCGTATGCCGGGCTAGATTACGTTTAGTATCCGGGCATTTCAATGAATCAATAAAATAGGGTGGGTTGGATACGATCAAGTCATATTTGATATTCTCATCCGGCATATATTCGGAGAACGAGGTTTGATAGACTTGTATCCGGTTGGCGAAAGGCGATTTCGCGATGTTTTCCTGAGCTTGTAAACATGCGTCTGAATCTATATCGATAGCGTCTAGGATCGCGGTGCTACGCTGCGCCAGCATGAGGGCGATCAATCCCGTTCCGGTTCCCACATCCAAAATCCTCTGACATCTCTCTATGCTAGCCCACGCCCCAAGCAAAACGCCATCCGTTCCGACTTTCATGGCACATTTATCGTGCCATACCGTAAATTTCTTGAATTGAAAATAAGGATTTGCCATATCTCTATCGATTGTATGCCGCGAAATTAGTAAGAATTGAATGAAAAGCTGTAACTTTGGCACGTTTATTGTATTAACATATACAATGATGAATGTATATATGAAAGAAAAGACGAGAGTATTTTGCCAGAATTCGTTTGATGACTTGGATGACAATATTGGTATCGTAATGCCAATTCTTACAGAATGCGATGTAGATGAGGATTTCACAGAAGGAATAGAGAAAGTTGGAGACACTATACCCATTCTTCCGTTAAGGAATATGGTACTCTTTCCGGGTGTTGCCTTGCCGGTGATTATCGGGCGTCCTAAATCGATGCGCCTGATTAAAGAGGCTGTACATAAAAAGAGTTTGATCGGAGTTGTTTGCCAGAAAGAGATGGGTACGGAAGATCCTATCTTAGAGGATTTATATACAACCGGGGTAATCGCTGACATCGTTCGTGTCTTAGAGATGCCGGACGGTAGTACTACTGTTATTCTTCAAGGTAAGAAACGCTTTGAATTGAATGAGTTGACCGAGACAGATCCGTATCTTTCCGGTAAGATCACCGTGTTGGAGGACACGAAGCCGGACAAGACAGACCGCGAGTTCGAGGCTTTGATCTCAACGATCAAGGATTTGACCATCAAGATGCTTGGGGCCGTGGCTGAACCTCCCCGGGATTTGATCTTCTCGATCAAGAATAATAAGAATGTCTTGTATGTGGTCAATTTCTCTTGTAGCAATATACCGAGTGGATCGGCCGAGAAACAGCAATTGTTATTGATCGGGGACTTAAAAGAGCGTGCGTATCGGTTACTTTTTATCTTGAACCGCGAGTATCAGCTGGTGGAGTTGAAAGCTTCCATCCAGATGAAGACGCATGAGGATATCAATCAACAACAAAAAGAATATTTCCTTCAACAGCAGATCAAGACCATTCAAGAGGAATTGGGCGGGAATATCAATGAGTTGGAGATAAAAGAATTACGGGAGAAAGCCAGTCGTAAGAAATGGCCTGCCGAGGTAGCGCAGGTCTTTGAGAAGGAATTGCGAAAATTGGAACGATTGCATCCGCAATCTCCGGATTATTCCGTACAGACGCAATATGTCCAGAATATCGTTAACTTGCCGTGGAACGAGTATAGTAAGGACAATTTCAACTTGTCTCATGCCCAGAAGGTCTTAGATCGTGATCATTATGGTTTGGAGAAGGTGAAAGAGCGTATTATCGAGCATCTGGCCGTATTGAAGCTGAAAGGGGATATGAAATCTCCGATTATCTGTTTGTACGGTCCTCCGGGAGTCGGCAAGACTTCATTGGGGCGTTCCATCGCAGAGGCTTTGCGCCGCAAATATGTACGTGTTTCTTTAGGTGGATTGCACGATGAGGCCGAGATCCGCGGACATCGTCGTACCTATATCGGTGCTATGTGCGGACGTATCATCCAGAATATACAGAAGGCGGGAACATCGAACCCTGTCTTTATCTTAGATGAGATCGATAAGATCACGAATGATTTCAAGGGGGATCCGGCATCCGCTTTATTGGAGGTCTTGGACCCGGAGCAGAATAACGCGTTTCACGATAATTATCTGGATATCGATTACGATTTAAGCAAGGTGATGTTTATCGCTACCGCTAATAATTTGAATACGATTTCCCAGCCATTGCTGGATCGTATGGAACTGATCGAGGTGAGCGGTTATATCATGGAGGAGAAGGTAGAGATCGCAGCGAAGCATCTCGTGCCTAAGCAGATGGATGTACACGGCTTGAAGAAAGGTTCCGTGAAATTCCCCAAGAAAACCTTACAAGTGATCGTTGAAGCCTATACACGCGAGAGCGGTGTCCGGGAATTGGATAAGAAAATCGCTAAAATCATGCGTAAGCTAGCCCGTAAGGTCGCTAGCGACGAGCCTATCCCGACGAGCATTAAGCCGGAGGATTTGTATGAATATCTAGGGGCGGTCGAATATTCCCGCGATAAATATCAAGGGAATGACTATGCCGGCGTGGTTACGGGATTAGCTTGGACGGCTGTTGGTGGTGAGATTCTTTTCGTGGAGTCGAGCTTAAGTAAAGGTAAGGGGTCAAAGCTTACTTTGACCGGGAATCTGGGAGATGTGATGAAAGAGTCTGCCATGTTGGCACTTGAGTATATCCATGCGCATGCGGCTCAGTTTAATATCAACGAGGAGTTGTTCGAGAACTGGAATGTGCATGTCCACGTACCGGAGGGGGCGATCCCGAAAGACGGACCGAGTGCCGGAATAACGATGGTGACTTCTCTTGTCTCCGCCTTTACTCAGCGTAAGGTGAAAAAGAACTTGGCTATGACCGGCGAGATCACGTTGCGTGGGAAAGTGCTTCCCGTAGGTGGTATCAAGGAGAAGATCTTGGCGGCTAAACGTGCCGGGATCAAGGAGTTGATTCTTTGCAAGGAGAATGAGAAGGATATCAATGAGATCAAACCGGAGTATTTGAAAGGCTTGGTGTTCCATTATGTGAGTGATATTCAACAGGTGGTAGATCTTGCGTTGCTGAGAGAAAAGGTGGATAATCCCTTGTTCTGATAACGACTTTTTAGGCATATATAGGTGTGGGCTTATACGTATATACGTGTAGGCCCATATTAATATCGGTGTAAGCCTATACGTATATACGTGTGGGCCTACGCCGATATAGGTGTTTTTAAGGGAAGCGTATACTTCTATTTAGAGCATTTCCGTAGGAATTCCAAGCTGTTGCGTATCTCTTGGATATCGGATTTGAAATCATCGTACTCAATGGAGATAAGCCCGTTGAAATGCTGACGCTTCAGCTCGTTGACGAACGCTTTTACCGGTAAGATCCCGGTTCCCCATGTAGCGTCTTCCATCTTGTCGGTGAGGTCTTTCAAATGTGCCACCTTGATGCGTCCGGATAACTTCTGGAGATTTTTGAGCGGATCTTCACCCACCCGTTTCCAATGGCCGATATCGGCGCATACTCCCATCAAGGAAGAACGGCCTTTCAGCGCTTTCTCTACCACCTCGGCACTTGCGTAAATGCATGGACTCGGATGGTTATGGATCGCTACCTCCATATCGTACTTCTTGGCGAGGGATTCGATGTAGTCTAACTGGTTTAACTCCGGTTCGACAGTCACGATATGCGCGCCTATTTTATGAGCGAACGCGAAGAACTTATCCCATTCCTCGTTAGTCCCATAAGAGGCTACACCAAAGGCGATCGGCTTGATTCCCCTTTTCTTGAACTCATGGCGTAATAAAGCGCAGTCGTCATCGCTCAAGTCGTAATTTAAATACGTCTCTTTTGGGAACGGAGCGCCCAATTCTTGGAAAAAGAAAGCCTCCGCATACCCCATGCCCAGTTGTTGGGTCTTATCCAAGGTCTCCATCAACGTAAGATTGTGGAAAGTCCAAGTCTGTATACCCACCTTCCAGTCCGCTTTTTGCGCCGCCAGCTGTACGGCCTGCCCAAGGAGCATGACCGTACATAGTGCTAATATAATATATCGTTTCATACTTATACCGGCATTTCCGGAAGGCTCCAGCCTTCACGATAGGTATGTCTGATATATTCGTTGGCAGCCTCTAGCGCATTGAACTCCGCGTATTTCGTATCGAAATAGGGGTGACCGTCTATCACCTTGAAATCATCGCTGGTTACGATCTTCAATACGTCGGAAGAGGATATATTGGTGAAACGCATGTTTTGGGCGTCCCACATCAATTTCTTGTTCAAGCCTTGTAGACGGATCGCCAATACGCCTAATAACACCATCTCGTTGAATGGTCCGGAATAAGCGAAGTTGGAAGTTCCTTCCACACGGTTCTCCGGCGATTCTTTACAAGCACGGATCCAGTCTTGCTCATGGAAACCGTCAAAGTATCCGGTAGCGTTCGGGATACGGCGCAAATAGGGGGTTACTTGAGGTACACGGCCGGATAATAACCGGGAGTTGAAACCTCCGCAATCGCAGATCAACGTGTCTTTAGTACCTACGAAGATACATCCACCCAAACCGTCACGCATCATATCTACGCCATCCGGTAATAAGTCCGGACGCTGAGGAAGCATACCGCCATCGTACCAATATACTTTCACTTCCGGCAAGGCTACCTTTGGAAGATTGTCACGAGCCGGGAAGCGGAATTCTACCACCTCCGATTGAGGAGCGGATTCCGTATTGATCTGGGTAGAACGGCCTTGTACACGATCCGGATAACCTAACTTCAAGGATTGGTAAACCGGATCGAGCACGTGGCAAGCCATATCTCCGAAAGCTCCGGTTCCGAAATCCCACCATCCACGCCAGTTCCAAGGGGTGTAGATCTCATGGAACGGACGCATGGCGGCCGGGCCGATAAATAAGTCCCAATTCATCGTCTTCGGACAACGTTGTTTTTCGGTTGGGCGCTGTAATCCTTGCGGCCAGATCGGACGGTTGGTCCATGCGTGTACTTCTTTTACTTCACCGATCTCTCCGTTCCAGATCCATTCGCATAATTGACGGACACCATCGCCGGAGTTCCCTTGGTTACCCATCTGGGTCGCTACCTTATATTTAGCGGCGAGTTTTGTCAATAAACGGCTCTCGTAAACAGAGTGGGTAAGCGGCTTTTGGCAATATACGTGTTTACCCATTGTCAAGGCCGTGGCCGCGATCGTGGCATGAGTATGGTCCGGAGTAGCTACCATGACACCGTCGATCTGGTCGCCCAACTCATCGAACATCTTCCGCCAGTCCCAATAACGTTTAGCGTCCGGGAATTCCTCGAAGCAGTTCTTCGCGTATTTCCAGTCGATATCGCAAAGCCCGATGATGTTCTCGGTTTTCATGCCGACCAAGTTCGGGTGGCCTTTACCACCGATACCGATACCGACAATATTCATTGTATCACTTGGTGCCTTATGGCCTAATCCAGCGATCGTTTTAGAGGGGACGATTGTTAGACCAGCTGCCGCTACGGCTGCTTTTTTCAGAAAATCTCTTCTTGATTCCATGTTGTATAATTTGTTTTTTTAGTAGTTACTGTTAGAAATTGAAACAGGAGGTTACCATTCTATGATCTGAAGGGTAAGGGGAGACTACCACGTCCGAGGTGGCCTCGCTTTCGCCTGTGATAAATGAGTCTGTTACCTTACATCCGGAATATAGTACGAAATCCAGACGGTCTAGTATTTCTTGTTCGCTAGGAACGGGAGTCCATGTATAGCCGGGTGTGGAGACCTCGTCCGGATGGATTGTCCGGTAGGAGTCGTTCATCCCGATCTCAGAGAAAGCCTTGGTTGCCGGCCACTCCACCTTGATCTTGTGGATACCGGCATCGGCGGCCCGTTGTGTCCAGTCCAAGAAAGAAGGCTCATTAAAATCTCCTGTTAAAAAGACAGGATAACCTTCTTTCATGACTTGCTGTATATCTTTTTGATAACGAGTTACTTCTTCACGTCGGGCCTCGTTGGCGAACCGGACAGCTTCCTCCTCGGTATCGATAAACGGATAATCGCCATAAGGAATCCCATTCAATTGATAAGGCTGATACGGGATATAATATAGATGGCAATTAAACATCCAGCAGAATTTGTCTTTGCCTACCTGTATCTTCACCCCGTAGCGGGAAGCCGTACTGTCAACGACCGGATAACGAGATAAGATATAATGTCCCTCCCCTTGGTTGAAAAGGTGGAAACCTAGGGATTCCGCGATTTCCGGCACATGATCGTGCTTGATGCCGTCTTCTTCATAGATATGCCCTTCTTGGATTCCTACGATATCCGTCTGGCTAGCCTCGATCACTTTCGCTGTCTGGCTAGGGGGAAGCTTTCCTCCTAGGGTATTCAACCAAATATTGAAACTACTGACTTTTACCGTTGCCGGCTTGTCGCTACATGCGCTCAATGCACAACAAAGTATGGCTACGCAGCATAAAATCTCACTTATCTTCCTCATGTTTCTCTGGTATTTACAGGAACAAATATATTAAATGTCCCGTTCTTTTCACTACTAAGACTTCTTAATTTATTTTACCATCGGCCAAGGAAACTTCGATACAAGCTGGATGCGTTGACCTGTAGCTTGTGATTTTCGGGCGGCCTCGATAATCTCTAATACGTGTAACGCATGCTCGACATTTATACGTGGTTCCGTGTTTAATGCCATGTGTTTGCTGATATCGGAAGCACCTTCTTGCCAAACATAGCCATTGGTGTCCGGAACGAAACGCTGGGGTACCGGATGATCCATCGTCGATAAGTCCACCCCGTTCGGTGCCCAGTCGTAACCTACCATATGCATATTGCCGTGGGAACCGTATAAGGAGATCGTCGCTTTCTCCTGTCCTTTACCTAAATGTCCGTATGGATCGAAATAGTTGAAACCACACTCGATATGAGAAAGGACTCCCTTTTCGTGTTCCATGATAATCATGGCATTATCTTCTTCTCGAACTTTGATCTTGCCCTTATCGTCTACGGTTCTCTCCGGGGTTACGATTGTAGTCATGGCAACAACGGATTTAGCCGGTCCCAATAATCCGGTTAGGGTAGCGATGTTATAGACTCCTAAGTCGGGCATACTGCCACCTAGCGGTTCGTAGAAGAAAGCGGACCAAGAAGGACCTTCATGTCCGTAATGTCCGTGCGCGCATGCCAGATTACCTAGGGTTCCTTTATTGATTTGTTCGGCCATAAAGGCAAATTGAGGACTGTTTACAACGGCAGGCGCACCCCAGATACGAAGCCCCTTGCTAGTAGCGAGATCGTATAATTCTTTGCCTTCCTTATAGGAATTCGCCAAAGGTTTCTCGCTCCAGACATTTCTTCCTGCCATCAAAGCCTTACGGTTCAACTCTCCGTGAACCTGCATATCGGTCAATGTAAGCATCAAGTCGAACTTGGAACCGCTAAGCATATCATCGATATGCTTGTACCATTTAGGTATATTATATTGCTTGGCCGCCTTTTGAGCACGATCCGGTTTGATATCGCAACAAGCCACGATTTCTACATACGGGCATTTCGATATATGGGGAAAATATTGGGTAGATACACTTCCGCAACCGATAACGGCTACTTTCACCTTTTTACCTTCCGATTCGAATTTCTCCGCATAGGCGGAAAGGAGTGATAGTAGTGACGCGAGACTTGCTGCGGCCGATACTTTAAAGAATTCTTTTCTATTCATGGCATTGATTTCTTAATACAATTAGTCTAAATCCTTAATCTTCACATTCTTGAAATATACTTTACTTCCATGGTCCTGAAAACAAAGTTTACCGGTGGTAGAGATACCGTAATCGGGGAAAGCTTCCCATTTACCGCTATAACGACGCATCTTCCAATCTTCGGACCCTTCTTGGAAAGAGAATAGTTTTTCTCCGTTCAGCCAGTGCTCAACATATCCATCCTTGTAAAGTACCATAGAGGAGTTCCATTCTCCCGGAGGGTTCACCTGTTTGGTTTCCGGTACATACATAGCGTAGTTGCAACCCGTTTTCTGCCAGTCTTCCAATCCCTCTTTTCCGGTCTCGCTGACCCAAGGATAGTTATCGTCATCGATCAACTGGTATTCCGGGCCGGTTTCAAAAGGAGCTTTGTACTTAGGTCCTTCTTGTACGTGATATAAGAATCCGGAGTTTCCTTGCGCTCCGATTTTCCAGTCCCATTTGATCTGGAAATTATGGTAATTCTTAACGGTAACGATATCGGTACTTACCTTGATCGTAGTATCCGCTATCACGTCACCACCGTTTCCGTAGCCGACGATCACCCCGTCTTCTACCTGCCATCCCTTGACATCACCCCCGTTGAACATTTTCCAACCGGTAAAATCCTTGCCATTGAATAACAAGGTATAGCCTTCCGCTTTTTCTTCCTCAGTCAATACATTATCTTTTACTTCCGTGGATGAGGAACGACTTCCACATGCAACCATACACATCCCGTAAATGGTTACTAGAAAAATAGATACGATCTTTTTCATCTGTTAGAATATTTAGTTTGATTATCTCCTTATGATAACGCCATTTGATATGGTTTATTTGTTCATTGGCAAAAATACTGCACATAAAGGATTTGGATAATAGAGTATCTAGCTAAAAAAAATGGATTATCTTTGCGTTATTCAGTAACCATCTAAAAGTTTTGGTTTATGGCGAAAATAAAGCATGGTTTTTCCGGTCAGCGGTTGATTGTCTATCCTTTCTACATTATAGAACAAGCGTTGAACAACCCGTTGGTCGCGGACTTGGTCGTACACTCTATGGGGTATTTTCCGAAGGCGGAAAACCATTATATTGATCGTGCGTCCGGTTGTGGAGAGTATCTTTTAATTTATTGCACCAAAGGAGAGGGCTGGTACGTGTTGGATGGAAAACGATATGTCGTACCCGAGAATCATTTTTTCATCCTCCCGGCAGAGAAGCCCCATCAATATGGTTCGAGCGAGCATGATCCTTGGTATATTTATTGGGCACATTTTAAAGGGAAAAAGGCGAAGTATATCAGCGATCAACTGCAAGGGGTGATCCCGATCGACATGGATGATAATTCCCGTATCGGCGATCGTATCGCTTTTTTTGATGAACTATTGAATGTGTTGGAGAGTGGGACGGATGAGGCTACGGTTAATTACGTCAATTTAAGTTTCAATCATTTGATCGCCTCTTTCCTCTATGTGAAGACGTATAGGGAGGCTAAATTCTCCAAAAGCAAGGCGGAGAATACGTTCTTTATTAGTTTGGCGACCCACTTCATGACGGAGAATCTGGAAAATAAATTGACATTAAAGGAATTGGCCTCTCATTTCGGCTATTCGGAATCTTATATGTACAGGCTTTTCTTCAAGGAAACCGGTTATGCTCCGATGAATTATTTCTTGCATATGAAAATAGACCGGGCTTGCCAGCTATTATTACATACGAATATGAAGATCAATCAAGTCGCCTTGAAACTGGGCTTTGACGATCCCTACTATTTCAGCCGTATCTTTAAGAAGATAGTAGGTACATCACCCAAGGATTACCGGCACTCGTTACCGAAGTGAGATATTTACGATGAACCTAAACGGGAATTTAGGGCTGCCCTAAACGAGGGCTTAGGGATACCCTAAACGGGAGCTTAGGGCTGGCGGTATTTATTCCGGTCGGCTTCCGTTATTTCCCGGATTACACGGCAGGGATTGCCGGCAGCTATAACATTGGCCGGAATATCTTTGGTTACGACACTACCTCCGGCGATTACCGTGTTATCGCCAATGGTCACCCCCGGAAGGATACAGGCTTGCGCACCGATCCATACGTTATCGCCGATGGTCACGGGAAAAGCGTATTCCAAACCCTCATTACGTTGCTTTACGTCAAAAGGGTGGCCGGCGGTATAGATGCCTACGTTCGGGGCGATGAATGCGTTATTGCCGATACGAACTTTCGCTCCATCCAAGATAACGAGATTCACGTTGGCGAAGAAATTATCCCCAATCTCGATATTATAGCCATAATCGCATTGGAAAGGGGATAGGATAACGGTGTTCTTCCCTTTCTTGCCTAGAAAAGAGGTTAGAATCCGATCTTTTTCTTCCTCTTGGTCGGGGGGCAATTGGTTGTATTTGAAAAGGACGCATTTCGCTCTTTTCATCTCATCTTGAAGCTCACTATCATGATTCGCATTGTATAATAGACCTTCCGCCGCTTTCTCTTTTTCTGTTTTCATATGTCTCTTACTAAGATTTATAAAACGATGATTTGCGCGAAGATACTATTTTATTGGGAGGAGTTTATCCTCCGATTCGTATTTCCAAACCCATTTTTTCCCCCATCTCCTTAAAGGGGAACAGCTCTTCTTTGGCTAGCATTTGCTCGCAGGGATAAGGATAGGTGAGACCTAATTGCTCGTATTTATCTTTTCCCAATGTATGGTAGGGAAGCAGGTGTACGCATTTGATACGATTTTCTTTCGCCAGCATGAATATTTCCCGAAGCGTATTCTCATTGAAATTGAAACCGGGGATTACCGGTACACGGATCGTTACTTTATTAGCGCTCTTACTGGATATATACCGTAAATTCGTGAGGATCGTATCCAAGTTCGCTCCGGTTTCTTTCTGAAGTAAATCCTTGTCCGTATGTTTGATATCGAACAAGAACAAATCGATAAGCGGAAGCGCTTGCTTTATCTTATCAAGATTCACTTGCCCGCAAGTCTCTACGGAGGTATGCAGTTTCTCGTTCTTGCATTGGATCAGCAAATCCATCAATCCCTCGAATTGCGTGAAAGCTTCCCCTCCGGAAAACGTAACCCCTCCACCGGAATTCAGGTAATAATCCCGGTCACGTAAAAGGATTTCCATAACCTCGGATGAGGTAATTGATTCACCGACAAACTTAATAGCGTTCTGCGGGCATATACGCTCGCAAGCCTTGCACGCCACACAAGCCTGCCGATTAAATACCGGATAATGATCTTGGATGGAGATATTTCCCCGTGTACAAATCGCCTCGCAACGTCCGCATCCGATACATTTATTCTTGATATGGAGCAGATGCGGTTTCCTTTTCTGGGATTCCGGGTTGGAGCACCATGGACAATGTAGGGGACAACCTTGAAGGAAAACGACGGTCCGGATGCCCGGGCCGTCGTGAACGGCGAACCGTTCGATCTCCATGATTGATAACCTATTCTCGCTAACCTTATATTTATTCATCATATAATACCCTGCTTAAAAGTTCCTGTTGAATATTGGGAGATAAATCGACGAATACCGCGGAGAACCCGCTTACCCGGACGATTAGGTCCGGGTAATTTTCCGGGTGCTCTACCGCGTCTTCTAAAACTCCCTTATCTACTACAGTCACCATCAAATGGCAACCCCCTTTCGCAAAATAAGTCTTGAACAGGCTCTTGATGACAGCCCTGTTCTCGTTGAACATGGAAGGAGAAAACTTAATGTTTTGTACCGAGCCTCCATGATACTTGGCGTCGAACTTCGCCAAGGAATTCAGCATGGCCGTGGGGCCGCTTTTATTCGCTCCCCCTTGCGGATTATTGGCAGGATTCATATACATGCACGATAATCGCCCGTCGGGTGAGGCGGCGGTCCGGTTTCCCCATTCCGTGTTTAATTGATTATTGCTGATAACGATCAAGAAGTATTGCATACCGATGGCGATACCGCGATTGCGTACGCCTTTCGCTACGAACTCGTACAAATCGTTGGCCATCGTATCGGCAGTCTCAAGGTCGTTACCATATTTATCACAGTTTAGGCAATCTTTTCGTAAAGCCTCATAGCCGTTAAAATTAGCTAGCATGGCATCATTCAATTGCCGTAACGTGTATTTTTTTTGATTGAATACCAGATCCCGGATTACCCACAGGGAATCGGAAGTGTTGATATTGCCATACGTCTCGTTTGTCCCGCCTAGATAACGTACGCCTCCGTCCAAAAGCGCTTTTCCCCGTGCGATGCAATCATCGGTCAATAGGCTGGTAAACAAGAAACTTACGTGCTGGTTCATCACCTCATACGAATGGTATTGGGCTTTGACAGACAGATCCAGATAATAATCGAGTAAAGCCTTGTAACCGTCATAGAATTCCTCGAATGTCTGATACTCCTCTAATTTCTTTAGAGGTACCGGCCCGGATTTACGTTTACCGTCAATCGGGTCGATACCATCATTCATATAAATCGTAAGTAGTTTTAGTAAATTGATGCAGATGTTGGGCGTACCCGTACTCTGTCCTTGTATCACGAACTCGGTACAACCGAAAGGCACGTATTGTTCCGCCGTTTTCTCGTCTACACGCATTCCGTACATGACGGCCGGGACGTTTACATCATCATTGTAAAGGGTCGGGTAAGTAGCTCCCGCACCCAAAGCGTCCAACGCTTCGTCCCAGATTTCCTCGGAGGTCTCTTTATCGAAGCGCAAGGTGAATTGCGGCTCTACATATCTGCAATTTTTCGCTACTTTCATGGCGATATGCAGGAATACGTCGGCCTCTTTCGGGTGTTTGCGTCCTTTACCGCCTACGATGATACGTCCGTTTACGGTGGTACGGCGATTCTCAATCATGGTCCAAAGCGAGTGGATATATCGGTATGCCTCTTCGTCGGTCAATCGCCCGGACTCAAGGTCGGCTACTAAATAAGGGCCTAGATAATCATCCAGACGACCGTAGTTTATAACACCGGCCAACAAGGCGAATAACCAGAATAACTGCATCGCTTCATGGAACGTACCGGGTTTCTTCTCCTTGATGTTCTCTAGGGCTTGGCAGATACGCTCCAATTCTTTTTGCCTTTTCTCGTCGGCTGAAGCCATTTGCTCTCTAGCGTCTTGCTGGAGATGAGAAGCACAATCTACAAAAATATCCAGACATTGGATGCCTGCTTTGTAAAAGTTATTATCGGGTTGCTCTTTGAGTTTCTCCAGTAAATCAGAGCGAAGGCCACCGATGCCCTTATCCAATAGTTTCGGGTAATCCAGCATCATACCGGATAGACGTGCGGTAGCGATCATCGGGTACTCGCAGTCGATGAACATACCCAATGTATCCTCGGTGAGGACCTCCTTGTTGAATTGGGTCTTTAAATCGTGATCCAACCAATAATCATATAACGCATCCACCCGTTTTCGTTCAGTTTCATCCAGTTGTAGCTGGAAGGCACGGAGTTTCTTGAATACGCAATAATGCCCGACACCCCCTAATGAGGTTACGCATCCGAACCCGATCGGTAGGAAGTCCGTACGTCCGGCGATCAAGTCTTGATTCGTGATCTTGCGAAATAGCGTGGGGTATAAAACTTTCAGGCATTCCACTTCACGTATCTCTTTGGGTAGAGCGGCACAGGCTTTATGGACTGCCGTATACCGCTCCATGATCTCCAGTTGTACGATCAGAGGTTTCTCGCAAGGTAATTTCTTGCTGATCTCTACGTTTTGCGCCCCTTCTACATTGAAATTTGCCATATGATTATTGTTGTTAATATTGTGTAGAGACGGGGCATGCCCTATCTCTACAAGCAGATGATTTTTTAATGTTTGCTTCTTTCGGCTTCCCGCCAGTTATTTTGGTAACCGGTTAGTAAGTCCGTAAAACGTTTCGTGATCAAGTGCGGACGGGTGATCGCGCTGCCTACTACTACGGAATGAGCTCCGAGGAAGATACATTTCATGGCATCTTCCGGCGAGTAGATATGCCCCTCCATAATGACATAGGCTTTGTCTTTAAAGTCACGGCACATACGGGCGAATTCCCGTAAATCCGGTTGCTCGATATGCTTGGTTGCTTCCGTATATCCATATAAGGTAGGGCCAACGATATCGGCTCCCATTTCTACGGCACGTACGGCTTCCTCATAATTGGATACGTCGGCAAAAATGATAGCTTCCGGTATCTCTTTCTTGACGATTGGTAGCAATTCGTATGCAGGGTGGCCTTCATGGGTTATTTGGCTCGTACAGTCCAAGGCGATAATCTCGGCTCCGGCTTCCCATACGGCTTTAGCGGCCTCTAAGGTTGGGGTGATAAACACATCCGTGTCATCGTGCCAGATTTTCCAAAGCCCGATTACTGGTAAATCCACCTCTTTTTTAATTGCCTTGATCTGCTCTGGGTCGTTGGCACGGATACCCACGGCTCCTCCCCATTGGGCGGCTTTTGCCATTTTTACGACAAAGTCTACTGAAAAAGTCGGATCATCGTGTTGTACTTGACAGGATACGATCAGTCCTCCCTTGAATGAATCTAAAAGTTCTTTCTTATTTGTTTTCATATTTTTTTTCGTTACATCGTTTTCTCTAAAAGCGCGGCGCCGATTATTCCGGCGTCATTTCCTAATTCCGCACGGATGACTTGGGGGATACCTATTTCCTCGGCGGCGAAGGTACAAGTATGTAGTTTCTCGTTTAAAGGTTTCAACAGCAGGTCACCTGCATGTGCGATACCCCCCCCTAAGATGATTACTTGCGGACGGAAGATGGTTATGAACGTGGAGATTCCGGCGGCCAGTTTACTGATATAGTCATCGACGATCTGTTTAGCGAGGGAATCCCCTTGTTTAGCGGCCTCGAAAAGGATTTCTCCATTGACTTTATTTTCGTCTTCGCCGCAAAGTTTCCATATCAAGGTGTCCTTATTCTCTTGTAAGGCCTCTTTCATGATGCGGATTAATGCGGTAGATGAGCAATAAGCTTCCAAACAGCCTTTTTGCCCGCATGTGCAACGTTCGCCATTGTATACCAATTTGGTATGTCCAAGCTCTGCTCCCATATTATCGGCTCCGGAATAAATCCTCTTACCCATGATAATTCCGCCTCCGACTCCCGTTCCTAGCGTTAACATGATGGCATCGGTATATTGGCTGGCCGATCCGGCCAAGACCTCTCCATAGGTCGCGCAATTGGCGTCGTTGGCTATATAAGTAGGCAATGAGATATGCTTCTTTAAATAGTCGTAGATGGGGACATTCTTCCATCCGAAACAATTGGCATGTACCAAAAGGTTCGTCTTTGGATTTACGTAACTGGGCATGCCGATGCCCCAAGAAGAGATGTCTTCCATTTGCAAGCCTGCTTTGAGAACCGCTTTTTTGCTGACTTCCGCCATGTCGGCGGTGATCTCCTCGATCGTGCGTCCGGCTTGTGTCGGTATACTCTCCTTTGCGATAATCTGGTGATTCTCATCTACTACGCCAGCGACCATATTAGTACCGCCAACGTCCAGACCGAGATAATACTTGGTGCTTTCCATCTTTGCTCTTTATTTTATGAGGTCAATAGAGTGAATTATTTGTTGGCAAAGATAGAGGAGTTACCCGCCCTAGACAATGTGAGGTTTAGCCTAAAATAATGGACTATTTTTGCATAAGTGCTCTCGCAAGCTTACGAGAGTACTTTAGAGAAGAGGTGTTATCGAGAGGAGACTTCTGTAATAACCTTCAAATATAGTGTGACTGTGTTTCTTTATGTTTAAAGAATCATATCGTAGGTCGATTCTATTATTTTTCTCGATGATGGAGCAAGCCTCTTTTATCATGGGCTTGAAGTCTTCTTCTGTTTTATCTTTGTCTCCGTTGGCTAGGTAGATATATAATTTTTTTTCTCCTTGATAGGTTTCCGTGAACACTCGTAACCTATCAATCATCATATTTTCGCTGTATTTATAGTTCGGTGATATGGCTATAATATAAGGAAATAAGTCTGGGTGTTCCATCATCGCATAAGTGACGAATGTCCCTCCCAACGAATGTCCGACTAAAATCCTGTTATTTCCCGCATGGTATTTTTCTTGGATGAAAGGGATTATTTCATTCGTTAATGACGAGAGCATTTCTTTTCCATGTCCCGGGTTGTCATATCTTTTTACCGATAAGGAATCTGTGAAAGGCGGGGTCAGCTCACTTTGCCTGTTTGAATTAAATATTCCAACAATAATACAGGGTATGTTGGGATGTGTCAACTCGAATGTTGAACAAAATAAATTGAATGTGGGGGGATATTGTGCGTCTAAGACATAAATAGCGAGTAAAGAGTCTCTTTTAAGGCTACCATCTACTCCGCTTAAATAGACTTGCATTTCACGGGTCTCTTCAAAATAGTCTGAGTTGTAGATATATCGACTCCCTAATGCCTGCATCAAGTAGAAATCGGCTTGCGCATGTATCCGGCATATTCCTGAGAATAATACGATAAGAAAGAGAAGAACTGTTTTTGTTTTCATAAATAGTGATATCTAGAATTATGCAAATATAGCGAAAAATAAAGTCTTTAAGTATGTTTAAAAAAAGGACCGGACGATGGGTATCGAACGGTCCTTTCTTTAATCTTTATGTCGTATGCTGTTATTCAGCTTCTTTTTCAGCAGCTTCCTTTTCTGCCGGAGCATCTTCCGGGGTGAAGTCAGTGATGCCTGCGTTGATCAAGATGTTATACCAAGAGAGTAGTTTCTTGATGTCGCTTGGATAAACACGCTCACGATCATAGCTAGGCAATACCTCGGCAAAGTACGCACGCAATTGGTCTGTCGTGGCTTTGGAAGGTACCAAAGAAGCGGTTTTTCCCTCTTCCTTGTTCTTTACGCTAGTCAATACCTCATGCAAAGGCACTTCTGTTTCATCCGTATAGATTGCGATATCGCCTAATGAGATTACTTTATCTTTTGCGTATGCGGGTACTCTCTTGTTATCAGTCAGCGATTCAACGATCAACATGTTTTTTCCATGGGAAACCAGTTTATACAGACCGGGTTTTCCCGAAATAGACAAAATAGTCTTCAACATAATGTTTTTTATTTTCTATTAGTGTTAAACTTCGAGGTGACAAAGGTAATAAGAAAAAGTGGAATTCTTCCGTCATGAGGACAGTTAACTTCGTTGGAGAAGTATCTTAGGTTCGTTGACGAAGTATCTTAAGTTCATTGGATGATGAAGGTAAGATGCTGTAAAAGCCACTCGTCCCGCTATCGGTGATTATTGGGATTGAAGCCAACATAACAGTTTGCCTACTTGCGGTATAAGGGCCTGTCTATTGTCATTATAGATAACATAATCGGAGCGATCTTTCTTTTCCTCGTCCGATATTTGGCTGTTGATTCTGCGTTCGATTTCTTCTCTCGAGGCTGAGTCCCTCCCCAAGGCTCTTTCGATGCGGAGTTCTCTTGGGGCATAGACCATCAAGCTTATGTCTACCACTTTGTAGAAACCGGATTCGAATAATATGGCGGATTCGATGGCGCATAAAGGGGAAGTCTGTCTCTCTACCCAAGCCGAGAAATGACGGTTTACCTCAGGATGAATGATCTGGTTGACCTGTTGTAATTGTTCCGGATTATTAAAGATGTGGGAGGCTAGAAGTTTCTTGTTCAATCCCTCATTCGTATAAATCTCTGGACCGAAAAGGGCTGTTAATTTCTCACGGATAACCGGGGAGTTATTTGTCAGCCATTTACTTTCCTCGTCCGCTATGTATACGGGTATACCGGATAACGCTAATAAAGAGGCTACGACGGATTTGCCGCTTCCGATCCCTCCTGTAATACCTATTTTAATCATGCTTATTGTTGTGTTCCAAAATAAATTCTACCTTATCTGGCAATAAGGTTGCCGTATGTACCCAGTCTGGTTTCTTGGTGAGTTTGACGGGTAGGGTACCAGATACGTTTTGCTCCAGATCCTCAAAAGGTATATGAATCGAGAACATATCTTCCGAAAGTCCTTTGAATCGGGACAAGGGCACACTGCAAGTCACTTTTACGACCGCCGGAAACATACGTACCGTATAATGTGGCGGTATATGACTGCAAGAGACAGGTATTTCCAACGTCTTCTCCGTGTACTCCTCTATCGGAATCGTGATAGATACGTTTTCCGGATCGAAGTTAACGCCGTCTACCTTGATCAGTTGTACGGTTCTCGTAATGTTTTTATTCGCCTTTTTAACCTCGGTGAAGACCGTCTTAACCGAGGTCAGTGTATCCAAGATCGCCGCGGTGGCATAAGCGTTGATCTTTTGAGGGGTGATTCGGATATCCCCGGATAGTTGAAAGCCGGCTTCCAGATGAATATCGCCATTAAAGACGACCGGTATTTCCTTATGGACCCGCTGACTGAAATCCATATCTATTTGTTGCGGATCAAAACTTTGTAATGCCGTAGTGGCTATCAATTGTTTTTGAATATCGTTCTCGATCTGCCTTTTACTTACTTGAACTGAACCATTTTTCTCCTTCGTATTCTTCATGTTCACTTCGATCGGAGCAAACGATCTTCCAAAAGTATAGTTGAGTAAAACGCTACCCTTGTCTTTTACCTTTGCGGTAATCGTTTCCACCTCAGGGGCATTAAACGCTATATCGGCAGGTACGTTCTTATACTTAACCGGAAAAACAAGTTCTATCTCATATTCCTGCTGTAAGCTTTGGAGTAGCCAGAAGCCGAAAGCCAAAAGGGCGAAAAAGAAAAAGACCAAGACCTCTTTCCATCTGTCTCCGTGGAAAAAAGCCTTAGTCTTTGCTTGGATAGACTTGAAGGAATTTTGTATGTTCTCAAGTCGTGACATATTCTGTAGTTAGATTATTTCTGCTGCTGAGCGTCTTCCGCTGAAGCGAAAATAGAAGTTTTATCTACACGGATACGTACTCCATCCGCTACCTCGATTAGCATATAAGTATCACCGATCTCTTTGATCTTTCCATAGATACCTCCGGCGGTAATCACTTTATCGCCTGTTTTCAACGCCTCACGTGATTTCTGGATTTCTTTTTGTTTCTTTTGTTGCGGACGGATCATGAAGAAATAGAAGATAGCTACGATAACTACCATCATCAAAATACCGGACCACTGACTTCCTCCAGCTGGAGCTTGAAGTAAAATACTGAGTAAGTTCATACTATAATAATCGTTTTACAAGTTAATATCAATAATGATATGCACAAATGTAATGATAATAATTAATCTTTGAGCAATAACTTCTCTTTTTTTAATTCGTTGACTATTGAATCCAGAATTCCGTTAATGAATGTTCCGCTTTTAGGTGTACTATAATACTTTGCGGCATCGATATATTCATTTAAGGTAACGTTGATGGGAATGGTCGGGAACGATAAAATCTCGGCTAAGGCGACTTGCATGATGATCAAGTCCATATTGGCGATACGTTCGGTTTCCCAATTCTTCATATGTTTGTCGATGCGTTCACGATATTCCTTACCTTTCAACAAACTTTGACGGAATAACTTGATTGCGAAAGCCTTGTCTTCCAAATCCTTGAACATTGGCAATAAGGCTTGTTTACTACCTTTCTTCTCCTCGAATTTCTTGATAGTCTTCAAGGCGAAAGTCTCTACGATCTCAATATCGTCGTTCCAGTAGATGCTTTTGTCTTCCAGATATTCCTCTATCATCTCGTTCCCACAGATTACTTTCTTGAAGATCTGGCGCCAGAACTCACGATCCGTCTCGTACGAGTCTTCTTCGTTTTTCAAGTATTCGGCGTAAATTTCAGAGCTTAAGATCGTATCCAATACGTTTTTAACAAACTCCTCGTCGTTACTCCATGAGAGACCTTGCTCGTCCACATACTTTTTCAACGTATCGTTTTCCGCTAATTGAGCGACAAAACGATTGTCTACGAAGCGTGTATTCGGGTTTAACTCCTCATCGGTAGGCATGTATTTGCACTTCCGGGTGTCAAGGATCCTTCTTTGCAGGTTGGTAACTTCGATAATTAGGAGTAAGAAATAATAATATAAGTCATATGACTTCTGAAGGCTGAAAAGCAATTCGTTTTCCGCAACTTTGAGGTCACCGTTTCCGTTTTGATAGTAAGAGTATACTATCTGTAAAACTTTAATGCGGATTAAAATTCTGTTGATCATCGTTTGAAGGAACTTCTTATTATAAATTAGGTGCAAAGGTAGTCGTTTTTTCCATAAAAGAATCCGGATTTACTTAATTTTATATGTGTTAGATGATATTTTACAAATTTAGCCTCAATGGGCGTATTTTCGATCGTTAAAATAGTTGCTAATTAAAAAAAAATGCACATATTTGAAGCAAGTTATATAAAGTGGGTGGTTTTTTAACGAATGTTAGCTGTCATGGAAGAATCAAGGAATAAAAAACATGTTGAAGGTGGCGACAGGGAGATTCTATACTCTAAAGCCATTAAAGCGGGAAAACGGATTTATTATCTGGATGTGAAGAGGAATTTGAAAGATGACCTATTCGTTGCCGTTACGGAAAGTAAGAAAATTCAATCAAAGGATGGTTTGCAAATCTCATTTGAGAAGCATAAGATTTTCCTTTATAAGGAGGACTTTGAGAAGTTCATGGAGGGAATGCAAGATGTAATCAGTTATATCAAGAACTCAAATCTGAAGAAATCCGCGGAAGACGTGGTGGAACCTGAAGAGGAGGAAACGATTCATGGCGATTCCCCGGAGGAGGATATGGCTTCCGGTGCTATAAAGTTGGATATTGAGTTTTAATGTAACACGAAGAGAAAAAGATAACGGGCTGTTTTACTCATGGAGAGAAACAGCCCGTTATGTGTTAGGAGCTTTCCGCAAAGGAAAATCCTATTCTTTGCTGCGAATTATTCAGCCGGGTGGATAGCCTCTGTAGGACATGCGTCAGCGCAAGTTCCACAATCTGTACACATTTCAGGGTTGATGCTGTATTTATCACCTTCTGAAATTGCTCCTACCGGACACTCATCAATACAAGTTCCGCATGCAATACAATCATCGCTAATTACGTAAGCCATTTTTTTAAACGTTTAAATTGATAACTATTAGTAGGTGCAAAAATATAGCTTTCTTTCTATTTAAAAAATATCTACTGGCTTATTTTCTTCAAAAATCTTCTTTTTTGCAATATCTTTGTCGGGTTTTCGTTATTAAACAAAATAGGTTGAGATTTGAGACGATTATTACTTATATTATATGTGGTAAGCTTGGCTACCATGGGAGCCATGGCTCAAAAGGAAAGGGTGAGGAATCAGCCGTACGCTGATTTGAAATGGCTTCATCTGGGGTTTCATGTGGGTATTCACTCGCAGGATTTGTTATTGACCCATACCGGTGTCATGACCAATGGAGAGACTTGGTTCGCGGAGATTCCTTCTTACTCACCCGGCTTTAGTGTCGGGGTGATCGGAGATATGTATATGAATCCTTATTTCAATTTACGCTTCACGCCTTCTATCCATTTCGGGGATAAGAAATTTAAGTTTCGGGAACAGGCTACGGGAGAGGAATTCATCACGAACGTTCGTTCCAGTTATCTGAATTTCCCCTTAGACGTTAAATATACGGCTTTACGCTTGAATAATTACCGTCCTTATTTGATCGGCGGTATCTATGGCTCCGTGGATATAGGCCGTAAGAAAGGTAATCCGATTCTATTGAAAAGCACGGACTTCGGATTTGAGTTTGGCTTGGGATGTGATATCTATCTACCCTACTTTAAGTTATGCCCGGAGCTGAAATTCTGTTTCGGATTGGTTAACCTATTGGAGAAAGATCGTCCGGACTTGGTAGATCAAGCAAATATCAAATATACGGATGCCTTATCGAAAGCTACATCCCGTATGGTGATCCTGACATTTAATTTCGAATAAATAACTCGATATAGATATAAGCGGCCGGTATAGCCATCATTACGCTATCGAAGCGATCCAGCATGCCTCCATGTCCGGGTAATACATGCCCGGAATCTTTCACGCCTAACGTACGTTTCATCAAAGATTCGATCAAGTCGCCCCAAGTTCCGAATACTACGATCGTGCCGGCTAATCCAAGCCATGTGTACCAGTTTGTGGCCGGCATGAACCAAGCGAATATTTGGGAGGTTATTAATACGAATGCCAACCCTCCGTAAAAACCTTCCCAGGACTTCTTGGGAGAGATACGTTCGAACAATCTTCTTTTTCCAAGCATAGATCCCACTAGATAAGCTCCCGTATCATTTACCCATACGAAAACGAAAATAGCCAAGGCAAAATAGGGGATATGTACGATCTCGCCCGGCGTATTAGGTACCGATGTAATAAAGTTTAGCAGAGAGAAAGAGCCTGCGCAATAGATTTGACCGAATAAGGTCAATGCCCAGTTATTGATTGGATTACTGGCTTTATCGTAAAGCTCGGTGATCATGGTATACATTAAGAATAAAAGATAGGGGAGAAATATATTGCCTCCAACCAAGCCATTGGCGTAACCGAATGTGGCGGCGAAGAGGTAGGCTCCCCCCAAGGAACTGACAAATCGTTTGATGGCGGCATTCTCATAATGTTTGACCAATCCGTAGAACTCCCATAGAGAAAGTCCGGTAATGAGTCCAAATACCGTAAGAAAATAATAGGAGTGGAAATAGATCGCACCGACTAATACCGCGACGAAAATGATGCCAGTCAATGCACGTGTAATCAGATTTTTCAAAACAATAGTGTTTTTGCTTGTTTGTAATTTTGGCTGCAAATATAACTAATAAATTGATAATACAGCAATAAGGAAGGCTGGATAGTAACTTTTGATCAAAGATACACCCCAGCCTTACTTGTTATGAATGTCTTGACTTTGGTCAAGCTATTTTCCCTGTCTTGTTTTCTTCGGTAGGAGTATCGGTTACGTTTTCCGTTGTTGCGTCCGCTTCCGCCTCCTTATCCGCATTCTCCTTGTTCTTTCCGTTAGCCTTTTCCTGCAACTCCAGAATCTCTTGGGAACGGGAGATCCAGGCGCGTTTCCCGAAGATATGCTCTACATCTTCCGAGTAGATTACCTCACGATCCAATAATACCTGCGCAAGTTTACTATGTCCTTCCTTATTCTCGGATAATATCCGTTTTGCCCTGTCGTATTGCTCATTGATGATCTTCTGTACTTCCGTATCGATCAATTTCGCGGTCTCCTCACTATAAGGCTTGGTGAATCCCCAATCCTGTCCGGTGGAGTCGTAATAGTTCAAGTTTGGAAGTTTATCGCTCATACCGAAGTAAACGACCATCGCATATGCTTGTTTCGTGACACGTTCCAAATCGTTGGATGCGCCTGTGGATATTTTTCCCAAAACTAATTCCTCTGCGGCACGTCCTCCTAAAGTAGCGCACATCTCATCCTGCAATTGCTCGCGGGTGGTGATCTGTCTCTCTTCCGGCAAATACCATGCCGCACCTAATGCCTTACCACGGGGAACGATTGTCACCTTAACCAGCGGATTGGCATGTTCCAACAACCAACTTAACGTAGCGTGACCGGCCTCATGGTTCGCGATACATTTCCGTTCTTCCTCCGTCGTGATCTTCGAACGTTTTTCCAGACCGCCGACAATGCGGTCTACCGCATTCATGAAGTCTTCTTTCTGTACGAATTTCTTTCCGTTACGGGCGGCGATCAAAGCGGCCTCATTACAAACATTAGCGATATCAGCACCCGAGAAGCCCGGAGTCTGCCTTGCTAGGAACTCAGCGTCTACGCTTTCATCTATCTTGATCGGACGCAAATGCACCCCGAATATCTCTTTACGTTCATTCAAATCCGGTAATTCAACATGGATTTGTCGGTCAAAACGTCCGGCACGCAACAACGCTTTATCCAAAATGTCCGCACGGTTTGTAGCGGCTAAGATAATAACACCACTGTTAGAGCCGAAACCATCCATTTCGGTCAACAACTGGTTCAACGTGTTCTCACGCTCATCGTTGCTATTCATATTCGCGTTCTTCCCACGGGCACGGCCTACCGCATCGATCTCATCGATAAAGACGATACAAGGAGATTTTTCCTTCGCTTGGCGGAATAAGTCACGCACACGGGAGGCGCCTACACCGACAAACATCTCCACGAAATCAGAACCAGACAAGGAGAAAAACGGCACATTAGCTTCTCCGGCAACAGCCTTCGCCAATAATGTCTTACCGGTTCCCGGAGGGCCTACCAACAATGCACCCTTGGGTATCTTACCTCCTAATTCAGTATATTTTTCCGGATTCTTCAAGAAAGAGACGATTTCCTCTACCTCTTGTTTCGCTTCCGCCAATCCGGCGACATCCTTGAATGTCACCTTACGGTCATTATCTTTATCAAAAAGCTGAGCTTTTGCCTTACCAACGCTGAACACGCCACCCGGACCTGCGCCGGTACCACCGGACATACGTCTCATCAAGAACATCCATACACCGATCAATAAGATAATCGGGCCGAATGAAACCAAGAAATTCCAGATAGCGTCATCGCCTTCCTCGAACCGGACTTGTGTATCGATATGACTATCGGCTACCGCTTTGTCATAGAAATCGGAAAACTTGTCGGCCGACGGGATCTTTACGTATACTTTCGGAGAAACCCCGATTTTAGAAACGTCCATATTCCCAAAGACCTGTTCAGTCTTTCCATTTTTCACTGTAGCCTCCACCAAATTCTTCTTGTTGTAGACTGTCATTTTATCGAATACGTTTTCCTGCGCTAGTTTCTGGAACTCTGTCCAGCCTAGCTCTTTCGTTCCCGAAGAATCATTTGTCATGTATAGGGCAACAAGCATGATGAAGATCAACCCGTACATCCAATACAAATTAAAGCGGAACATCTTAGGTTTCCCGCCCTTCGGTGTTTTATTAAATATATCGTTTTTATTTTCCATAAGAGATTATCATCAAATATTTAGGCCGGCTTAATCAATGTTAGGTACTTGTATAACCTTCGAGTCTGCCCAAAGGTTCTCTAAGTTATAAAATGCACGTTGTTCCGGCAGGAATATATGTACAAGAACCGTGCCATAATCCATGCCGATCCATTGAGCGCCCTGTGTACCGTCAATGGATAATGGTTTCTCGTTCGCGTTCTTGCGTGCGAAATCCCATACGGAATCAGATAACGCTGAAACTTGGGTAGGAGTGTTTCCCTCACAAATAACCATATATTGACAAATGGCACCAGAAGTCTGGCTTAAATCTACTGTTACAATATTTTTGCCCCTTTTTTCTTGAAGGCCTTCAACAATCGTTTTTACTAATTCTTTTGTTTGATCCATTTATTTCTATTGATATAATTTTCCAAGTCGCAAATATACTTCTTAATTCGTTACATACGTCTTTTTCTTTCATTAATATATGTGTAATACCTTGTTTGAGACTATCTCCTCGATCGTTATAAGCTTTTAAAAAAACACGTACGTCTTTTTGAGAAAACATGTACGTGTTTTATCCGAAAGACGTACGTGTTTTTTCTGGACATTTTTTTCGAAAGTTTGTTTGCAAATTTTGAAAAAGTATATACCTTTGCATCCGCTAACAAGAGAGTTGGTGATTTGTTAAATATTGTTCTATGGTGTAATGGTAGCACAACAGATTCTGGTCCTGTTTGTCCTGGTTCGAATCCAGGTAGAACAACGTTTAAAGTTTACTTGACAATTTTGTAGAGATTGTTCTATGGTGTAATGGTAGCACAACAGATTCTGGTCCTGTTTGTCCTGGTTCGAATCCAGGTAGAACAACATAAAAAAGCCTCGTTATTCGATAAGAGTAGCGAGGCTTTTTTGTTGTAGATATCATGTTTTTATTTGTAACGAAGCCATTTGGACATCTCCTTTATACTAGGTTTCTTACCATACATGAGAATGCCTACACGGTATATTTTGGCGGAAAACCAAGTAAAACCGATGGATGATATATACAAAAATCCAATGGAAAGTAGTATTTCCCACAAAGGCACCTCGAATGGCACCCGGACCATCATGACGATCGGAGAAGTGAAGGGGATCATGGAGCACCAGAAAGCTAATGGTCCGTCAGGGTTTTCCATGCTATAGATCCCCGCATAGAGGGCGAAAACCAAAAGAAGCGTGACTGGTAGCATGAATTGTTGCGTGTCTTCTTGGCCGTCTACAGCTGATCCGATAGCGGCGAATAAAGAAGAATATAATAAGTAGCCGCCTATGAAATAAGCAATAAACAAGATGCCTATCTCGGTGAAGTTAATCGTATGAAGCATCTCTATCCATTCATTTGCCGGCTGCTGGGCTGCGATAACCGTCATGTTAGGGGTTGTGTTAAGTGCCATGCTTGATTGCAAGATCTCGCTTTCCATACCTCCTCCCAAAAAGAAAGTTCCCCCGGTGATGAGAATAAAGGTCATAACCGCCCAAAGGAATACTTGCGTAAGCCCGACAAAACCGATTCCTATAATTTTACCCATCATTAAGTCGAAAGGTTTGACGGACGAGATCATAATCTCGATGATCCGGTTCGTCTTTTCTTCCATAACCCCTTGCATGACCATTCCTCCATAGATTAGGATGAACATATAGATAAGCATGGTGAAAATTACTCCGGTTATGGATGCCACTACGGACGAGGATTGCTTTTCGCTTCCGTCATCCCCCCATTTGATCGTTTGTATGTTGAAATCTACTTTACTTTCTTTTATGATCTCTTGTAGATTGGGGATATTGAATGTTGCCAGTTTGTCACTCTCTATCTGCTTCTTTAATGTCATATTGACGAGTCGGCTCAAATCCGCCGGGATTTGTTTCTTGGAATAGAGGGTTGCGTTTTTCGGATTTTTCTGCAAGTCGTCGGAGATGTTGAGAAATGCGAATATCTCCTTTTCCGACATTTGCCTGTACTTATCCATATCTTTGTCGCCGTTGATAAAACGATAGCTTTCCGTATCCTCGAACAACGGGGCGTATTTGCCGGTGGCGTCGAGTATGGCGACTGTATGAACCTCATCTCCCTTGATGGAAGAGAGCCATAGGGGGACGAACGCAAGTGCAGCGAATAGAAACGGTGTGAGGAACGTGAGCAGGATAAATGACTTTTTACTTACTCTCCGGAGATATTCCCGTTTGATGATTAATCCAATTTTGCTCATACCTTTGATGTGTTTGTACCGGAAACGGTGTTGATAAAAATGTCATTCATAGAAGGGATCTCCTCCGTGAAGGAAAGAATCTCATATTGGGACGCCAGCCGGGTAAGCCAATCGGAGTTACTGATATTTTCTTCCTTGCGTATCCTTAACTCCTCAATACCTCCAGTCTCCTTGCGTACATTTAATATATAGGTATTACTCTTAAACCGTTCCCGTACCTCCTTGACATTGCCGGACAGGACGACCTCAGAGCGATCGATTAAAGCAATCTCGTCACAAATCTCCTCAACGGAGGACATGTTGTGAGTTGAGAATATAATGGTATGTCCGGCCGCCTTCAATTCCAATATCTCTTGTTTAAGGCGATCGGCGTTGACCGGATCGAATCCGCTAAATGGCTCGTCAAAGATCAATAGCTCGGGTTCGTGTATCACGGTAATGATGAACTGTACTTTCTGTTGCATACCTTTCGACAGCTCTTCCAGTTTGCGATTCCACCAAGGCATGATGTCAAATTTCTCGAACCAACGGGTCAAACGACTGCGTGCCTCTGGGTAGGAGAGACCTTTCAATTGTGCCAGATAGATCGCCTGCTCCCCGACTTTCATCTTTTTATACAACCCTCTCTCTTCCGGCAAGTAACCGATCTGGTAGATGTCTTCCGGGCTGGATTCATGGCCGTTGAAGCGAACGATTCCGCTATCCGGTGCCGTAATCCGGTTGATGATCCGGATCAAGGTTGTCTTGCCCGCCCCGTTAGGCCCCAGTAATCCAAAGATTGTTCCTTGAGGAACTTGGATACTTACCTTGTTCAGCGCCAGATGCCCGGCGTACTGTTTTACCACGTTTTCTGTCTCAAGGAAATTCATAGATGTTTTTTTATTACATTTTTAATACGATACGCTCACCTAGCTCTTTGCAGAGCACGTTCTTGATCTCGTTGAGGTGGGCGTTCTGTTTCATTAAATCAAAGATCTGTTCCATGTCACCCTTGTTTTGAGCCTCTTTGATTTTCGCTTGGATATCCTTTATCTTATAGAGGATATAGGCATCTTTCATGGAATAGATTTCCCGGGGTACCAAGTAATCCAATTTATCTTCTTCTTGCTCCAGTTCCCTGAACTTCGTATGATATTTACTAAGCTGGTACTTATCGCTGATAAGGTTGGCGGCAAGCCGGCTGATGTTCGGGTCCGGATGGGCAAGGAAATAACGACTGGCCATAAAGCCCTCGTTTTGACAATGTTCAGCAGCTTCGTCCAGCATTTGTTTGAAGGCTGGCGTATAAAACGTAAGGTCATCACGTTCCAGATCGAAACGGATATAATCGGCGACCCTCATGATGACATGCTCGTTGGTCTCCTCATCTACGTAGTCATAGAGGACACGTTCGCCATATCGTACGATATAGCGCAGAAGAGCCAACTCATAAGCCTCAAAAGGAGAACGTTTCGGTTGGACCTGTATGTTGGGAGCCGTCGGAACCTCGTAGGGAGGAGTAGGGGGCGGACCCGCTTCCTCTTCCGGAATATAGTCCTCGGGCAGTGGAGGCGGAATATTTTCCGGAGGAAGGGTATTCGCCTCTTCCGGTGTATACGGTTGGTAGCCGGGGAAATCCGGATACTCAGGGATCGTATTGGCTGGAGGTTGAACGGGCGGTGTATTCCTTACGGATTTAGCCGCTTGGTTCTCTTCCTTGTTGAGACGGATCTTATTGACCTCGTTGAGTAAGACTTGCTCGTCTATCTCCATGGTCGTACTACATTCCCGGATATACACGGAGCGAGCGATATTATCAGGTATAATCGCTACCGTACGGATAATATCCGAGATCAGGGCGGAACGTTTGATCGGATCACCCCCCGCTTCCGCCAATAGTAACTTTGTCTTGAAACGGATGAAATCCGTCTCGTTCTGGCTGATAAACTCTGCGAACTCGCTCGCGCTATGGCTACGGGCAAACGAGTCCGGATCTTCTCCCGCCGGAAGAAGCACGACCTTGACGTTCATCCCTTCTTCCAATAACATATCGATACCCCGGAGGGCCGCTTTGATTCCGGCGGCGTCTCCATCGTATAATACCGTGATATTATTCGTGAAACGATGTATGAGCCGGATTTGCCCTTGCGTGAGCGCCGTACCCGAGGAGGCAACCACGTTTTCTACGCCCACTTGGTGCATACCGATCACGTCCATATATCCTTCCACCAAGAAACAGCGATCCTGTTTCATGATTGCTTGCTTGGCGAAATAGATGCCGTAAAGCTCGTTGCTTTTATGATAAATCTCGCTTTCGGGGGAGTTTACATACTTTGCGGTCTTCTCGTCCTTTTTCAATACACGTCCGCCGAATGCCACGACCTTTCCGCTTAACGTATGGACGGGAAAGATAACACGTCCTCGAAAACGATCATTCACGTTTCCGTTATCATAAGTGATAACTAAACCGGTTTTCTCGAGGAGTTCCTTTTTATAACCTGCTTTTATAGCGGTTTTGTATAAAGCATCCCGCTGGTCCAAGCTATACCCGAGCTGGAATTTACGGATGATATCTTCCCTCAATCCTCGCTCGGCGAAGTAGCGCATACCTACGCTTTTCCCTTCAACATGCTCATGTAATAAAGTAGAGAAGTATTGCCCCGCCCAACTATTGACGATAAGCATACTTTCCCGGTCGCTACGGATTTGTTTCTCTTTCTCGGTAAGTTCCCGTTCCTGTATCTCTATATTGTATTTTTTCGCCAGAAAGCGTAAAGCGTCGAAATAGCTGAGTTGCTCATGCTTCATGATGAAGTGAACGGCGGTTCCACCTTCTCCGCAAGCGAAACACTTACAGATATTCTTTGAGGGGGATACGTAAAAAGACGGTGATTTGTCCGAATGAAACGGGCATAATCCTACATAGTTGATCCCTCGTTTCCGAAGAGTCACGAATTCAGAGACAACATCCACGATGTTCGCCGCATCCAATATCCGGTCTATGGTAGGTTGATCGATCATTTTAAATTACTCCTTTTTTAGCGAACACAAATGTAGTGAAAAATAACCAAACACAAACAAGAGCCAATGTTTGCTTGTGTTTAGTTATTTTTCCCTATATTTGCAACGTGAAACGAATGCTACTCGCCAAGTACGCCTTCCAACTTATAAGACTATATTTTGTAACTGATTGGATATTAATAGAATATATATCCTTTCAGGACTAGAAGAATTATCCATCATCCTGTGGAACATCCTTTGACAGACAATTGGTTCGTATTGCGAGACCTGACCCGTCCCAATGCTAAACGCCCGGCCTATAGGTTGCTGGAGGAAAAGGGCATAGAGGTTTTCACTCCTATGCGTTGGCAGTTGGTCGAGAGGAAGGGTAAGCGGATTCGTGAGGAGGTTCCTCTTCTGCACGATTTACTTTTTGCCCATACGACCTGTGCGTGTATGGATCCAATCGTAGAAGAGATTAGTACTCTCCAATATCGTTATTTGCGTGGTGGCTACCGTAAGCCGATGACGGTAGGCCATGCGGAGATGAACCGTTTTATCCGTGCTGTCCATTCCGATGATTCCCCGCGTTATTTCTTGGTTGAAGAATTAACCCCTGCGATGTACGGTCGCATGATCCGCATCGAGGGTGGCCCATTGGATGGCTACGAGGGACGTTTACTCTCTATACGAGGGGCCCGTGTGAAACGTTTGATCGTGGAGATCCCCGGTCTGTTGGTCGCCGCTGTAGAGGTCGATCCTGAATATATTCGATTATTATAACATATATAAATACTCTTGGATTAGACAGATATATACTAACCTTGCCTAAGGAGTATATCTTCTATGTCTGGAGGAGATATCTCCTTGGGCTAAGTAAGTAGTACTTCGTATATATAATCTCGTAAGCGCTCAATTTTTGAAAGCTGAGCAAAAAAGTATGTTAGATGACTTGCGCCATGCACTTAAGATACTTGGGGGATGCACTTAAGATACTTTTATTGAGTATTCAAAAAAGGGATCATGGCTAATGTTAAAATCAAAATTAATTTTTAATACAACCCGGTTTAGGGCACAGTAAAGTACCCCATTCAAAGGGGTATGCCCTAAATTGAGTGCTTACAAGTATGTCTGGGCTTTGGTGAACAAACAGGAGAATATCACTTATTGTCTCTTATGACAAAGACGAGGATGACAGCCGTGGTAGCCGTCCTATTGAAACTTTCTAGGGAAGCTTTCTTGGAAGTATACAGTCTGACGGATATGTGGTTTACAAGCACTTGGCAGAGGTAAATCCTAAATGTGAGTTTATACTCTGTTGGGCGCATGTACGCAATAAGTTTGCCATGACCTTTGAGGCAAGGATGCGGATGCCGAATGGTTTGTTCAGAAAATAGGCGAGTTGTATAAGATAGAGGCTGAATGTATCCTGAAACGCTTAAAGCCTCATAAGATAAAAAATCAACGGTGCCAGGATGATGTAACACGCATATTGACTTCTATTTATGAAAAGGCGGTGAAGCTGTTGAAGAATAAACGAAAACATTATAGTGAGATGATGCGGAAGTCGCTGAGTTATATGATCTATGGTTGGGAAGAACTTCAGAATTACAGGAAGGACGGATGTTACACCATAGACAATATCTTTGTAGAAAGAGCCATTCGGCCTTTTACGGTACATCGAAAAACTCTTTGTTTTTTAGTAGCGAAGAGGGTGTTGAAACAGCACTGGCATTTTTCACTCTGATTGAGACCTGCAAGAATGTAGGTCTCAATCAGAGTGACTATATCGCAACTACAATCAAGCTTTTGATGGACGGGAATAAGAATTATGATGACCTCGTTCCTATGTCAATGGCTATATAATACATGACAAATCGTTAAATTTAAAAATATTCAAAAGTTCATCTTCTTGATTTTTAAGAAGGTGTACATGGTTGAGTGCTTACTATTTACAATGGCAAAGACAATAAAGAGGAACTTTGTGTATAATCTGTTGTTGCAGATTTCTGCCGTATTGTTTCCTATCATTACAGCTCCGTATATTGCGCGGGTGTTGGATCCGGACGGTGTGGGTATCGTCAATTTTGTCAATACCTATGCTTCCTATTTTGCCCTGTTCGCTGTTCTTGGCATACCGACATATGGGATTCGTGAAATTGCGAAGCGGCAGGGCAACTTGAAAGAAATGGAACGATTCCTTTCACAAATGATTAGCATTGAACTGGTATCGACATTTGTCATTAGTCTGCTTTTCATAGGTTCCGTGTTGTGGATAGATCAATTGAAAGAGAATGCGCTATTGTTTCTGTTGGCGGGAATATCTCTTTATATGACGCCTTTTAAGATAGAGTGGTTTTTTAAGGGGCAAGAAAAGTTTGGCTATATAACATTTCGCTCATTGGTTATTCGCACGGTCAGTATCCTATTGCTGTTCGTCTTTGTTCGTACCAAACATGATCTGGTTAATTACGTTTTGCTAAGCCTTTTCTCTACGATTGCGAATGAATTTTGGAACTATTTAAAGGTTTTGAAATTAGGAATAAGACCTTATATTACATTCAAGGGATGTAAGACGCATTTGAAAGCTGTCTTGGTGTTATTGGGTTCTTCTGTCGCTATCAGCATCTATGTGATGTTGGATACGTTAATGCTGGGTTTCTTGGCCGATTATTCAGAAGTGGGATATTATAATTCGGCAATACATCTGGTAAAAGCCGTTTTGCCATTGGCCACAGCCCTATCAGCGGTTGCTTTGCCAAGGGTCGCAAGTTTTATGCAATCCAATGACATGGAGAGCGTTAATGCTCTCATGCAAAAATCCTTGAATATTGTTTCTTTTTTGGTATTTCCGATGACTATGGGAATAATCCTGGTAGCGCCTACCTTTGTTCCCTTGTTTTTTGGCTCTCAATTTGAGGGAGCCATATTGCCCATGCAAGTTGGAGCCGTCTTGTTGATAGCCATAGGGCTAAATAACTTGAATGGTATCCAGATCCTTACGGGCATGGGAAAGGATAAGCAATTCTTAATGAGTGTAACCAGTGGTGCGGTATCCAATTTTATATTGAATTTGATACTTATCCCCCGATATGGGGCTGTCGGTGCGGCAATCTCGTCTGTCTATGCGGAGGTGCAGATATTTTTGGTGAATGAATATTTCGTGAGGCGTGATACGGTTATTCGGGTGAATCATTATGCGGATGCCGCCAAGTCATTGATAGGGGCCTGCCTTTTCGTACCGTTATGTTATGCGATTGGCCGTTTGCTTGAGGGATGGACTTTTGTGATTGTTGCGGTATTGGCATGTTCGATCGCCTATATGATATCTCAATATGTGCTTAGAAACTCAATATATGGTTTGGTGAGCAATCTCATACTTCCAAAAATTAAAGCAAGGTTTTCATGAAAAGAAAGATTAAAGAAATAATAAAGAAAGCGACATCCGGAGCTTTGCGATTAAAAATTAGAACTTATCAAAAGGCTTTTGATCGTATGTCGATATGGGATACTTTGTTTAAGTATCATTGTTATTATGACAAATTGCCGGGTAGCCTCTCTTCCGCAAATCTGATGGCTAAGATAATAGGTAGATCAGATATTTGTTTGGCCCATGGGTTTATCTATACGTATGATCCAACCAAGACTCGTTTGGTTAGGGCGGGAGTTGAACCGTTAACCAGTATAACGCCGGACTATGCCTTGATAATCAATTCTGATTTACGTGAGATAATGCGTAGTCTTCCTGAAAGAAGCGGGGATAATTCGGATTTCATAGGCACTTTGCATATAGTGACCAAGGCGATTGAAGATAAGGCGAGGGCCATATCGGAGCAACGATACGAGGATGTGCGCTATGAGGCAATGGCGAAAAGACTTCCGGACTTGCTTTATCGAGATTGTCAATCTTTGGTGGAGGCCATACAAAAAATCTTGTTTTACAATGGATTGCTATGGCAAGTGGGGCATCGGCATGTGGGCTTGGGTCGTATGGATTTAGTATTGTATCCTTATTATAAAAAGGATGTGGAAGCCAATAGGCTAAACTATGAGCAGGCGAAAGGTTTGCTAAAAGAAATGTGCTTGTTGTTGGGCAAGGATTCTCCCATGAAGAGCTTGAATCTGATAGGTGATAGCGGTCAGTATATTATATTGGGAGGTGTTGACAAGAATGGGAAAAATACCGATAATGAATTGACCCGTATGTTCTTGGAACTTTTTGAGGAATTAAGAATCCCTGATCCCAAACTCATCTTCCGGGTCAATGAGGAGACACCAATGGATACATGGAAACGTTCGATAAGGTGTTTGGCGAATGGTTGTGGATCTCCGTTGTTTATGAATGAGACCCTTATTATGGAAAATATGGTGAAGTTTGGTTATCGGAACGAGGACGTGTGGAATGTGGGTACGTCAGCCTGTTGGGAACCTCTGATTATAGGAAAATCCTCGGATCAAAATAATCCATTCATAAGTATACTCGCTTGCAATGCTTTAAAGAAGGCCTTGACAGAGATGGAAGACGAATTGGATTATGGCGGTTTGCTACAATTGGTGAAACGAAATTTAGCGGAAGAGACACGATCGGTTGTTGTTGATAAGGATTACGATTATTCCCCCATCATGTCGTTATTCAATGAGTCATGTATCCGTTCAGGCAAAGACTTTGCGCATCAGGGAAGCGATTATATGTATCAAGGCGCCCAATTACTAGGCTTGCCCAATTTGGTGAATTCCTTGTTGAACATCAAGAAATACGTTTATGAGCAGGGATTGGTCTCCTTGGGCATATGCAGGGAGATCGTACAGACCGATTATGAGAATCACCTTGATATAAAGCAATTGTTCAAGTCGGCTAATGACAAGAAGTTTGGCTTATGTGACGAGTATGTTCTTCGTCTAAGCCAGGAGTTGATTGGAACGGTGAGCGAAACGATAGGAAAACTTACCGCCAACGGGTATAACGTGAAGTTTGGACTAAGTTCTCCAAGTTATATTTCGCGGGGAAAAGTAGCCTCTGCCACACTGGATGGTCGGAATGCCGGTGAGCCATTTGCGGTACACATTTCTCCTCTATCTTCTACGATTGATATTGCGGAAGTCTTGGACTTTGCGAGTTCTTTGTCTTATCCTGTAAATTGCCTGAACGGAAATGTGGTGGATTATGTGATTCCTCCGGTTTATTTGAATAATTCAGACAAGTTGGTTCCCATTTTACGGGATGCGTTCAAGAAAGGATTGTATCAGTTGCAGTTAAATGTCTATGATAGGGCAACTTTGATAGATGCAAAATTGCATCCGGAAAAATATCCGACCTTGGTCGTTCGAGTATGGGGCTTTAGTGCCTATTTCAATGACCTGCCGGAAGAATATAAAGATAACCTGATAGCTAGGGCCGGGGAATATGAGCGCGCTTAATGTAATCTCCATCCAGCGAGGTTGTATTTATGACGGTCTAGGTGTTCGTACGACTGTTTTTTTGAAAGGATGTCCGTTCAGTTGCTCTTGGTGTTGCAATCCGGAAGCGCTCTCTGGTAAAGAATATTATATTGACAATCAGAAATGCCTAAAGGAATTGGGCGTATATTCCTTGTTATGCGAAAGTTGTGAGCGAAAAGGAGGTGCTCGTTCTATCATAGAGTGCCCATTTAGTGTATGTGCGCCTATCGCTAAACGGTATGACTCAGAAGATTTATTGAAAGAGTTATTAAAGGACAGCTCCTTGTTTGAGCAAAGTGGAGGTGGCGTTACGCTTTCGGGAGGTGAGCCACTGTTGCAGTGGAAACCCCTTGTTCCTTTATTGTCTGAATTAAAGGCTGCGAATATTCACGTGTCCATAGAAACAACTTTATATATGCGTGATAAACAAGTTGTGGAACATTTAATTCCATATATAGATGAGTGGATTGTCGATTTGAAGCTACAAAAGGAGCATACGAAAGAGGATTATTTCTATGTACTGCATGGCAATCTTGGATTACTTCGTGAATCGATGTCGAGGATTGCTTATCGATTGGTTTATGTGGAAACTCTACAAGCTGAAAAAGTGATTTCTCAATTGCAAGATTTGGGTATTAATGCTTTTGAGCTATTGAAGTGCCATTCTTTGGCCAAAAGTAAATATGATAAATTGGGAATCCCTTTTATGGATTATACTCCTTCAGATACTGCTTATAATGTATTCTATAGAAAAATGTTGGAGGCTGGTTTACAGATTGTAAAACACGAAATTTAATCATATGATGCAACATTACGATTACTTAATAGTTGGTTCCGGATTGTACGGATCTACGTTCGCTTATAAGGCGAAGCAAGCAGGTAAGACTTGCTTGGTGATTGACAAGCGATCACATGCCGGGGGAAATGTTTATTGTGAGAAAGTAGAGGGCATTAATGTACACAAATATGGAGCGCATATCTTTCATACGAATAACAAGAGTGTATGGGATTTTGTGAATTCTATTGTGGAATTCAATCGTTATACAAATTGTCCGATAGCAAATTTCAAGGGCGAATTATATAATTTACCTTTCAATATGAATACTTTCTATCGGATGTGGGGTGTGACTACACCAACCGAAGCTGTAGCGAAACTTGAGGAACAGCGTGCAGAGGCAAGACGGAGACTGGCAGATTTAAGTGTGTCTGAACCCCGCAATTTAGAAGAACAGGCACAGTTGTTGGTGGGTAAAGATATATACGAGATCTTGATTAAGGAATATACCGAGAAGCAATGGGGGCGTAAGTGTACAGAACTCCCCGCATTCATTATCCGTCGTTTACCAGTTCGTCTCATATATGATAATAATTACTTCAATGATAAATATCAAGGCATTCCTATTGGTGGCTACAATAAACTGATCGAAGGCTTATTGGCTGGAGTTGAAGTGAGATTGAATACGAATTTCTTTGCCAAAAAGGAAGTCCTAATGGCCATAGCTGATCGGATTGTTTATACGGGTGCCATTGATGAATACTTCGATTACTATTATGGTAAATTAGAGTATCGAACAGTTTCGTTTGATATGACTGTCGAAAATTGCACGAATTATCAAGGTAATGCCGTAGTGAACTATACTTCTCATGAACAGCCGTATACCCGTATTATTGAGCATAAGCATTTCGAGATGTTCGGAGCTGAGATAGATGCTTGTCCCAAAACAGTAATCTCTAAAGAGTATAGTACAGAATGGAAAGATGGGTTAGAACCTTACTATCCAGTGAATGATACTCCTAATAATGAATTGGCTGAGAAATATCGGGCATTGGCAGCTAAAGAAGAGAACGTAATTTTCGGAGGGCGTCTAGCGGAATACAAATATTATGATATGGATCAGGTAGTGAGTCAAGTATTAAATTTAGAAATGTAAATAATGGAGAATCATAAAGTTAAAATATTAGTGTGTTGCCATAAAGAGGCTTATGTTCCTAATGATGATATCTATTTACCGATACATGTAGGAAAAGCTATATCTAAGAAGGATCTAGGTTTTCAGGGGGATGATGAGGGAGACAATATAAGCTATAAAAATCCACATTATTGTGAGTTAACCGCATTGTATTGGGCTTGGAAAAATTTGCGTAATGTTGATTATATAGGGCTTTGTCATTATAGAAGATATTTTGATTTTAGAACTAAACCTTTTGTGAAGAAAGAAGCTGTTGTAGTTTCCGAAGAATGGTTTCGTATGCATTCGAAATCTCTTTTACTAAATGTTGATACCTTCAATTTTGATGTTGTTTTGCCAATGTCTATTCCGTTTAGAATGAATATATTAGAGCGTCATGCCTTGAATTTGAATTTTATGGATATGGCGGTTATGGAGAAAGTAGTATTGAAGTTGTATCCTGAATATAGAAAATCATTAGAATATGTATTTTATCATTCCTCGGATGTGCCTCAGAGAAATATGTTTTTAATGAAGAAAGAATATTTTGATCGTTATTGTGAGTTTTTGTTTAATATATTATTTGAGGTAGAAAAGTATGTGAAACTTTCACCATATGCCTATTATAGAAGGGTTTTTGGATTTATGGGAGAAATGTTACTCCCTTTGTTTTGTTATCATAATAAATTAAAGACGCAACGCCGCTATATTGTATATATTGATAATAACGGGAAAAATAAATCTGATATGTTTTATACGGTAAAATATATTCTTTCTAATATCTCATTTAAACTTAATGAATTGTCTACTAAGCCTATTTATTCAGTCTGGAAGAAAGATTTATTAGAGAGTGAGTTCCCTGATTTGTTTAAATAGCTATGTGAACTGTATATGTTAATGCTGAGGGCTTGATATGCTTATTTTTGTAATTGTTTTCTTTCTGATTTTTTTAGTTGGGATAAATAAAATTTGTTGTAAAGACAATATTTCACGATTATGTGTTAATATTCATACGATATGGTGGTCTTTATTGGTTGTTATATCATTGCTTAATATGTTTTCAATGAAGGATGTATCTTTGTTTACATATTTTTTGATATGTTCTTATTATATTTCGTTTAATATTGGCTTTTTGATGGCAAATTACGTTTTTGGAAGTAAAGTATATGCGCTTTGTAATCCTACTAAGAATTTGGATTATTATTTACGTAGTAGAGTTTTTAATATTGCATTGTTGTTATTTGCTATATTTTCAATATATTTAGTTTATCGCTTTTTAGATGTAATATTAATTTCTACATTTGCTGAAGCTCATTTGCTTAGCATCGATTATGAATTATATGGGTCTCCTTTAGCCATGATCATTTTTAATAATGCAACGGTGCCGTTATCTTATTTTTCAATGGTCTTGTTTGCGTTCTTATACCTGAAAAGAAATTTTAGTTTAGTGTTTTTGTGTTTGTTTTTCTATATTACATTGGTCTTTCTAGTAGGATTTGATAAGGGTACTATATTAATGTTTGTTCTGCAATTTGTTTTGATTTGTTTGCTCTTGTATAAAGTCGATATGTCTTATATAGTCGGATGCTATAGTATGAACAAACGTCAAATAACAAAATCTGTAATATTTGTTATGATATTGATTATGATAACAGGTGTTTTGAGTTCTTTGAGAAAGACAGATCGTATAGATATAGTTCTTCTTAGTTTGTACGATTCTTTATGCGATTTTTTAGAGGAAATTGTTGTGTATTTAGTTGGTCCATTTAGAGCTTTAGACTATGCGGTGAATTCTGATTATTTTTTGGATAAACTAGGTGGTTGTTATTTTGGAGAGGCTACATTTTTAGGTTTTAATAAGCTTCTTGATTGGATATTCTCACTGGTCGGAATAGATTATAATAGCTCATATGAGCTTGTAGGTAATACATTGCAGGAGACTTCTGTGGACATTAATTCTTCTGCAACTTCCTTTAATTTTGCTTTCTCTTCAATTCTGTATTATTATCTTGATTTTAAGGTTTTGGGTGTAATTACTATTCCTTTTTTTCTTGGAATTGTATTAAGAATATTAATAAATAAATTTCATCGTTATCCATCAATTCCTGCTTTTGCTTTGTTTGTCTATTTGCTTACTATTTGCTTGACAGGTTTCTTTACTTGGGATTTATCAAAACCGGGGCCTGCTGCCTATTGCCTGTATTTGTTGTTTTTCCATTATTCTTTTGTGTTTAAAAGAGTTTATACATAATGTTTGTAAATAGAATATAGTAATGAAAGTATCTGTAGCTATGGCTGTTTATAATGGAGAGAAATATGTGAGAGATCAGATTATTTCTATACTCAGCCAGTTAAGAAAGGATGATGAACTTATCATATCCTATGATGAATCGTCTGATAATTCATTGTCAATATTGACAGAGTTCGCTCAGTCTGATAAAAGGGTGAAGATATATGATAATCCCTATAAACCAGGTGTTGTGAAAAACTTTCAAAATGCGGTGGAACATTGTTTGGGGGATATTATCTTTCTGTCAGATCAAGATGACGTGTGGTTGCCTAATAAAGTCGATAAGGTACTTCGTGAATTTGAAAATCCCCATGTTGCCGTAGTGATTCATGATTCAAAGCTTACAGATTCAGACTTGAATGTAAGGTTTAAGTCAACGTTTAAATTAAGAGGTGGTGTAAGAACCTCTTTCTTGGGAAATATATATAGGCTTAGCTATATTGGATGTTGTATGGCTTTCAGATCCTTTTATAAGGAACTGGTGGTACCTTTCCCTACAATTTATAGATCTCATGATTGGTGGATAGGGAGTATGTTATCTTGTGGAAAAACAAAAATTAAAGCTATAGATGAAGCTTTGATTCTGCATCGTGAGCATGCGAATAATGCGACGCCTAAAAGTAGACCTCCATTGAACTATCAGCTTCAAGTTCGTTGGATTATTATAAAAAATGTAATAGCCAGATATCTCTATAAAATCAGGATTGATAAATCTCATAATCTCTAGTCTTATGTCAATGTCTCTTTTTAAAATATATAGTAAGATAGCTCTGTTATCACCTAGGATTGAAGTCTTACTTCGACAAATGTATTGGTATAATCACAATTTAGTATCGAGATATAATCCTAATACGGTTTCGGCAAGTATATTTCCTGTGACAGACATACATACTGTTGATTTTGATGCGATTCTTGAACGTTTAGAGGGCTGGGGAGTTCGTAAAGGTTCTTTATTAATAGTTCACTCTTCATACGACTCATTAAAAGCTACGGGATTGTCTCCTCTTGAGATAATAAATAAACTTCGTGGTTTGATAGGAGAAGAAGGCACTCTTGCTATGCCTGTAATACGACATTATAAAAATGAGCCATCTCCAATTGAGAAATTAAAACGAGATTTCGTTTACCCTGAATGTGTGTATAATCCAAAAAGGACACCTGTTGTATCAGGCTTATTGCCCACTTTCTTGATGAGGATGCCTGACGCTGAAATAAGTCTGCATCCATTGAATCCTCTCTGTGCCATAGGTCCTTTAGCCAAAGATATGATGCGGCATAATATTGAAGGGGACATTCCATCTCCGCATGGCATTTATTCTGCATGGCATTTTTGTGTGAGTCATAATGCTTTCGTGTGTAGTTTAGGAACAGATCTTAGGCACCATAATACTATTGGACATGTGGCTGAAGAGGCTTTTGGTAATTGGTATTGGGGTGATGATGATTGGTATAGTGTTCGGAATTTTAGAATAGAAATAGAGAGAAATAATACTATTGATTTAAAGGTTAAGGAGCGAAAAGCTAAGTGGGGTATGTTGCATCAAGCAGAGCTGAATAGATATAAAGATCTCTTAGATAATAGAATTATCAAATCTCAAAGATTTGATAATGTCCTAGTTGAATTTGAAGAATCTTCTAAACTTATAAACTATCTAATGTCTAAGAATAGTAGGGGTTATCCATATTTTAAATAAACGATTAATAGATGTTGTTATCATGAATAATTTAGAAAAACTTAATCAAGCATTTGTCGATGCTTTTGCTATTGATAAAAAATACTTAAAGGATTTGGTATATAAAGGTGTTAGCAATTGGGATTCTGTAGGTCAAATGGTTTTGATCGCTAACCTTGAGGAAGCCTTTGATATTGAAATAAAATCTGATGATATTATGGATATAAATTCTTATAAGGCTGCGGTGTTGATTCTTATGCGAAAATATAATATATCGTTCTAAGATGTTTGATTTGCAGAAGTATTCCTCAAGATTGGCTATAAGATCTGATATAGGAGAATCTATTACATATGCTGAGTTAACTGTTGAGACGGAAAAATTTCACGACGCAATTCCGTATGATGGTCTTGTTTTCATTCTTTGTGAAAACGTAATGGGTTCCTTGTTAGGTTATATATCATGTATGACTAAACATATTCCATGTGTCTTATTAGATGGAAGTAAGGACATAGAGCTTATTCAGCATCTTATTGCTATCTATCATCCTGAGTTCATTTGGTTATCTCAAAAAAGGGTTGGAGAATTTGTTGGTACTGTTATTTACAAATATGAAAATTATTCTATGCTGCAAATGCGGTACGATAGGGATTTCAGTGAAAAAGATAAAGCGATCAACCCAAATTTACTCTTATGTTTGACTACATCAGGTAGTACGGCTTCTCCTAAGTTTGTTAGGCTCTCTGAAAAAAATCTGAGAAGTAATGCGGAGTCTATCGCAGAGTATCTTCAGATTGATGAGAATGAACGCCCCGTGATGTCGTTGCCAATGTATTATAGTTTTGGTATGTCGGTTATTAACTCTCATTTAATTAAAGGTGCTACTATTTTACTGACTGATAAAACAGTGTTGCAGCGTGATTTCTGGGACTTTATTAAAGAAGAAAAAGCGACATCTATTGCCGGTGTTCCATATACGTATGAGATGTTGAGACGTTTAAAATTTTTCTGTATGGATTTGCCTTATTTGAAGACAATGACGCAAGCAGGGGGTAAGATGAATTCTGCTTACGTAAAGGAATATGTGGATTTTGCAGAGGCAAACAATAAGCGATTTGTTGTAATGTATGGCCAGACAGAGGCCTCTCCTCGAATGAGTTATCTTCCTCATGACAAGGCGGTTGATAAATACGCGTCAATTGGCATAGCTATACCAGGAGGTAAATTCTCATTGATAGATGCCGGAGGCGATGTCATAAAGGATGCCGATGTTGAGGGAGAATTGGTATACGAGGGGGAGAATGTCTGTTGGGGATATTCTGAAAAACGACAAGATTTACAACTGGGCGATGAAAATCACGGAATCCTTTATACGGGCGATATAGCTAAAAGGGATGTAGATGGCTTTTTCTATATAGAGGGACGTATGAAAAGATTTGTGAAGGTTATGGGTAATCGTTGTAATTTGGATGCTGTTGAGCAATTTGTGAAGGTTATTACAGCTGATTGCGCATGTGTTGGTGTGGATGATCGAATTTCTGTTTTTGTGACACAGAATGGATTGGAAGATGATATAAAGCATTTTTTGGTAGCAAAAACCGGTTTTAATCAGAGTGTTTTTCGTGTACTTGTTATAGCTGTTATTCCTAAATCTAATTCTGGTAAAATACAATATCCAGAATTGCAGAGAATGTTATAAACATGGTAAATAGATTAGAGAAAGGTTTTGCTCCTTTATGCTTCATTCAAGAGGGTAAACTTATTTGCTATAAAAGGGGATGTTTGTGGGTTTTGGCTGGGAATAAAGTGTTAGATAAATATCCAATATTTAATAGTGCCAAAGAGTTTCTTATAGGTGCGATAAATCCTTTTTCCCGTCTGTTAAGACTCGGTATCCGTGCCTCTATCGCCTTGGATGAGAATCGTGTTTTGCTTTCTAGGGGAAATCATATTTTTGAGTTGGATCTGTTGTCGGGCGAACGCTCCGGAGGGTATTTTATCGGGGAAGGCTTGCGCCCTTTGGCTTTTACGAAGATAGAGGGCATAAGAGGTTTTGACGATGCGGTAGTGTTTGGGGGATATCTCATGAATATGGATAAGGAACCTGTGCATATATACAAGCGGAAGTCTGTCGATCAATGGGAGGTGGTCTATACATTTGAGCGGGGTGTCATCAATCATGTGCATGCTATCGTGGCTGATCCTTATCGGGATTGTCTCTGGGCCTTTACCGGGGATTTCGATGAGGCTTCTGCAATCTGGAGGATCACGGATAATTTCAAAAGGGTGGAACGGGTAGCCTGGAATGACCAGCAATATAGGGGATGTGTTGTATTCCCGGTGAGAGAAGGCTTGTTGTATGCAACGGATGCTCCCTTCGCCAAGAATTATATTTACTTGATGAATCCGGATACGATGGAATTAAAGAGGATTGCACCGATTGACGGATCTTGCATCTATGGATGCCAATGCGGTGATCAATTTGTCTTCTCGTCTACGGTGGAACCGGACGGAAGGGATAGCTCTTTATTCAAGCTCTTTACGAGCCGTAAGCGAGGGGCTGGCATCACGGATATGTATGTGCATCTCTATTGTGGAAATATGGAAAAGGGATTTAGGGAGATCTACAAGGAGAGGAAGGATCTTTGGCCTTATGCGTTTCAGTTTGGTGTCTTTCGTTTTCCTTCTGGGAGGAATGATGCAAATACTTTATATTTTCAGCCTATAGCTACAAATAAAAATGATTTAAGTCTGTTAGCTTTAGATTTATCTGGGAAGTAATAATTTTAATATATATCATGTCAATTTTTAAAGACAAAACCCTGCTAATCACAGGTGGTACGGGTTCCTTTGGAAATGCTGTGCTTCGTCGTTTCTTAGATAGCGACATTAAGGAGGTTCGTATCTTCTCGCGAGATGAGAAGAAACAGGATGATATGCGTCATTTCTTGCAGGCACAACGTCCGGAGGTAGCTCATAAGGTGAAATTTTATATTGGTAATGTTCGCCAGCGTGAAGCGGTGGATTTCGCTATGACTGGTGTGGATTATGTGTTCTCTGCCGCTGCCCTTAAGCAGGTTCCTAGTTGTGAATTCTTCCCTATGGAGGCTGTGCGTACGAACGTGGAGGGTACAAATAACGTGTTGCTTTCCGCTATCGCTCATGGTGTGAAAAATGTGGTGGTGCTTTCTACCGATAAGGCTGCCTATCCTATCAACGCCATGGGGATCTCTAAATCTATGATGGAGAAGGTTGCTATTGCTCAAGGTCGTGCTTTGGGACAGAACGCAAAGACTACTATTTGCTGTACCCGTTATGGTAACGTTATGGCGAGCCGTGGCTCGGTGATCCCTTTGTGGGTAGAGCAGATGATGGATGGTAAGCCGATCACTATCACGGATCCAAATATGACTCGTTTTATGATGACTTTGGATGATGCCGTGGATTTGGTGATGTATGCCTTCACGCATGGTGAGAATGGTGATCTATTCGTGCAGAAAGCCCCTGCCGCTACACTTTCTACGCTGGCTACGGCTTTGAAAGAGGTTTATGCCAAGGTGGATCCTGTGTATGGCGATACGGAGGTGAAGGTGATCGGTACCCGCCACGGTGAGAAACTCTATGAGACGTTGGTGACCCGTGAGGAGATGGCCAAGGCTGTTGATATGGGTAACTATTACCGTATTCCATGTGATAACCGAGACTTGAACTATGATAAGTTCTTTACTGAGGGTTCTCATAAGGTTGAGCAGGTAGAGGAGTATCATTCCCATAATACCACCCGTCTCGATGTGGAGGACATGAAGGAAATGTTGCATAGACTTAATTTTATTCGTGAAGATCTGGGTTTACAAGCAAGAGTGAAAACTAAGGAAATACGTTCTGAGTAATAACTACCTGTATGAAAATATTAGTCTTGGGTGCTTCCGGTATGGCTGGCCATACTATTGCGCTTTATTTTAAAGAGCAAGGACATGAGGTGTATGCGTTCTCTCGCAAGCAATTTCTTTTTTGTACATGGATTGGTGGAGATGCATTTGATATAGATTTCTTGAAAAATATAGTAACTACAGGCAATTACGATGCTATAATTAATTGCATTGGTTTGTTGAATCAATTTGCTGATTCGGCTCCTGAAAAGGCTGTTTATATTAATAGTTATCTTCCTCATCAAATTGTAGCTTGGCTGACAGATACTCCGACACGCTTTATCCAGATGAGTACGGATTGTGTGTTTGCTGGTAATACAGGACCTTATGATGAGTGCTCCGTACCTGATGGATGTTCCTATTATGATAGGACAAAGGCATTGGGTGAGATTATGGATGATAAAAACCTTACCTTTAGAAATTCTATTATTGGTCCGGACATTAATGAACATGGAATAGGCCTTTTTCATTGGTTTATGAAACAACATACTCCAATAAATGGCTTTACAAAAGCTATATGGACAGGGGTTACTACTTTAACCCTTGCAAAAGCAATGGAACGTGCTCTACAAACAAACCTTACCGGATTATATAATTTGGTAAATAACGAAAGTATTAATAAATATAACTTGCTATGTCTCTTTAATAAGTACTTTAGAAATAACGAGATTCAGATAGCGAAGTCTGAAAAATTGGTTTTAGATAAGACCTTACTCAATAAGCGTACTGATTTTGATTTTGAGGTACCTTCTTACGAACAGATGATTATAGAGATGAAAGAGTGGGTTGATAACCATAAAGATATTTATCCTTTATATTGATTGGCTATATGGGAAAATTAAAATTAATGACTATTTTAGGTACTCGGCCTGAAATAATAAAGATGTCTGCCATTATTAAAAAGTGTGATAAGTATTTTGAACATTATCTTGTTCATACAGGGCAGAACTATGATTATACTTTAAACGAAGTGTTTTTTAAAGATCTAGCTTTGCGTGAGCCTGACTATTACTTAAATGTGGTTGGTGAAAACATAGGCCAGACCATGGCGAATGTGATCTCTAAGAGCTATGAATTGATGGTAGAAATAAAACCAGATGCTGTAATTGTGTTAGGTGATACTAATAGTTGCCTTTCTATTATTTCCGCAAAACGTTTGAAAATTCCGATATTTCATATGGAAGCAGGAAATCGTTGTAAAGATGAGAATTTACCTGAAGAGGTAATCAGAAGAATTGTAGATGTAACTAGCGATGTGAATCTTTGTTATAGCGAACATGCTCGTCGTTATATCCTTGATGCGGGGGTTAGGCCTGAGAATACTTATGTCGTCGGATCTCCTATGCGTGAGGTGTTGGATGGATGTATAGAACAAATTAATTCAAGTAAAGTATTAGGGCGTTTAGGGTTGGAAAGACATAAATATATCCTACTTTCAGCTCATCGCGAGGAAAATATAGATATTGAAGCTAATTTTTTCTCCTTGATGAATGCGGTTAATGCTATGGCTGATAAGTATAATATGCCTATTCTTTATTCTTGTCATCCGCGTAGCAAAAAGTTTATTGAGCAACGTGGGTTTAAGTTTGATAAACGAGTGATTCAAAGTAAACCATTAGGATTCCATGATTATAACCATTTACAACAGCATGCTTTTTGTGTGGTATCAGATAGTGGGACAGTTCCGGAAGAAGCTAGTTTCTTTAAATTTCCAGCGGTAAGTATTCGTACATCAACAGAGCGTCCGGAAGCTATGGATAAGGGCGTCTTTGTTATAGGGTCAATTTCTACAGAACAAGTATTACAGGCCGTTGATCTTGCTGTAGAAATGCATCTTTGTGGAGATTATGGATTAACGGTACCAGCTTATGATGATAGCAATGTATCCACTAAGGTGGTTAAGTTGATACAGAGTTATACAGGTATTATAAATAAGATGGTTTGGCGAAAATAAAGTAATATATGAATATTGTTTTTTTAACATTAGTAAGGATCTCAGATGTGTCTCAAAGGGGTATTTATACAGACTTATTGAGATTATTTCTAGAGAGAGGTCATTCTGTATATGTCGTGTCTGCGAATGAACGAAGATATGGAGGGAAAACAGAAGTTGTTGATTCTGGTCGATTACATATATTGAAAGTTAAAACTTTAAATATTCAAAAGACCAATTATATAGAGAAGGGTATAGGGGTACTTCTTTTAGAGAATCAATATATGTCTGCAATTAATAAATATTGGAATAATATACATTTTGACTTGATATTGTATTCTACGCCTCCTATTACGTTGAATGGTGTAATTCTGTATTTGAAGAATAAAAATAATGCAAAAACATATTTAATGTTAAAAGATATATTCCCTCAAAATGCAGTTGATCTAGGCTTATTATCTAAAAAAAGCTTGTTATATAAAATGTTTAGGAGAAAAGAGAAAAAACTATATAGCATATCAGACTACATTGGATGTACATCTCCTGCTAACATCGATTTTTTGATAGAGCATAATAAACAAATAGATAAGAGTAAATTGGAGATATGTCCTAATAGCGTTGAACTTCATGAAATGGAGTATTTTAGTAAGGATAATAGTGAATTTCTTGAAAAATTAAATATACCATCTGATAAGACTTTATTTATTTACGGAGGAAATTTAGGCGAACCTCAAGGATTGGATTTTTTGCTTAGAATAGTAGAAGCTAACGAGTTAAGGGCAGATTCATATATAATCATTATTGGTGGAGGTACTGGTTATGCAAAAGTAAAGAGATGGTTTGATGTTCATCTTCCTAAGAATGCTTTATTAATTCCTTATTTACCAAAAGCCGAATATGATAAGATAGTATGTTTATGTGATGTCGGACTGGTTCTGCTTGATCATCGCTTTACTGTTCCAAATACTCCTTCGCGTATGTTGTCGTATTTAGAATGTAGACTTCCAATATTATTGGCAACAGACATCGTTACCGATGCTGGAAGAATTGCTGAATCTAATGATTTTGGACGTTGGACAGTATCTGGAAATTTAGAAGAATTTATGAGTTTAATGCAGTATATGTCTGAGGATGGAAACAGACGTGTCGTAATGGGGAGAAATGGATATGATTTTTTGATGAATAATTGGACTGTGGAGCATACCTATAATTCTATTATGCGTCATTTCAGGTCGTAAGTAGTCAAATTAGGGGCCAATCATAGAATAAATGGTTTCGCTATCAGAGTGTTCCCACCCCCCTCCCCTCTAAGTTCTTAAAGGTTGTTAAATCAATCATTCGAGAATGCCTCCAGTGTATGGGAATATCGAAGAATCGTAGGATAGTAAAGTTGTTTACCTATGATAATCGTACAATGCAGGCAGTAGACGACGAGATAGCATAGTCTGCTGTGACGAGCCCTGGTACAAGGTTCGCAAATACGATAATTAATGGATGTTTTGGTGATATAAAGTAAAAGCATTAACTTTGTGAAAAACATGGATATATGAAAACAACAGCGATCATTCCTGAATCCGATTCATATTGGAATGTACTGAAGGATCTTAGTGATGAGGTGAAATTGGATTTAATATCTTGTCTAAGCCAATCGTTGCTTCGTTCCAAGGCTGAGAAAAAAACAATCTCCGCCAGTTTTTTTATGGCGTATGGGAAGACTCGGATTCTATTGAGGTGGGTCGTTTAGTGAAAGAAGTGCGTGAAGCCCGGAGTTAGGGCATATACAAGGTTTACGGCGTAGGACACAGAATTTGGACGAGTTCGTAAGTGCCTAAGGGGGTTGCCTGTCGTGGATTCTTTCGATATGTCTGCTTCGGAAAAAGCCCGTCTACGTTTAGCGGGGACTCCTATGGAAGATAATTTTGATTTATTGATTGGTTGCACCTCCGTGATTCACCGGATGGTAATGGTGACTGAAAATCTTAAGGATTTCAAGAATATATCGAATATCCGCTTTGAGAATTGGATCTGGAGGTGAAAAATTTTCAAATATTAGAATACCAAATACTTAACCTTTTCTGAAGCTGATGTAGTTTATTTGTTTATAGGGTATATTAGCTTGCCTCTTTTATCGTTTAATAATTGATCATGTACAAAGATTTTTGGAAGAGGGTGATTGATTTCATCCTCTCACTTCTTGCGTTGGCTATCCTGTGGCCGATACTACTTGTCATAACCATTTGGCTGCATTTCGCTAATAAGGGGGCAGGGGCTTTCTTTTTACAAGAGCGTCCGGGTAAGAATGAAAAGATATTCAAGGTTGTCAAGTTCAAGACCATGACGGATGAGCGGGATGCGGAAGGGAATCTGTTACCGGATGCCGACCGATTAACGAATGTAGGCAGGTTTGTTCGTTCTACTTCGATTGACGAGTTACCGCAGTTGATTAATGTAGTGAAAGGGGATATGGCTTTGATTGGTCCTCGGCCTCTCTTGTCGCAATATTTGCCTCTTTACTCAGAAGAGCAAGCGAGAAGGCATGAGGTTCGTCCGGGGATTACAGGTTGGGCACAATGCCATGGACGCAATGCGATCAGCTGGACGAGGAAGTTCGAGTTGGATGTTTGGTATGTGGATCATTGTTCGTTCCTGTTGGATCTGAGAATCTTATTCATCACCTTGAAAAAGGTCTTTGTGCGTGAAGGTATCTCACAAGAGGGACAGGCGACGATGGAGTTTTTTACAGGAAATAATTAAATCAAGATATGTATTTATATGGCGCAAGTGGTCACGCTAAAGTGATCATCGACATTTTGTGTGCGCAAGGTTCGCAAGTGGAGGGATTGATTGATGACAACTCTGAGATAAGGGAACTTCATGGATACCCAGTCTTTCACGGGAGGTCTGATCTATTTCCTCTAATTATCAGTATAGGAGACAACCGTATTCGTCGCATGATTAGCCAACATATGCAGGGGGTATTTGGTAGAGCCATTCATCCATCGGCTATCGTATCGCCTTCGGCTACGATTGGTGAGGGCACTGTCATTATGCAGGGAGCGATTGTGCAAGCTGATGCTCAAATAGGTAAACATTGTATTATTAACACGGGTGCCTCTATAGATCATGAATCAGTAATTGCTGATTATGTACATATTTCGCCCCATTCCACACTTTGTGGAAATGTGTATGTGGGTGAAGGCTCTTGGATAGGTGCAGGTTCGATTGTTATCCCTGGACTGCGGATTGGTCGTTGGTGTGTGATAGGAGCTGGATCGGTGGTAACGAAAGATATCCCAGATGGAGTTCTTGCTGTGGGAAACAGATGTAAGATAATCAAGAAAATAGCTAACGGAGAATAATATTAGGAATCAAATATGAACAAACGAATTTACCTTTGTCTTGCTCACATGAGCGGCAAGGAACAAATGTATATCAAAGAGGCCTTTGATACGAACTGGGTCGTGCCTCTAGGTCCGAACGTGAATGGATTCGAGAAGGATCTGGAGGAATTCGTGGGTGAAGGTAAACATGTGGTGGCTCTGTCTGCCGGTACTGCCGCAGTGCATCTGGCGTTGCTTGCCTGTGGCGTGAAGCCGGGGGATGAGGTGCTGGTACAGAGCTTTACCTTCTGTGCTTCCTCGCATCCGATCACTTATCTGGGGGCTACGCCTGTGTTCGTGGACTCGGAGGTGGATACTTGGAATATGGATCCTGTGTTGCTGGAAGAGGCGATTCAAGATCGTATCGAGAAGACGGGAAAAACACCGAAAGCGATTGTCCCAGTGGCCTTATATGGGATGCCTTATAAGGTGGATGAGATTATGGCTGTCGCTGATCGGTATGGGATTCCGGTCATAGAGGATGCGGCGGAGGGTCTTGGCTCTCGTTATGATGGACGTATGTTGGGTACGTTTGGAAAATATGGGGTGCTGTCGTTCAATGGGAATAAGATGATTACGACTAGTGGTGGTGGTGCGTTGATTTGTCCGGACGAGGTGGCTAAGCGGGAGATCATGTTCTACGCTACGCAGGCTCGGGAGGCTTATCCTTATTACCAGCATGAACGGATCGGGTATAATTATCGGATGTCGAATATTTGCGCGGGTATCGGACGTGGTCAGATGACGGTGGCTGACGCTCATGTGGCTCATCATAAGCATACGTGCGATTTATACCGGGAGCTGTTGAAGGATGTGAGAGGGATTACCTTGCATGAGAATCCTTCCGGCCGTTTTGATAGTAATTATTGGTTGAATACGATTGTCTTGGATCCTTCATTGAGGATGAAAGGACAGGAGGATGCTTATCAAGCAACGGTACAAGGTGCTGTTGGTGGTGCGGGCGGTGTGACTCACGTAGCGGTTAACGCACATACGGATTGCGAGCCGAATGCCAATGTCGAGGCGATGCGTATGGGACTTGATGCGATGGGTATAGAATCTCGCCCTTTGTGGAAACCGATGCATAAGCAACCTGTTTATAAGGATTGCCCGGCTTATGTGAATGGGGTGAGCGAATCTTTGTTTAAGGTTGGGTTGTGCCTGCCTTCTGGCCCGTATGTGACAGATGAGGATGTGGCCTATATCGTGGATTGTATAAAGAAGAATATACTATAGTTATCATGAACCCTTTTTCTCGACTATCTACCTGGTACTTTTCCAAGAAATCCTTACCCTATTGGGGTATTATCTTGCTGGATTGCTGCTTGATCCTATTTTCCGGATTATTGGTGTATACCTTGAATAACGGTGTATTATCAACCTTGGATATCTTAGGACATCTATTGGTCACGCTGTTGGTATGCCTGATTCCTTATCTGGTAGGCTTTCGCCTGTTCCATACCTATTCGGGGATTATACGTTATTCCTCTTTCGTGGACTTGCAAAAGGTGGGATTCGCCGTCTTGTTTGGCTTGATTTGCGTGGTCGTGTTTCAGGCGTTGACGGACTTTTCTCCTTATTTGGTGTATATCCGTAAACGGGATCTGATCCTCTCCGCGTTGTTGGCTATGAGCTTGATGTGGATGATGCGTGTGT